>DXGK01000018.1 GCA_019113965.1 Candidatus Limosilactobacillus merdipullorum
CAACTGCCAAATCCCAAAAAGTTATCCACAAACTCACAAGGGTGTGGATAATTTACACACAGCGTTGTGTAATGTGTGCGCAAAAAAATCCCCAGCCTGTGGAAAACTCGTCTAAGCAATGATAAAATATCGATTGTCTTGTGTATAAATTACTGAGGAGGAAATTATTTTGACTGAGCTCGATTCTCTTTGGGAAGCGATCCAGGATTATCTTCGCAAAAACTATCAAGCAATGACCTATGCGAATTTAATTGCTCCGGCAAAACCTGTTTCTCTAGAAAACAACGTTTTTACAATTAGCTTGCCAATAAAGTACATTGAAAACTTCTGGCAGACGAAGGTCGATCCGAAAGTTAAAAGTGTCCTGTTTCAACAAACCGGTACCCACCTCGAAACCCGCTACGTCCTCCCTGACGATCTGGCGGAAAAAGAGGTAACACCGGCTCAACCTTCGTATAAGGAACAAACACCACTAAACCCTGAATACACTTTTGATAACTTTATTCAGGGCCAAAGTAACGTCATGGCGTATGCTTCGGCATATGCTGCTTCCGAAGACCCCGGTGGTATTTACAATCCACTGCTTATTTACGGTGGCGTTGGTTTGGGAAAGACCCACTTAATGCAGGCGATCGCTAACAACATGCTGGTCCACAATCCCAATGCCAAAATCAAGTATGTCACTAGTGAAAATTTCATTAACGATTACGTTAATTCGATCAAAAATAACAGCCAGGAAGAATTTCGCCAGGAGTACCGCAACCTTGATGCCTTGCTGGTTGACGATGTCCAGTTCCTCTCTAAAAAGGAAGGGACGCAGCTGGAGTTCTTTAATACCTTTAACTCCCTGCACGATAACAACAAACAAATCGTTTTGACTGCTGATCGCAACCCCAATGAAATTCCCGATATGACCGACCGGCTGGTTTCCCGGTTTATGTGGGGGATTCCGGTTGAAATTACCTCGCCAAACTTGGAAACGCGGATTGCCATCTTGCGTAGTAAGGCCGAAGAAGAGCAAATCGACGCGCCAAACAAGGTATTAAACGTCATTGCTTCGCACATCAATACCAACGTTCGGGAACTGGAAGGGGCCTTGATGAAGGTCAAAGTTCTCTCGCAAATTAAACATGAACCGATTTCGCTCCAGTTGGCCCAGGAGGCATTGCAAGGTATGAATACCACTGCCGCTACTACCCTGGACATCGACCTCATCCAAAAGCGGGTCGCTAGTTACTATAAAATCGACCAAAGCGATATTACTGGGCGGAAGCGAACCAAGAACATTGTCGTTCCCCGGCAAATCGCCATGTACCTGTCGCGTGAACTGACCGATAACTCCTTACCGCAAATCGGGAAGGAATTTGGAGGTAAAGACCATACCACAGTTCTTCACGCGATTGATAAGATTGAAAAGCAGCTGCCAACGGACCCAACATTGAAAGATGATATCCAACATCTTAAAATGGACCTGCAACAATAGGTGTGGAAAACTCAACAAGTAATCCACGACTTTTCCACAAGTTATCAACATGTGGAGAACCTTGGCACATCAGCACTTTTTCTAACTTATCAACAGTTTCCACAGGCCCTACCACTACTACTATTTTTTGTAATTATTACTGTATACACCCGCGAAGTATAAGGAGTCATCATTTATGAAATTTACGATTAACCGGGCTGCATTTATTAGTCAGCTTAACAATGTGTTACGTGCTATTTCTTCAAAAACAACCCTACCGATTTTGACTGGTTTAAAAATGGTTATTTCCAATAAAGGAATCCTTTTAACCGGTAGTAACTCTGATATCACCATTGAATCTTCCATTACTAGTGCTGATGAACAGTATGAACTGACCGTTGATGAACCTGGTGCCATTGTGTTACCTGCTCGGTTCTTCATTGATATCATTAAGAAGCTACCTGATAAAAATGTAACCATTGAAGTAGCAAGTGGCTTTGAAGCACAAATTACTTCTGGTCAAGCTGAGTTCAAGATTAACGGCCAGGATGCTAATGCTTATCCGAAGTTGCCGGAAATCGATGCTGAAGATGCCGTTCAATTAGCTCCGGAAATGCTCAAGGAAGTCATCAACCAGACGGTAATCGCGGTTTCTAACCAGGAGAGCCGGCCGGTGCTGACCGGGATCCACGTCACGTTGGCTAATGGGTTACTAACAGCGGTAGCCACTGATAGTCACCGGCTGGCACAACGGAAAGTTAATGTTGATACTTCCGACCAGCAGTTCAACGTGGTCATCCCCGGTAAGTCATTGCAGGAATTATCACGTATGATTGGTGACGGCAAGGACGATGTCAAACTGCAAATTGCTGACAACCTGGCATTGTTTACCTTTGGTAACATCCGCTTCTTATCTCGTTTGATTGAAGAAAGCTATCCAGAAACTGACCGCCTAATTCCGACAACTAGTGATACGGTCATCGAAGTCAACGCGGCTGACTTCTTGTCCTCAATTGAACGTGCATCACTGCTGAGTCACGAAAGCCGGAACAACGTGGTTAAGCTAACGATGGATCCTGATGCCACCCAGGCCAAGATCAGTGGTAACTCGCCGGATGTTGGTTATGTAGAAGAACAGGTGGCTCACAGCAGCCTGACAGGGCAAGAATTGGAAATTTCCTTCAACCCTGACTACATGAAAGATGCCCTGCGTTCCTTTGGCCAAGCCAAGATTACGATGTCGTTTACATCACCACTGCGTCCGTTCACCCTGGTTCCAGATGGCGACGGCAACAACTTTGTTCAACTCATTACCCCGGTCCGGACGATTTAAGTTAGCTGGCAATCGAATTCAATAAAAGAACCGTGATTTTTTCGTCACGGTTCTTTTTTTTCGACTATTAATTGTTAAAACTGTTTGGCCGGCGAATAACCCATTTTCCACTATTTTTGAAAAAAATGGCCTAATCGTGTAATTTTGCCTCAGAACGCGTTTGACAGCGATTTGGTTTGTTTTTGTCTCGCCGAAAAGTTATAATAATAAGGTAATAAATTAAGCAGGTGATGAGATGGCAATGGAAAAGGAAATCAAGATCCGCGGGGACTACATCACCCTGGGGCAGCTGCTCAAAGAGGAAGGGCTGATCCAAACAGGCGGGGCAGCGAAGTACTTCCTCCGGGAAAACGAAGTACAGGTTAATGGCCAGGTTGAGACCCGTCGGGGGAAGAAGCTTCGTTCTGGCGATGAAGTTATTGTTCCCAACCACGGGAAGCTAACGATTAAATAGGTGGCGTGTTTTCAGCATGATTCTCGAAGAGCTTAAATTACATCATTTTCGCAATTATGAGGACTTGACAGTCAAGTTTCATCCGGGAATCAACGTGTTGATCGGCGAAAACGCCCAGGGAAAGACCAACCTGCTGGAAGCTATCTACGTATTGGCATTGACCAAGAGTCATCGCACGGCCAATGACCGGGAGCTCATTTCCTGGAATGAACACGAAGCAAGTGTTGCCGGTCGGGTGAAAAAGAAGCTAGGCAGCTTGCCACTGGCAGTGCAATTTAGTTCTCGCGGCAAGCGGGTGCGGATGAATCACTTATTTCAGCCCCGTTTGTCGTCTTATATTGGGGCGTTAAACGTCGTTTTGTTTGCCCCGGAGGACTTGGAACTGGTGAAGGGGGCGCCGGTTGTCAGGCGACAGTTCATGGATACTGAGTTCTCCCAGATGAGCAACCAGTACCTTTTTGCGCTGGGCAAGTACAACCAAGTACTCAAGCAGCGCAACCAGTACCTCAAGCAACTTAAATACCACCAGCAGTCGGATAAAGTTTTGCTGGGGGTTTTATCTGAAGAACTGGCCCAAAGTGGGGGAACAGTCATTGCCTTGCGTTACCAGCTCCTTAAGCAGTTAGAAGTTTGGGCGCAAGAACTCCACCAACACATTTCGACACAGAAAGAAACACTGAAATTTAAATACGTCAGCCAAGTGGAAACCACCGACGAGAAAGCGGCAGCCGACTACCAGCAGGAATTATTAGCTCAATACCAGCAACGTGCCGAGCACGAAATTGAATTGGGAACGACCTTAACGGGACCGCACCGGGACGATGTGGCTTTTTTAGTTAACGGCCAAAATGTCCAGAGTTTCGGGTCACAGGGGCAGCAGCGGACAACCGCGCTGTCGGTCAAACTGGCTGAAATTGAATTAATGAAACAGCAGACCAACGAGTACCCATTACTGCTGCTCGACGATGTCTTGTCTGAGTTGGATAACGACCGGCAGACCCACTTGTTAACGGCCATCCAGGATAAGGTTCAAACCTTCCTGACGACAACAAGTCTCAGTGGGGTCGCCCGGCAGTTGATCAACCAACCGGCAATTTATCACATTGAATATGGGCAAATCAGCGAGGAGGAAACGCAGTGAGCGAACTAGATAAAGCAGAAAAGATCAAAGAAGAAAAGGCGAGCGAATACGACGCCAGTCAAATTCAGGTCCTCAAGGGGCTGGAAGCCGTTCGGAAGCGACCAGGGATGTACATCGGGAGCACGACCGCCCAGGGGCTGCACCACCTCGTATGGGAAATTGTCGACAACGGGATTGATGAAGCCCTAGCCGGCTTTTGTGATGAAATCAACGTGACGGTTGAAAAGGATAATAGTATTACCGTTCAGGACAATGGACGGGGGATTCCTGTCGATACCCAGAAGGAAACGGGAAAGCCGGCGCTAGAAACCGTCTTTACCGTTCTGCACGCCGGTGGTAAGTTTGGCCACAGTTCCTACAAGGTTTCTGGTGGTTTACATGGTGTGGGGGCCTCGGTTGTTAACGCCCTTTCTGAAGAACTGGACGTTTACGTTACCCGCCAGGGCAAGGAATACTACATGGACTTTACCCGGGGCCACGTGAAGACGCCAATGAAGGTTGTTGCCGACAACAAGCCGGAGACCGAGCACGGGACGCGGGTCCACTTTAAGCCGGATCCGGAAATGTTCCGTGAAACGACGACCTACAATATTAAGACTCTGACCGAACGGATTCGTGAACTGGCTTTCTTAAATAAGGGGCTCAAGATCACGATTGAAGATAAGCGTCCGGAGAAACCAACCAAGCAGGAATTTCACTACGAAGGTGGGATTCGGCACTACGTTGACTACCTGGATAAGGACCGGGAAGTCCTCTTTGACCCGCCGATTTACGTCGAAGGGAAGTACAAGGGGATTACGGTGGAAGTTTCGCTGCAGTATACCAACGACTACCATAACGAACTGCTGACCTTTACTAACAACATCCATACCTACGAAGGTGGGAGTCATGAAACCGGCTTTAAGTCAGCCCTGACGCGGGTTATTAACGACTATGGTCACCAGAGTAAGCAGCTGCGTGAAAACGAGTCACTTTCCGGGGACGATGTCCGTGAAGGGATGACGGCGGTTGTTTCTATTAAGCACCCCAACCCGCAGTTTGAAGGGCAGACCAAGACTAAGCTCAGTAACTCGGATGCCCGGACGGCGACTGACCACATTTTTGCGGAGACCTTTAACCGTTTCTTGATGGAAAATCCTGACACGGCTCACAAGATCATTGAAAAGGGTCAACTGGCTTCCAAGGCCCGTGACGCTGCCAAGCGGGCCCGGGAGGTTACCCGGAAGAAGAGCGGTCTGGAAATCAGCAACCTGCCGGGTAAGTTAGCTGACAATACCAGTAACGACCCGAACATTTCGGAACTGTTTATCGTCGAAGGTGACTCCGCCGGTGGTTCTGCTAAGCAGGGGCGGTCACGGTTAACTCAGGCCATCCTGCCAATCCGGGGGAAAATTTTGAACGTCGAAAAGGCCGGTTTAAACCGGGTCTTGGCTAACGATGAAATTCGGTCCCTGTTTACGGCACTAGGTACCGGCTTTGGTGATGACTTTGATATTACCAAGGCCAACTACCACAAGCTGATCATTATGACAGATGCCGATGTCGACGGGGCCCACATTCGGATTTTACTGCTGACCCTGTTCTACCGCTACATGCGGCCGATGCTGGAACACGGCTACGTTTACATCGCCCAGCCGCCGCTGTACCAGGTTCGCCAGGGTAAGTTTGTGAAGTACATCCAATCCGACGAGGAACTGGAAAAGGTGGTTAACTCACTGCAGCCATCACCAAAACCGGTTATCCAACGGTACAAGGGGCTCGGTGAAATGGACGCTGAACAGCTGTGGGACACGACCATGAACCCAGAAAACCGTCACTTGCTGCGGGTTAAGCTGGACGATGCAGCCGCTGCCGACAAGATTTTCCCGATGCTAATGGGGAACAAGGTAGCACCGCGGCGTGAATTTATTGAGAAGAATGCCAAGTTTGTTGAGAACTTGGACTTGTAAAAGTGCGAGCTAAAGGAGGAACAAGATAGTGGCTGAACAAGACACACCAAGTCGGATTAGCAGCACTAACCTGACAAGTCAAATGAAGAACTCGTTCCTGGACTACGCGATGAGTGTTATCACTGCACGGGCGCTGCCTGACGTTCGGGATGGGCTCAAACCGGTCCAGCGACGGATTTTATACGGGATGAACGAACTGGGGGTTACCCCGGACAAGCCGTACAAGAAGTCTGCCCGGATCGTCGGGGACGTCATGGGGAAGTTCCACCCGCATGGTGACTCCTCAATTTACGAAGGGCTCGTCCGGATGGCGCAGGACTTTAGCTACCGCTACATGCTGGTCGACGGTCACGGGAACTTTGGGTCGGTCGACGGGGACTCCCCGGCGGCCATGCGTTATACCGAAGCAAAGATGAGCAAGATTGCCGTCGAAATGCTTCGCGATATCAACAAGGACACCGTTGACTTCCAGGACAACTACGATGGGACCGAAAAAGAACCAGTTGTCCTGCCTTCACGGTTCCCAAACCTGCTGGTCAATGGGGCCTCAGGGATCGCCGTGGGGATGGCAACTAACATTCCGACCCATAACCTCGGGGAAGTTATCAGTGCCATTCACATGCTGATGAAGAACCCGGACGCCACGACCGAGGACCTGATGAAGGTCCTGCCAGGGCCGGACTTCCCAACCGGTGGGGTGGTTATCGGTAAATCTGGTATTCGGAAGGCTTACGAAACCGGGCGCGGTTCAATTATCGTCCGTGCCAAGGTGGAAATCGACGAAAAGAAGAACGGCCGCCAGCAGATCATCGTCCACGAAATTCCGTACATGGTGAACAAGGCCAAGCTGATCGAACGGATCGCCGAACTGGCCCGGGAACACGAAATCGACGGAATTACCGGGGTCAACGACGAAACCGACCGCGACGGGATGCGGATCGTCATTGATGTTCGCCGTGATGCCAGTGCTGAAGTGATTTTAAACAACCTCTACAAGCTGACAATGATGCAGACGACCTTCAACTTCAACATGCTGGCCATCGTTGATGGTGCGCCACGAATTCTAAGTCTGAAGGAAATTCTTCAGTACTACCTGCAGCATCAAGTCAACGTTGTGCGGCGGCGGACCAAGTTCGAATTGAACAAGGCCCAGCGGCGGCTGCACATCGTTGAAGGATTGCGGATTGCCCTGGACCACATCGATGAAATAATCAGCATCATCCGCCGATCACAGACTAGTGAAATCGCCAAGAACCAGCTGATTGATAACTTTGGCTTGTCCGATCGGCAGGCACAGGCAATCCTGGACATGCGGTTGGTACGGTTAACCGGTCTGGAACGCGAAAAGATCGATGATGAATACAAGAAGCTGACTGCTGCCATTGCCGATTACAAAGATATCTTGGCTCACGACGAGCGAATCAACAAGATCATCTACGACGAACTGATGGAAATCCAGCGGAAGTTCGGTGATAAGCGGCGGACTGAACTGCAGGTCGGTGACATCACCAATATCGAAGACGAAGACTTGATCGAAGAACAAGATATCATCGTTACCCTGACGCACAAAGGTTACGTCAAGCGACTGCCAGTTGATGAATTCAAGGCTCAGAACCGCGGTGGCCGTGGTATCAAAGGGATGGGAGTTCATAAGGATGACTTCATTGAAGAACTAATTTCCAGTTCGACTCACGACCTCCTGCTGTTCTTTACCAACACCGGGAAGGTTTACTCGATGAAGGGTTACGAAATTCCTGAATACGGTCGTGCTGCCCAGGGGATTCCGATCATCAACCTGCTTGGGATTAGCAACGATGAAAAGATCAACACCGTCATCAATGTTTCACATGAAACAAATGACGACGACAAGTTCCTCTTCTTTACCACCGTTAAGGGGACGGTTAAGAAGACTGCGGTTAAGGAATTCAAGAATATCAGGAGCAATGGTCTGAAAGCCATCCACCTTCACGAAGGTGATGAGCTGATCAACGTCGACATTATCGATGCCCATCAGAACATGATCATTGGGACCCACGAAGGATTTGCTTTGAGCTTTAACTCCGACAAGGTTCGGTCCATGGGCCGGTCGGCTGCGGGAGTTCGTGGTATCCGTCTGCGAGAAAATGACTATGTCATCGGCTCCGCACCTCTCAACGCTGATAGCAACATTTTTGTCATCAGCGAGAATGGTTACGGGAAGCAGACTCCGGCAAGCGAGTACCCGATCAAGGGCCGTGGCGGCATGGGGGTCAAGACAACCAACGTGACGAAGAAGAATGGTCCGCTGGTGGGCTTGACCACCGTCGACGGTGACGAGGATATTATGCTAGTTACCGACAAAGGGGTCATCATCCGCTTCGGGATCGAGACAGTTTCCGAAACCGGTCGGTCGACGATGGGTGTGCGGCTGATTCGCTTGGATGACGATGCCGAAGTTGCCACGATGGCCAAGGTTGCCAAGGAAGATGACGAGGATGAGAATGATGAAGAGACAGATTCAGCATCTTCCGACAGTCAGGCAACGAACCAGGAAGAAAAAACAACCGATTAAATTAGAATTTGAATAGTTAAAAAGAGCGGGATGCAACGTACTTTCTAATTAGTACTGCATCCCGATTTTTTGTTCAAACTTATCGTGAAAATACGGCGAAATCCTTGTATTGCTCGCTTTTCTATGATAGTATTTTTAGCTGTGAGTATACGTAATCTACGTCTACTCTCCTTGTTCTCACCATTGTTGGTGAGGACCAGAGTCCATAAGGAGGTGTAAATAATGGAAACACGCAAATACGAAATTACTTACATCATTCGTCCAGACCTCGAAGAAGCTGCCAAGAGTGACTTGGTTGCTCGTTTCGACAATGTTCTGACTGACAATGGTGCACAGCTCGTTGATTCAAAGGACTGGGACACTCGTCGTTTTGCCTACCCAATTGACAAGTACACTGAAGGTACTTACCACGTGGTAAACCTGACGACCGACACTGACCAACCTTTGAACGAATTTGATCGTTTGGCTAAGTTCAGTGACGACATCCTTCGTCACATGATCGTTAAGCGCAACGACTAATCAAAGGATGACAAAACTGAGAGGAGTGGATGCCGATGCTTAATCGTGCAGTCTTAACTGGACGTTTGACAAAAGATCCTGAGGTGCAGTACACCACCAACGGAACTCCCGTGTTATCATTTACGCTGGCAGTTGATCGTCAGTTCCGCAATAAGCAGGGTGACCGCGATGCGGACTTTATCAACTGTGTTATCTGGCGTAAATCGGCCGAGAATTTTGCAAACTTCACTCATAAAGGTGCGTTAGTTGGTATTGACGGGCGAATCCAGACCCGGAATTACGAAAATAACCAGGGGCAGCGAGTTTACGTTACCGAAGTGGTTGTTGATAATTTCGCTCTCCTGGAACCACGACGTCAAGGTAACAACGGTGGCCAATACAATGGCGGTCAGTCACAGTATGGTGGCGGTAACGGTTCATATGGCCAGGGCAATAATAATTATGGCCGTGGTCAAAATAACGGTTACGGCAACAATAACTATGGCGGTGGCTACCAGAACAACAACGGTTACCAAAATAATAACAACAACCGTCCAGTCGAAATTAACGACGAGGCATTGCCATTTAATACTAATAATAACCAACCAACGCAGTCTGCTCCTCAGCAGAATAATAATCCATCGTCTAACCCATCAAATGGTCTGACGGCCGATCAACTACCAACTGGTGGAAAAAAGCCAAAGGACGATAATGATGACAAGAAGAAGTCGGATAACCTGACTAATTCTGAAGACGATTTACCGTTTTAATAACATCATAGAGTAGAGGAGGGTAATTTCATGGCTCAACAACGTCGTGGCGGACGTCGTCGTCGCAAGATCGACTACATCGCCGCAAACCACATTGAATACATTGACTACAAAGACACTGACTTACTTCGTCGGTTCATCTCAGAACGGGGCAAGATTTTGCCACGTCGGGTAACTGGTACTAGTGCCAAGAACCAACGCAAGCTGACGATTGCTATCAAGCGTGCACGGATCATGGCTTTGCTGCCATTCGTTGCCGAAGACTAATCGTCAATTAATGAATCAGGACCGTCATTAGGCGGTCCTTTTTCTATGCTAAAAGCACCTTAACTGCTGAATTTCCGGCGGTTAAGGTGCTTTCTTTTTGGATTTATTTATTTTGAACTTGCCAGGTTGTTTGCGGTCTGTAACGTGGGGGATATATCAGCAGCAGCTCACTCTTATTGTGTGGCTGGACGTTGGAATGATTTCCAGCCTGTACTGGTCTGGAACGTGGTGGACACGATTTGAAGCCTTTACTACGCAAAGTCTTCAAACTCGGTCTTTGGCTAAGCGGTAAACCGCTAAGCCAAACCTCACCACTGAGACCGTCGGCTGGTCATCATCCATAGTTAACTTCCGTTTATTATTAGCTATTAGTTCAAAAAAGGGCTCACTGATACTTTGCTATCAAAGAAGAATAGAACAAAATACACCATTGAGATCGCCAGCCATCGCAAGTTTGGATTCAATTGCTCTTGTGGCATTGTCGATAATAAACAGTTTGGTAAACATTACGATTAAGGTCTGCATGCTCGGGCGAGTTTAGCCATAGTAGCTTGAAGCAGTTAAAGCCATATATTCCGATCACGGCCTAACGAGCAGGCGATTAAGCGACGCCACTAGTGATTAGCAATTGGTTGGTCGACAATCTGCCGGTAAATCCGGGTGGTTAAGCCATAAATTAGCAGGTAGAGGATCATCAGGATGGCCGTGACGATAATGCCCACCGTGACCATCAGCGGTAAGTTGTAAAGACTCAGTTGAATCATGATTTGGCGGATTGCAGGGAAGGCGAAACAGAGGTTGATGATCGCACCAACCACGGGGAGGAGAAAGACTATCAATACCTGGCGATGGATACTCTTGACGGTTTCACTCTCACTCAAGCCGACTTGCTGCATGGTGGCGAAGCGTTCCTGGTCGGCGAACCCTTCGGTGATTTGTTTGAAGTAGATGACAATCGTCGTGGTGATTGCCATGGTCAGACTAATTAAGATCCCGATGAAGACGAGTCCGCCATAGAGGCCGTGAAGTAGCGAGGTGATGGTTGACCGGCCGGTAAAGTTGCCAGAGGTTAGTTTTAATTGCGACTGGAGGGCCGTTTCAAATTTGATTTGCTTCTTCTCACTCCCTGGCAGTTGGTAATCAAAGCAGGTGACATCCGTGGTTGGCATCCCCGCCGGCAGTTGGTTGACGACGTAGAAGGTCGGGACGTAAATGCTGTGGTCGGGGTTAAAGTATAACGGGTAATGACTGAGCCGCCGAGCGTGATAGTGCTGGTTGCCAATGGTCACTTGTCCGTAATGACCCTTGCTATTGGCATAAGCCAGTGCCTGATGGTCATGAAGGTGGACGTGGCGACCGGAAATGCGGTTATATTCCTTCGTTGTCAGCATAATGACCGAACTACTAGTTTGCCGATTCATTTTGAGAATGTCGCCCTGGTTGATGAACCGTCCCTTTCGCCAGTATCCGTAGCGTGGTGCTGACATGGTGTAGGTGAGGCGGTGGTTGACTGTGGCATGGTGCTTTTTGGCAACGTCCTTAACCGTTGACCATTGCTGGGAATTGAATCGCTGGCCGGTAACCACGACATCCTGCGGTGCGTACGAATGAATGGTGGTATTAATGCCGGCATACAGGGTAACCGAAGTGAAAAGATGACCAAGATTGACGTGCAGAGTAAGCAAATGGTTGCCAAGCTCGCACCGTTCTGTTCCATCCGCTGGCGCATTCCCGAAACGGCGATAAAGTGACGCGGCTGGTAGTAGTAGTGCCTGTTTTTCTGCAACAGTTGCAAGAAAACAATACTGCCGATGATGAAAAGGAGGTAGGTCCCGACCGCCAGTAGGAGCACCGCAAAGAAAAAGTGGGAGATGGCCGAAATCCGTGGCTTGATGGTGAGGGTGATCCAGTAGGCCCAAATTAATAGCCCTAAGTCAACGAGGCCGACCAGACTGTAAAGGACGCCGTGGTGTTTGACCGTTACGGTTTGGGGTTGCCATAGCTGGTTGGGTGATAAGCGGTGAAGCTTAAAGAGATCGATTAACAGGACAAGGGCAAAGAGCAAAGTGATTAAGAGGGTGGTTTGCCAGAGGGCCTGAGGAACAATCCATGGTTGGCTTAACCGGTTGATGTTTAGGAGTTAAACTAGGGTTAAAAAGGCCAGTTTTTCAAAGATTACTCCGAAGATGAGCCCGTCAATCAGGCTGATAAATAACAGGTAAGCTTTTTCGATGATGACTAGCAATTGCAGGTTTTTGCGCGTCATCCCCAGCATGGAATAAAGCCCCATCTCCTGCCGTCGTTCGTGCCAGAGGAAGCGGTTGACGTAGATTAGGAAAGCAATGGTGATTAAGAAGATGAAGCGGGATCCGAGTTCCAGCAGCGAGCTTGTGGCGGCCCCTGTGTTGAGCTTCTTTAAACTGGCATTGCTATCGATGGCCAAAAAGATGTAGTTGATGGCAACCAGCATGGTCGTGGCGATTAGGTAGGGGATGTATCTCCGGAGGTTACGCTTAAAGCTGGAATTAACAAGTTTGGTATAAAGCATTATTGTTCACCACCATTCGTGAGGGTCATCATGGTCTTGCTGATCTCTTCTTGGTACTTCTTAAACGAGTTTTCGCCACGGAATAATTCATGGTAAATTCGGCCGTCCTTGATAAAGAGGGTCCGTTTAGCACGGCTGGCAGCGGCAGCACTGTGGGTGACCATAATGATGGTTTGACCGTTTTGGTTGACCTTTTCAAAGAGGTCGAGGATTTCGTTACTGGTGTTTGAGTCCAGGGCGCCGGTCGGTTCATCGGCGAGAAGTAAATCCGGGTGGGTAATGAGGGCCCGGGAAATTGCGATCCCCTGTTGTTGTCCACCGGAAATTTCGGCTGGATAGCGGTCAAGCAGCTCATGAATACCGAGAGAAGTTACTAGCGGCTGGAGTCTTTTTTCCATTTCCTCTACTGGTGTCTTGGCGAGGACCAGCGGCAGGTATATGTTATCGCGATTGGACAGACTGCTTAAGAGGTTGAAGTGTTGGAAGATAAAGCCCAGGTGTTCACGACGGTACCTAGCTGCTTGGTCGACACTCAGTGCGTTAAGGTCCTGACCATTAAGCAGGATCTCGCCAGCACTGGCCTTTTCGAGGGTGGCGATGATATTCAAGAGGGTACTCTTCCCGGCACCCGATTCGCCCATAATGGCGATATATTCGCCGGCGTTAACGTCAAAGCTGATGTCCTTGAACGCTTTAACTGGGTGGGTGGAATGATGGTTATAAGTTCGTTGAAGGTGGCTAAGATGCAGGAGATTCATGGTTCTCGTTCCTTTCGTTGATTGATTAACTCAATTATAAAAAGGTTCCCCCTCCATTCCTACTTACAGGATGACGGAGAACCTTACAGTTTTGTAATGTTAGCGTTATTGGCGGATGTTTGACGGTTGGAACTTCAAGAGAGCTATCGTTCCTTGACCCTGGTGGGAAACCACCTGCACGCTGAAGTTTAAACGGCGGGTCACTTCTTTGACTAGGTAGAGTCCCATCCCGGTTGATTTAGTAGTTTGGTGGCCATTGTGACCAGAAAAGCCGTTCTCGTAGATCCGTGGCAGGTCGGCGCTGGAAATGCCGGAGCCCTCATCGGCAATACGGAGGGTGTTAGCTGACCAGCTGACCTTGATCTTGGCCCCGGTGGGGGAATACTTAATGGCGTTAGACAATAACTGGGTGATGCAGAAGTGAAGCCACTTGCGGTCAGTGAGCACGCGGATATGGTCCAGTCCGGTCAATTCCAGGACTAACTGGCGATTGATAAAGAGGGCATAATTGTCCTGAATGATGGTGTTTACCAGCCTGGATAAGTTGACCCACTCAAAGTCAAAATCGTTGTTACTAAATGAAAGCCGTTCGTCGCTGAGCATCATGTTGAGCTGGTAGTCGGCATGGGAAACGGCAGCGAGGACGATCTGACTGGGTACCTGTAGTTGGTTGTCGGCCGCAGCCTGTAGACTAGTGAGAGAGTTTTTAATTTCGTGAGAATATAGTTCCAGCTGTTCTAATTGTCGTTGTTGGCGTTGGGTGAGCTGGCGAATTTGTTGCTGACTTTCTTTTAAGCGGTTATGCTGCAATTCACTGAGTACCAGCTCAACTGGTGATGAGGGGATGATTGCTTCTTCTTGGCGAATTGCTTTGACTTTCTTCCAGCTAAGATAGCAGTCAGCAATGGCCCAGAGCAGCACTAAGTGGAGACCAAAGCGCAGGGTATCAATCACCAGGACTTGGGGAAGTCGGTACAGGGTTACCAGGATTTCCAG
>DXGK01000019.1 GCA_019113965.1 Candidatus Limosilactobacillus merdipullorum
TGCCAATTGGTTGGTCCCCTTCATCGAAGCCAGCCCGGTTCCGCCGAATAGCACGAGCAACTGCTTCGACCGCTTCGTCCTGGCCAATAACCTTGCCTTCAAGGCGCTTTGCCAGGCCCTTCAGCCGTTCAATGTCGCTAGCACCCATCTTGGATACCGGGATACCAGTCTGCCGTTCAACTGCCTGGGCAACATCGTTTGGCGTTGCAGTAACCTTTTCAGCAGTGGAGTTGTCCTTTAACTGCTTCTTCAGTTCGGCAACGTGGTCCTTCGCCTTTTGAGCTGCCTGGTAGTCTTCCTTCTTTACGGCTTCCTGCTGTTTTTCTTCGGTCTTCTTGATCTCGCCTTCAATTTCCTTGGCGTTGCGAACCGGGTGCTTGGATGCAAGGTGAGCAGCCGTCATGTCAACCAGGTCGATCGCCTTGTCCGGCAGGCTCCGTTGCGGCATGTACTGAACGGAGTAGTCAATCGCTGCCTTTAAGACATCGTCCGGCAAAGCAACGTTGTGGTGCTTCTCGTAAAGCTTCCGCAGCCCTTGCAGGATCTTGAAGGTATCTTCCTTGCTTGGCGCGTTAACGGTTACCTTATTGAACCGCCGTGACAATGCCGCATCCTTCATAATCGTGTTGCGGTATTCATCCTGCGTCGTAGCACCGATGATGGTAACTTCACCACGAGACAATGCTGGCTTCAAGATGTCAGCCATCCCCTTGGATCCGCTGTTGTCACCTGTGCTGCCGGCGCCAAGGATTTGGTGGATTTCATCGAAGAAGAGAATAACGTTGCCACGCTTCTTCACTTCTTCAATCAACTTCTGCATATTTTCTTCGAAGCTGCCACGGTATTGAGTTCCGGCTTCCAGGCTAGAGATGTCAATACTGATGATCTGCTTGTTCTTAATTGAAGCTGGAACATCACCGTTGACGATGGCCTGCGCCAGTCCTTCAACAACCGCCGTCTTACCAACACCGGCATCACCAACAAGAACCGGGTTATTCTTGGTCCGCCGTGACAAAATCTCGGCAGTTTCCTGAATTTCCTTGTTCCGGCCGATTACCGGGTCCAGCTTGCCTTCCTTTGCTTCTTGAGTCAAGTTGCGGCCAAGCTTTTCCATGATGCCTTGTGGATTCTGCCCCTGCTTGCCATTTGCGGCGGGCTGCTGAGCACCTGCACCAGGCATGCGACCCGTCCGACGGTATTGTGCAAATTCTTCAGGCGTTACTTCACGCCCGTTAATCAAGTAGCGACGATTTTCGGAATTCATCCCGTTCATTCCGCCCATCAGCTGATTGAACAGGTCATCCATGTCGCCGTTGAATGGATCTACTGGATTCTGTGCCATGTTTACAGTCCCCCTTATTTATTTTCTATCTTTAATGGTTATTAAATGTCACGCAGCGTTACCATTCGCATCGCTGCATTCCATTGTCACTTGTCGTCATCGTCAATCAAATAATGCGTTTCTAGCTCTCGTAACACTTCCCACATATGTAGATGTTGCGTCTGCGCAAGCGCATCGAGGTCGCGTAAGTTAAGCGGCGTTGCACTTGATTGTTCCTTATTAAACGACTTATGCAAGGTGGTGTAACCATATCCGGATTTCTTTGAAACTTGATAAATGGTCAAATGATTCGCGCTTAAGTAGCGCTTTATGTTAATCCGCATTGTTTTCACTCCCTTACGACTATAAGTATACTACATCTTTCATATAACACAAGTGTAAAATACCACAAATGTGAAATAATTTTCCATAAAAAAAGCGGTTCAAAAACCGCCATGATAGTTGTGAAATTACTATTGCCTATGCATCGTGAGCCGCCAACCACTGGCACAAGAGTCGCTGGTACTTTACCGTTTGTTCTGCAAAAACCATGTGACGGGCACCAGCAAAGAGTTCCCATTCTGCGTCGGGAAGGGCATCGACCATGGTTTTGGCCACAAGTGGTGTGCACAGGTCATCAGTCCCATCGATAACTAGAGCGGGCGTCTGCACCTGGTAAAGCTTGTCCGTATATTCGTAATCCTTCAAGTTGCCCAGCGGGGTGTATTCATTAGGACCCCATGCCGTCTGATAGGCGACCTCGCCACCCTTTTTATGTCGCCGCAGCGGTTCCGGAGAAGCGGCAGTGGGTTCCGCACTGGCATGGCGGACCATAAAGTGTTGGTTGGCCGTCCGGTAAGCCGCCGCGGAATAATCCCCGCTCTTTTCCGCCTGACGAATGGCTGCCTGGTCGGCTGGCGACATGTAGGAGATCCAGCGGTGTTGTTCACGTGCCCAGAGACTGGCCGACGACAGTGTACTGGACAAGATCACACTGGCAATTCCCCTGGGCTGGTAGTCGCAAAGGTAAATGATGGCGAGCATCCCACCCCACGACTGTCCTAACAAGTGGATCCGGTCAAGGTGCAGGTAGTCCCGCAAAGCCATCAACTCCTTTACCCAGGTTTGAGCACAGTAAAGTTCGGGACGGTCATCTGGTTGTGAGGACAACCCGCAACCTAATTGATCATACATTATTAACTGGCGGCCGCTTTGCATTGCCAGGTCATCAAGCAGTTCAAAGTAATTATGGGTGGAACCCGGTCCACCATGGAGGAGGACCAGCGGTGGCAATGTCGTCGACTGACCGACAATCCGGTAATAGGTCTGATATTGGCCAAACGGCATCCAGCCTTCTTCAATTTGACTTGTCATATTGTTTCTCCTTTTTACTCCGCATATACTGGTGACGGAGGTGCATCATGGATCAATTTAACCGCTTTTTTTCCGGTCGACCAACGACAGCAATTGCAAAAATTCTGCTCGGTCACAAACTAGTCTACAATGGGCCCCACGGTAAGGTTGGCGGCTTAATCGTTGAGACCGAAGCCTACCTCGGCATTAATGATTCTGCTTCCCACGCCTTTGGTGACCGTCATACTAACTATACCGCTTCACTTTACGCCGAACCGGGAACCCTTTATATCTACCAGATCCGCGGGATGGTCTGTTGCGACATCGTCGCCCAGCCAGCCGGCGAACCCCACGGAATTTTAATTCGGGGGATCGAGCCGACCATTGGGATTGAACAGATGGCGGCGAACCGCCCAATCAAAGGGGTTAACATCAGCAATGGTCCAGCCAAATTGATGGCCGCCCTCGGGATCAGTGACCGCCAACTCGATGGTTTGGCAATGGCTAAGGCACCCCTACAAATCAGCTTAACTACCAGCAAGGTTCCCATCCAAGTTGACGAGGGGCCGCGAATTGGCGTCAACCCTGACGGAAAGGATGCGGTCAAACCACGACGTTTTTCCGTCCATGGCAACCCCTACGTCTCTCATACCAAGCGCCGCGATGACCGTGAAGACCACGGCTGGCGGACTACTTATGGTATGGCAGTCCGTTAATAATAGTCATTGCCCGGTAGACCTGTTCGGCCAACACCAACCGCATCAACTGGTGAGGCAGGGTGAAACGGCCAAAGGATACCTGAGCATCTGCCCGCTTTAGGACCGCCGGCGAAAGTCCCAGTGAACCACCAATCACAAAGGTGATATCGCTGTGCCCGTAAATTGTCAGTTGGTTGATTTCCTTGGCAAATTCTTCAGAACTATATTCCTTGCCCTTAATTGCCAGGGCATAGACATACTCCCGATCACTAATCTTGCTAAGAATGCGTTCGCCTTCCTTAGCCATCACCTCGTCCATTTCGGCCTGGCTTAGTGATTCGGGAGCTTTTTCGTCTTTTACTTCAACAATCTTAAACTTGCAAAACCGCCCCAGGCGCTTCGCATACTCAGCAATCCCGTTTCGAAAATACTTTTCTTTGACCCGACCAACACCAATAATTTTAATGTTCATAAAAACCTCCACAAGTTTTCCACAGAGTTATCCACAGGAAGTTAGAGTGTTTGTTAATTTCTTAATTGTTCGTTAAGGTCACTTCGTTTTGCTGCCTGTGGATAAGTCAACTTATTAACAGTTTTTCACAGAAACAACCGTTCGCCTCAGCAAGCCCAAACGCCCGTCATCAGTGGCTTTCCACCATCTGGACAAAACAGTTGTCCACTTATCCACAATTATCCACTCATCCTGTGGATAAGTTAACAAGCAAGCCAACCCGCACCAAGTCGGCATTTTTCACCCAGCCGTCAAACTTTCCACAAAGTTATCCACAAGCTGTTCACAGCTATCCACAATCGAGGTGGACTGTATTTTATCCTTCTTAATCGAATAAACGTTCTAGTTAAACCCTCGTTTACTGAAACTTTACAAGAAAAAAACTACAAAATCGTTCGTTAATTATCCGACCGTTCCATTTTAACGCATGATGAAGGCGAAAAAAATGGCCCAGGTTATCCGCTAACCAGGACCATTTTATTTATACCTTTAACGGCATTAATCCGTTTACTGCTGATTTTCGACCGCCGCGCTAGCCGTCTGCGTCAGCTTCACCGTCGTTGTGTGTTGGCTACCGCCACGGTAGTAAGTCACCTTGACTTCCTGCCCGACTTTGTAGCGGTAGAGGGAGCTCCTCAAGTCACCCGTACTGCGGATCTTGCTATCGCCAAACTTGGTAATCACATCGTACTTCTTAATTCCGGCATTCCTGGCATCAGAGTCAGAGGAAACGCTCATCACTACGACCCCGGTGTTCACGGAACTGGGGAGTTTCAAGACGTTTTTCTGTGAGTCGCTGGTGACGTTACTGAGGTTAATCATACTGATTCCCATCGTTGGCCGCTGAACTTTACCGTGTTTAATCAGTTGGTTGATAACCTGAACGACTTCGTTACTTGGGATAGCAAAGCCCATTCCTTCCACGCTGCTGCCCTCACCATTTGATGACAATTTCATCGAGTTAATTCCGATGACCTGGCCGGCCATGTTAATAAGCGGACCACCGGAGTTCCCGGAGTTAATCGCGGCGTCGGTTTGAATAACGTTAGTCGTCGTGGAACTGCTGGAATCAGCGCTAGAATCATTACCACTGGAAACCTTGAGCGTCCGCTTCTTAGCAGAAATAATCCCCTTGGTGACGGTGTTGGCATATTCACTACCCATTGGCGAACCAATTGCCAAGACGTCCTGCCCCGCGGCGATGTCGTTGGAATTCCCGAAGCTAGCAACGGAGTTAATGTTTTGGGAACTGATCTTCAGAACCGCTAAGTCGGTCGTTGCATCCGTCCCGACGATTGATGCCTGCATCTTCTTCCCATTGCTTAAGATAACTTCCAGGGAATTGGAGCCGGCCACCACGTGGTTGTTAGTCACAACGTAAGCGGAGTCGCCATCCTTCTTGTAAATCACACCCGAGCCTTCGCTCGCCGTTTCCAGCTTGCCGGAATTGGACTTGGACGATGAATCCGAATCATCCCCGAAGACACTAAAAAGACTGCTGGAACTATTCTGAACCCGTTGCTTATTCAGCACACTGACAACTGAGTTCTTCACCGAACCATATGCCCGGGTCGCTTGGTTATTCAGGTCCGCCTTGTTCTTATTAACCGACGTACCTCCCGACTTATTGGAACCCCGTGGAACCGAGGTCACAGTGTTTTGCTCATGATTTTGCCAGGCATTAACCACCAAGACACCAATACCCCCGCCCATTAGTCCGGCGAGTAGCCCAACCAGCACAACCTTCACCCAGAATTTATGCTGGAATCCCTGATTGTCCATGACAATATTCCTCCAAACAATTACTTTTAATAAATCCCAATTGTAAGCGGCAATTATGAATTTTTTATGATTAAAATCACATTATTTATATTGACTTTAAACCACCGTCAACGGGGTCGCCTTATCAGGTTCGGCATCCTCCAGCATAAAGTCATGATCGACCCCAAAGTCATGCTGAGTCATCATTGACGCAACCGTCAGGTGGGCTAGTGATCGCCGGTTATTATGCTGGCTACGGTGCCCGAGCAAGATTTCATTGGTTCGCCGGCCAACCACGCTCATCAGTGCATTAGCCCCTTCCTCGTTAGACAAGTGACCTGAATCACCGAGAATCCGCTGTTTTAGTGACCAGGTGTAAGGTCCTTCCCGCAGCATTTGGACATCGTGGTTGCATTCCATTAGGTAGGTGTCGGCATCGCGAATCGTTCCCGCCACCCGGTCGGAAACGTAGCCGGTATCGGTGAGGACGCAAAAGGTTTGGTCATCGTGGTGAACCTGGTAGAACTGTGGTTCGGCCGCATCATGGGACACCGCAAAGCTTTCCACCTGGAGGTCGCCAAAGTCCTTTACTTCTCCTGGCTCCAAGAGGTGCTTTTGCAGCGGGTCAATTTTACCTAAATGATGGCTCATTGCACCCCAGGTACCGCGGTTAGCATAGACATCAAGCCCGTAACGACGGGCGAGGACCCCCACCCCTTGGCAGTGATCACTATGTTCGTGGGTGACAAAAATCGCCTCAACGTCCTTTAGCGAGCGACCAATGCTGTTCATCAGTGCTTCAATTTTCTTGCCGCTCAGTCCGCCATCGATCAAAATCCGGTGGTGCGGTGTTTCCAAATAAGTAGAGTTACCAGTACTTCCACTGGCCAGTACACTAAACTTAAATTGTGAATCACGTTTCATATAGTCACCTTAATTGTTATCAGTTACTGAACTATTAATGGACTGGCCGCCATTCTTCATGACAAGCCCCGTAAAAGCGTTCACCTGGCAACGAGTCTTCTTTCCGGTGTTTTTAGCCCTGATCGATGCTGTCCAAGTCGGAATATAGACAGCGTGGTTACCACTGGTTAACAAGCGACTGTAGCCAAAGTCAACCCACTGCACTTGCGAGCCGCTGGGAATTTCGTTGTGCTTGTACAAGGCAATCACCGCTTGCTTTTGGCTGATGGTTGTCTGCCGTGGCCGCAATACTTTCCCCGGGTTTAAGTAGCTCTGGGTGTAGCCGACGACTTCACTCCGGTCATTCAGCCGGAAGCGCAGCAACCCCGCCGGGCCCATCAGTGGTTGCCCTGCCATCTTCTGGGTATAGACGATCGTTTTACTAGTCGATAAGTGGGCATTATAAGTGTATTGATCACCATTAATCACCAATTTAGGATTGTGACAGACCTGGTTTAATTTCACCTGCGGGTTTGCTTTATCAACTCGAAGGGGGGTCTCAAAGTTACTCGTAAAGTTACTACCGACAATCCGCGGGGTCTGGTCCTTCAACTGGTTTTGGTGTGCCTGCAGCTCATCATTGTCATCAGTTTTAGCTGCCGCAAGGTAGTAACCCATTCGGTTGTCTCCAGACAGGTTGACGGTGGTAATGGAATCATTTTTCATTTCCTTCATGACCACCTGACTAGCCGTCTGCTGTTTACCCATCGACACAAAGCGGGTATTCATCAACACGAAGGATGCCAGGAAAATGTCAAGCAGGGCGAAAGCCGCCAAGAAAATCCACTGAATCTTTTTAAAGTTCATGGCAGTCCCTCCTCACTTTAACAGTTCCTGGTAGTTAACCCAACTTCCGTGGTAATTGACGAAGTAGGTTGGTCGCAAGGTCACTATCTTATCATCGTTATCTT
>DXGK01000020.1 GCA_019113965.1 Candidatus Limosilactobacillus merdipullorum
AGCGCCCCGAATTTCTTCAGGACGCAATGGTGGATAAAACCACCCTTTTAACAATCTTCTATATACCAGACTCTACTGTCGGCATCCGGAATTACACCGGATTCCACCGCGAATGCGGGTTGCGGGCTATACCGCCGGTCGGGAATTTCACCCCGCCTTGAAGATAAACCTATTATAATTTTCAAGGCCAGCTTACCACATTCAGTGGCAGCCCTCAACCATTAACCGAGTTGCTTTTTAATATTGGTCAGTGAAACGTCGGCAGTGGAGTCAAAGCGCACATCGGCATCGTGCAGGTTGGCACCAATCCCGACGGACAGTTCGCCGGCGCCATTAATCGCCTGAATTCCCGCCTGGGCGTCTTCAACACCTGCTACTTGGTCAGCCGGCAGCTGAAGCAGTTCCGCCGCCCGAACGTAAATTTCCGGGTCTGGCTTGCTGTGCGAGAGGCTGGCCGGGTCAACGATTCCTTCAAAGTAGTCGGCAAGCTGGAGGTACTTCAACACTTTCGGTGCATTTTTGGAAGCTGAGGCCAAAACTAATGAATAACCAGCAGCCTTCAATTCATCGAGAAACGCCTTCATCCCCGGTAATATATCAGACGGTGTCAGCGTTGCCACGAGCTTGAGGTAGTTGTCATTCTTCTCGGTGGCCAGTTTAACTTTCTCATCCTGGCTGTAGTCGTTTTCGTGACCGCCCGCCTTCAGGATCATTTCCAGCGAGTCCATCCGCGAGACACCCTTCAGCCCATCGGCCAACCCCCTGGTCCACGGTGTACCGACCTTATCGGCCACCTGGTGCCAAGCCTGACCGTGAAAACGGGCAGTATCGGCAATGACCCCGTCAAGGTCAAAGGCAAAACCCTTAATTTGTTCGAATTGCATGCTGATTCCTCCCTACTTCAGTTCGACGCTCTTACCTGCTAAGTCGATAGTCAATGGTTCACCACTAACCAGCTTAATGTGCGTTCCTTCATGGTCAACACGGACTTCCAGTACCCGGCCGCGGAAGTTCTGACGGAACTGGTAGGCATCCCACTTCTTTGGCAGGAACGGTGCGTAGTGCAGCTGACCGTTACGAACCCGCATGCCGGCAAAGCCCTGAACAATGTCCAACCAAGAACCGGTCATCGAAGTAATGTGCAGACCATCGACGGTATCGTTGTTGTAGTTGTCCAAGTCGAGTCGTGCCGACCGTTCGTAAAGCTCAACCGCCTTGTCTTCCTTACCAAGGTCAGCGGCAATGATTGAGTAAATTGAGCTGGATAGCGACGATTCGTGAACGGTGTACTGTTCATAAAAGTCGAAGTTATGTTCCTTCTGGGCAGGCGTAAAGTCGTCGATAAAGTCCCAGATCCCCTGGATAACGTCCCCCTGCTTAATGTAAGGCGAACGCAGGATCTTGTCCCATGACCAGTGCTGGTTGAGTGGCAGCTGGTCGGCCGGAATTTCCGAAACCGGCTTGAGGTCTTTGTCCAGGAAGTCGTCGTCTTCAACGAAGATATCCCGCTCTTCATCGTATGGCAGGTACATGTTGTCAACGATCCCCTTCCAGCGGTGCTTTTCATCAGCGGTGACCCCTAGTTCACCGGCAGTCTTCGCGTCCACCTCGTCCAGCACTTGCAGGGTGTACTTCAGTGTCCACTGGCAGAGCAGGTTGGTGTACCAGTTGTTGTTGACGTTGTTTTCGTATTCGTCCGGCCCAGTAACCCCGTGGAGCATGTAGGCGTTCTTGCGCTGTGAGTAGTGAACCCGGTCAGCCCAGAACCGCGAAATGGCAACTAAGACCTTGGCCCCGTCGCCCAGGACGTAGGACTTATCGCCGGTGTAGCGGGTGTAATTGTAGATGGCAAAGGCAATATCACCGTTCCGGTGAATTTCCTCAAAGGTGATTTCCCATTCGTTGTGGCATTCAATCCCGTTGAAGGTCACCATCGGGAACAATGCCCCGTTTAAGCCCTGCTGTTGGGCGTTGACGTACGCACCGTCTAGTTGCTGGTAACGGTACTTCAGCAGGTTCCTTGCCACTTGCGGATCGGCAACCCCGAGATAAACAGGAATACAGTACGCCTCGGTATCCCAGTAAGTGGCACCACCGTACTTTTCACCGGTGAAGCCCTTTGGACTAATGTTCAACCGTGAATCATTTCCGTAATAAGTTGAGAACAGTTGGAAGAGGTTAAAGCGAATCCCCTGTTGGGCTTCGTCATCCCCTTCGATAATCACGTCCGACTTATCCCAACGCTGGCCCCAGGCCTGAACATGGGCCGCCAATAAGTCGTCAAATGATTGCGGATCAAGCTTATCTGCCAGCTGAGTAAGATGTTCATCAATCTCGTCTTGGCTGCTAAAGTCGCGTGAGGTGGCCACCAGTGTCCGCTTTTCCAGGACGGCTTGTTCCCCGGCTGCCAGGTCACCGGCAAAACTGTTGCCGACTAACTTACTGCTTTCTTGTTGACCTGTCGCTGCCAAATCAGTCTTTGTCGTCGCCAACATACCCACCGTAAATTGTGGGGTGCCAAACGGGTTGGGCTTAGTCTTAGAGAAGAGTACCGCATGGTTTTGGTCCACACTGGTGTCTAAAACATCCCAGAACTGTTCATCGTAGTTAGAATCCTGGTTGTAAACGTCAGCATCAATCTGGCTGTCAATGGCCAGGTGGACGGGTTGGTCCCCAATATTTTTAACGGTCAGCCGTTGACCAACCAGTTCCTTTTGCACAATGGAAACAAAACGTTCAAAGCAAAAATGCAGCGTTGACTTGCCGATCTTCACGTTAAAAGAACGGGTAAAGGTTCCCTTCTTCATATCCAAATCGAGGGCAAAGTCCGTCGGCTTTTGCCTGGCAAGGTCGAGCTGTTCGCCATCAACCTTAATGGTCATTTTGAGGAAGTTAACCGCGTTGATCATCTTCCCAAAGTACTGCGGGTAGCCGTTTTTCCACCAGCCAACCCGGGTCTTGTCCGGGAACCAAACGCCGCCGAGGTACACACCTTCAAGCGTTTCCTTGCCGGAATACCCTTCTTCATAAAAGCCACGCATCCCCAAGTTTTCGTTGGCCAGGCTGGTCATTGATTCCTGGAGGCGCTTGTCTTGTGGTGCCCAGGTAGTAGTCTTAACGTGCCATGGTGAAACATCAAAAGTTCTTTTCATCGTGATTGCTCCTTTGGTAAATAACTAACAACTAACGAACGTAGGTTTCTTTAATTGCGGCAACTGAGATTGCCCCGAGGACCATTGAGATCCCAGCGGCTAAGAACATGTGCGCCTGGGAATTGCCCAAGGCCGGGAACAGTGCAAAGCTCAATAGTGAGGCAATAATCTGTGGCAGACAGATGGAACCGTTAAACAGTCCAAGGTAAGTCCCCATGTGCTTACCGCTTAAAGCATTAGTAACAATCGTCAACGGGTAAGTATTCATCGCTGCCCAGGCAATCCCTGCTAAAGCGTAGGACACGATTAACAGGTACTTGTCGGTGACAAAGAAGACCGACAGGAAGCCAACGGCGCCGATTAACAGACTACCAGCATAACCGGCCTTGTGGTACTTGTTTGGCACCTTGGCCAGCACGTAGGACCAGATAACCGCGGCAATCGACTGAACTGCTGCTAAGACCCCGTACCAGTTACCAGCTGCCTGGTAACCAGCCGAAGCAACGTTTGTGGTCTGCCAAACGTTTTTGGCAATGGCACCAACCGAGTAGGTCCACAGATACTGGAAGGCAAACCAGCAGAATAACTGAACTAGGGAAACGGTCCAAAAGGCGGACGGTGCATCCTTCAGCAAGGTCAACATGTTGCCGCCTTGCTCGTTATCTTCTTGCGAGATTCCGTGATACTTGGCGTAGGTCTCCGGATCGTATTCGTGAACTTCTTTGATCGTGAAGAAGCTGGTAATAACTAGCAGTGCGGCACCGGTGTAAAAGGCAACCTTCACCGACATCGGGACGATCCCTTTAGCGGCAGTGTTCTTAATCCCAAAGTAGGTAAAGAGGAACGGCAAGATAGCCGCTAAAACGGCCCCGGTGTTGGACAGGAAACTTTGAATCCCGTAGGCGTAACTCTTCTGGTCGTCATTGACCATGTCGCCGACCATCATCTTAAACGGCTGCATTGCCACGTTGGACGACAGGTCAAGCAAAGCCACGGTAATGGCCCCGAATAAGAGGGCGCCGAAGGAACCGTAACCAAAACCCAGACTACCCGAGTTCGGCAGCATCAGCATAACGATCACCGCGACGATTGTCCCCAGAATCAGGTACGGCAAGCGGCGGCCACCCAGCTTTGGCAACCAGGTCCGGTCGGAATAGTAACCAACCAGTGGCTGAACAATCAACCCGGCTAACGGTGGCAAGATGAAGAACCATCCCAGGTTATTCGGGTCGGCACCAATAGTTTGAAAAATACGACTCATTTGCGAACTCTGCAGTGTGAAAGCGGTCTGCACACCGAGGAAGCCGAAGTTCATCATCCAGATGAAGCGCCGACTTAGTGCTGGCAAACCCGTTGGCTGTTCGTTTTGCTCACTCATCAATAACACTCCTTTGAAAGCGTTTCACTTAATTGCCATTAATATAACAAAATAGTTGGATTTGTGCAACCGTTTGCACACATTTTCATCACTTTCATTGGTCTGAAATTGGTCTAGAAAAAAAGCCCGTGCACATTGATAATGGGCACGAGGAATTTAATAGCGCAAGCAATTATTCAATAATTTTAAAATCAACTAACTGGCTTCGCTTTTCTGGTTGAAAAAGCAGTTCCACAGCGGACCGCCCAATTAACCGTGGCAGCAGGTCAACCTTGATCACCTGCGGCATGATCATTCCCAATAAGCGGGAATTGTTGAAGCATAACGCCGGCAGTGCTGCTAACCGGTCATCATGACCGGTTACAAAGCGAAGGTAGTTAACATCATCACTGGCAATAATCGAATCAAAATCATCAACAACCAACCGTTTGGTCCCGTCCGCTGGCAAAACGAGCTTTTTGAGCATCAAATGATGTTCGGTAACAAATTGCTGCACGCCCGCAAAACGTTCTTGCTCATAGGGCCACTGGTCTGTCGACATCACAAAAGCAGGCCGCTTCACCTGCCTTTGACCACAAAGAAAAGCCGCGGCTTGGTAACCGGCTAAGTGATTATTGCTGTCAACGAAGTGGTCGCCAGCAGCAGCCGGCTGCCCAATAATAACAAACGATAACTTTTTCTCCCGCAGATAATCAATCACTGGATCATGAGTCAAAGAATAGAAAACCAGGAACTTGGTCACGTTCGCGTTCTCAACCAATGAATGGACATGGGACAGCAACTCGTCAGTTGTTTGACCAATCGCTACCGCCATCTCGTAGTGAAACGGTGCTAACTGGGCAGCAATCCCCCTCATCAAGTCCAGGTGAAAAGGGTTGGCAAAAGCTTCCTGCCCAGTCACCGGCAAGATCAAACCAACGATATTGCTTTCCCCACTGGTCAGGTTTTTGGCGTTATAGTTCAGCCGGTAGCCCAGCTTTTTGGCTGCCGTCCGCACCCGTTCCTTCGTGGCTTGACTAATACGGTGGTTATCGTTGAGGGCCCGCGAGGCAGTAGAAACTGAAACCCCTGCCTTCTTGGCAACGTCCTTGATCGTGCTCATCGCAACCACCTACAGTTCGCGCAGGGCCTGCACTTCGGCAGTTCGGAGTGGCCGAAATTCCCCACTAGCCAACCCACTAAGGTCCAGAAAACCGTAGCTTTCCCGGTGCAGTTTCAACACCGGATGACCAATGGCTTCAAACATTTTCTTGACCTGGTGGTAGCGGCCTTCATGAATGGTAATTTTTACCCGGCAAGTCTTCTGAGCCCGGTCGGTTTCAACCAGCCGCGGATGACTTTCGCGAGTCAGGCGGCCATCGATATTGACCCCCCGACGCAGTGTCCGCAGCTCGTCGTTGGTTACCACCCCTTTAACCTTGGCAACATATGTTTTATTAATTTCAAAACGGGGGTGCATCAACTTATTCGCTAGCTCACCGTCGTTGGTCAACAACAAGGCGCCAGTAGTATCATAGTCCAAGCGGCCAACCGGGTAGATGCGCTCCGCTACGCCTCCTTGCTTCAAGAGGTCGACAACGGTTGTCCGTCCGTGTTCGTCGTGAGCCGAGGAAATGACCCCGCGCGGTTTATTCAACAGGAAATATTCATGCTGTTCTTTTTGCAACGGCACACCGTCAACCGCCACCACGTCGCTAGCATCCACCTTGGTGCCCAGGGTAGTCACCTGCTGCCCGTTGACCGTCACCCGACCAGCCAAAATAATCTTCTCGCTATGGCGGCGCGAAGCTACTCCGGCCTCAGCCATTACTTTTTGCAGACGTTCTTTTGTCATCATCGTCCTCCTTTTGTCGTTGTTTTTCACGCCGCTGCAGTGCACGCATGAAAATATCGCCATCCAGGTCGTCAGTCGTCAACTGCTCCATTAGTGGTGGCAGTTCATCCAGGGAAGTGAGGCCAAAATAGTTCAGGAAAGCAGCAGTGGTGGAATACTGAAATGGTTGCCCCGGCGCATCAAGACGTCCACTGGTCTCCACCAGCCCGCGGACGATCAGCTTTTGCAGCGAACCCGAACTCTGCACACCGCGGATCGCGTCGATTTCCACCCGGGTGATCGGCTGTTTATAGGCAATGATCGCTAGCACTTCCAGCAAGGCGTTGGTCAAGGGTACCATTAGTGGTACCTCGAAGTAGTGCTTGATGACCGGTGCCAAGCTAGACTTGGTGGCCAGGCGATAGGTATTCCCGGACTCCAGCAATACCAAGGCGCTATCGTCGTCTTGTTCGTACTTCTTCTTCAGACGGTTGAGTAATTCCAACATCGCCGGACGCATAAAACCGGTTAATTTAACCAGGTCGGTCAGCGTAATGCCTTCATCCCCGCTGATAAAGAGTAAACCTTCCACAATTGCCAGGTTACTTTTGGCCACTTTCTTCGCCTCCACTCTGCTTTAACGTCACAACAATCGGTGCCAGTGGGCCGGCCTGCGCCACCGACACCCGTCCGTGCTTGCACAACTCCAAAATAGCCATAAAGGTGGTCACCAGGTTTTCTCTGCTAACATCATCCTCAAAGAGGTCAACAAACCGCTGGGAGCCTTGCCGCAGCTGCTGTTGCACGGTTTGCAAGCGTTGCTCCACGGTAATTTTTTCCGGACTCACCGTCTGCTCAACCGGTTCGGTTGTCAGGTGACGGCGAACCACTTTTTCAAAGACGTTTTGCAGCTGAGCCAGGCTAACGCCGGGAGCCACCTTCCGACTGACTAATTCAGGTGGGACCGCCATCGCCGCCCGGCTGAACTCCTGCAAGCGGTACTCTTCTTTGTCCTTCAACTTGGCAGCCGCATCCTTGTAGCGTTGGTATTCCAACAACTGTTCAACCAGTTCTTCCCGTAGGTCTACCGGCTCTTCATCAACATCCTCCTCCACTGGTGGAGTTGGCAGGATCATTTCACTTTTAATCCGCATCAGGGTCGCGGCCATCACAAAATAGTCACCGGCCACTTCGAGACGGTGTTTCTTCATCGTACTGAGGTAGTCCATGTACTGGCTAGTGATCAGTGAGACCTGAATATCCCTAATATCCATTTCGTTTTTCCGGATTAGGTGAAGCAAGAGGTCCAGCGGGCCCTCAAAGTCTTCTAGCTTAATCGTTGGTTGAAACGGGTGGTTCACAATGACTGGTTTCTCACTCATGTAATTCCTTCTCCCAGTTAGAGATTAACTGTTGGTTGGCCAGGGTCCCAATCACCCGTTTGTGGGGATAGCGTTCCGCCACCGCATCCAGCAGTGAGTAAATGTTTTTACCCGTTCGCTCACTAGGGGTGAATGAGAGGCGGCGAACGAGCACGTAGTCATCCCCAATTTCCAAGATCACTACGGCGATAAAGTGGTCACTGTCACTATTTTTCCACAAAAAAATCGGGTGATCATCGGCATTTGACCAAAAAATTTCGTTATTGAGCCGTTTAACGTTGTTCAGCGACGGGATAAACGAAAGCAAGCCCATCACAATTTTTTGGTAATCTTTGCGGTATTTTACTAGCATGCTTTCACCTCACTATTACGCCCGTGGATGGTACTTCTGATAAACCGCCGTCAACCGGCTCTTTGATACGTGGGTATAGATTTGCGTCGTGGTGATATCGGCATGACCAAGAAGCTCCTGAACGACCCGCAAGTCTGCGCCATGTTCCAGCAAGTGGGTTGCAAAAGAATGACGCAAAGTATGCGGGGTGACGTCCTTGGTAATCCCCGCAGCCACCACGTCCTGCTTTAGTTTTTTCCAGACGCCCTGACGGGTTAACTTGCGCCCGTGAGCATTTAAGAAAACGGCAGTTTCATGCTGCCCTTTGAGTAGTTTGGGTCGCACATCGGCCAAGTAACGCTGGACCCAGTCGATGGCCACCTCCCCTACCGGAATGATTCGTTCCTTGTCACCCTTACCACGCGGCTGGATCAAGCCGACCGCCAGGTGAAGTTCTGCCATCGTCAGGTTAACCAGTTCACTAACCCGCACACCGGTAGCATACATTAATTCCCACATTGCCCGATCACGAATTCCTAGTGACTTACTGGTGTCCGGTACCGCTAGCAGCCGGGAAACTTCGTCCTCGCTTAATACCGTCGGCAACTTGCGACGCCCCTTGGGAAGTTGAACCAGCTTCATCGGGTTAGTTAGCTGGTTGTTTTGCTGTTGACGGTAGTCGAAGAATTGGCGCAATGACGACACCATTCGCGAAACCGTTTCGGTTGACCGCCCGCGATTCTGCATGCTCGCTAATAACTGTAAAACAGCAAAGCGATCAACATGTTGCCAGTCACCGACCCCGTGTTGTTGCCAGTAGGTAGCCGCCAACTTCAAGTCTGACTGGTAGGCTGCCACCGTATTGGTCGAGAGGTTCCGCTCCACCACCAGGTAGTTAACAAAGTCGCCAAGCGGGTCCTGATAATCTTTATTGAGTTTAAGCCCCTCAGTCATGGTGCTCACCGGCTTGTGAAGACGGTATGAGCACTAATTCACCAGCGGCTTGCTTGACCAAGCGCGCCTTCATCAGGTGCCCCACTGCCCGCTTGAACTGACCCTTGGAAATGCCCAGTTGGGCCTTGATGTCGGCTGATGAAGACTTGTCAGTGAGCGCCAAACGGTGGTCAACGCTGTGGTTGAGCATGGCTAAAATCATCTGAGAATCATCGTCAATGGCCTGGTAGGCCCGGGGTTTCAACGAAAGGTTGAGCCCCCCGTGGTTAGAAAAACCAATTACCCGGGCATGTAAAACCTGACCCAGATGTGGTTCTTCATCACGTTCGCTGGGATGAATAAATCCCAGTTGATAACCATCGGTAATGACGTGAGTCCCGTTGATTTTGACCTGAGTAACCGTCGCCGTCACGTCATTGTTCATTTGCGAACGCTGAGGTTTTTGCGCCACCACTTCAAAAAGATCTGACGTGGCCAACTGGCCCCACAAGCGTCCGTGATCATCGGCCTTGAGGGCGATCATCAGCCGATCACCCTTTTGTGGCCAGAGAGTCTTGAGGGATGGCAGGTCGTCCAGTGAAACGGCAATATCCTTATTCGGCAAGCCAATGTCGACAAAAACCCCCAAGTTTCGACGAACGCCCACGACGGTCCCAAAATCATAGTGGTCAACCCTGATTGTCGGGATGTTCTGGCAGGTCATCTGCAGCTGATGGTCCTCATTTTCATACACAAAGCCGCGAACGGAGCCCCCAATATGCAGCACCTGCGGGCTTTCTTCCTTCTTTAACCGGTAGGTTTGACCATTTCTCGCGGGTTGAACAAAATAGTAGTCATCATTTTCGTCAATCATGACGGCGTCGACAACTCGTCCTAATTCATGATTCATCAGCGGTCCTCCTCTATCTTCTGCAAGTATTTTACGCGATTTGTCTCAATAGTGAAAGGGCCGGGATAAAGCAATACCCCGGCCCCGCAATTTTTTAATCTCGTTAATCAGCTTAGTCTTGATTATTGGCAATAAAGTCAAACAGGCGGTAGATAATCTGTTTATTCTCCGCCGGCACACCATGTGCCATGATTTCTTCTCCGGTTTGGTGCAGGTCGTTATTGTCCAGCGGGTACTGGTAATCATTAACTGCCATTTCCCGCACGTTATCAGCTTCCGGTTCAAAGTGGAACTGCAGGCCAAGCACGTTATCACCCAGGAGGTAACCCTGGTTAGTAACCAAGTCACTACTGAAGAGCAGGGTTGCGCCTGCTGGCAATTCAAACATGTCCTGATGCCAGTGCAAGGCGGTCAGCTGCTCAGGAATTCCCGGGATGACGTCGCTTTGGCGATAAACCGGCGCCCAGCCGACCTCCTTATGCGGCGCAGCCTTAACATTTGCACCAGCCGTCAGCGCGATCTGCTGGGCACCAAAGCAGGCCCCAAACATCGGCTTGTGGGCCGCCAACAGCTGCTGAATTAACTGACGTTCAGCAGCAATCCACTTATCGGAATCATAAGGATTCATCGGTCCGCCCAAAATCACCAGCAGATCAGTTGATTCTGCAGTGGGCAAAACGCCAAACTGATATGGGTGGTAGACGTACATCTCATGACCATGGTCACGAGACCAGTCGGCAATGGCCCCCGGCCCCTCAGTGGGTGTGTGTTGCAAGACGTTAATTCTCATAATGATTCCTTTCCATCGACGGCAATGTTGGATTAGGTATCGCCTGCAAGTACCCTTGATGGTGCATATTATAACGCCGCCGCTTCGACGACTGCAAGCAGAGCCAAATAAAAACAGGCCGGAAACAACCGACCTGTAAAATAAATTATTTAAATTAACTACTTAATTTCCTGAATCCGCATCAGGTTAGTAGTCCCCTTCTTGCCAACTGGCAGACCGGCAACAACAATAATCTTATCACCGCTCTTGGCCATTCCTTCGCTCTTGGCCACTTCACTAGCCTTTTCGAACATGTCGTCCGTGTCGGCTGGCCGGTCGACTAATACTGGGTGAACACCCCAGTTAACAGTCAGGCCAAGTTGAACCCGTTCGTCAAAGGTCAACGCCAAGATGTCAGCATTTGGACGGTACTTGGAAATCATCCGTGCAGTGTAGCCAGAAGCAGTCGCAGCAACGATGGTGTGGATGCCAAGGCCCTTAGCCGCACGAGCAACGGCTGAACCAATGGTTTCAGTAACGTCGGACTGGTCAAAGTCAAACGTTTCAGTACCGAATTCGTTCAGGTGGTTTTCTGCCTTGATATCGATCCGGTTCATCGTGGATACTGATTCAACTGGGTATTCACCGTTGGCACTTTCACCCGAAAGCATGGTGGCGTCGGTTCCGTCAAAAATGGCGTTAGCAACGTCAGAAACTTCGGCACGAGTTGGCCGCGGGTTTTCCTGCATGGAATCAAGCATCTGGGTAGCAGTGATTACCGGCTTGCCTAAGATATTGCACTTGCGAATCAGGGTCTTTTGAACCAACGGAACGTTTTCCGCTGGGATTTCAACACCCATGTCCCCACGGGCAACCATCAGACCATCCGACACCTTGATGATGTCATCAAAGTTGTCGATCCCTTCTTGGGATTCAATCTTCGGGAAGATTTGAACATCTTCCATGTGTTTTTCCTTCAGCAGCGCGCGAATGTCCAGGACGTCTTGCGGCTTCCGGACAAATGAAGCGGAAATAAAGTTAATCCCGTGATCACAACCGAAACGAATGTCACTACTGTCCTTTTCGGTAATTCCTGGCAGGTTGATGGAAACACCTGGAGCGTTAACACCCTTCCGGGAACCCATCACACCATCGTTTTCGGCAACAGTAACCAGCTCACGATGTTCGTCGTCCTTTTCGATGATCTTGAAGTCAAGCAGACCGTCATCGACCAACACGTGACCGCCAACATGAGTATCGTCGTAGAGGCCCGGGTAAGTAACGGCAATCTTATCCTTAGTCCCTTCAAGAGAATCATCCATCGAAATCCGCAGCTTGTCGCCAGTATGGAATTCAATCTTGCCATCCTTTTGAACCGTTGTCCGGATTTCGGCACCCTTGGTGTCCAACATGATGCCGACCTTCTTGCCGGTAATTTTCTCAGCCTTGTGGACGTTCTTCAAACGGCCTAAGTGTTCTGGGTGGTCACCGTGTGAGAAGTTAAAACGGAAGATGTTGGCCCCGGCGTTAATCAACTTAACGATCGTGTCAACATCAGTACTTGCCGGCCCCAAAGTGCTGACAATCTTAGTCTTTTTCATATTCGACATCTCTCCTTTGAATATATCAAACGGGCGGTAGCGGACTACCAACTCCACTGCTATCTTAACACTAATTCAGATCGCTGTCCGCCCCGAAAAGAAGTGGAAACGCTTTTATCTTTTATAAGTTTATTTATTGTTTGCTTGGTGCTGCAGGAAGACATTGTTGCTGCCAAATTGGTCTGCTAGCAAGCCCTTGACCTGGTCATCACGTTGGAGGTTTTGGGCCGACGGTTGCTGGTAGGTTTTACCACTATGAGCATAGTAAACCACCACCGGACAATTACCGGCATGGCGGCGAGCAATTGTCTCCAAAATCGTGCTGACCTGGTCAGCATTTTTATCATCAATCACCTTGATCACCCAGCGGTATGACTGGTCGGAAACTAGCTGGCCGTTTAACTGGCTTGCGGACTGGAGCCGGTTAGCAATCATCTGCAGCTGGCCGTTGCGCTCCTCAATTTTGCCATTAACCACCACCACGGTGGCTTCACGAAGCAGGTTGTGAAACTGAGCGAACTGTTTGGGAAAAACAGTAACCTCGATTGCTCCCGTAGCATCACTTGCCGTGACGAAAGCCATCTGCCGCTGGTCACGTCTGGTCGTGACTTGGCGACTCTTGGAAACAAAAAGCACCAAGGTGTAGGTCTTCCCTGGGACCACGTCAGCCACCTGGCTGGCGTGCAACCTCGCTGCCAATTGACGGTAAGGCGTCGTCGGATGGCCAGACAAGTTAATCCCCAGTAAGTCTTTTTCAAATCCCAGCCGGGTTAACAGCGGGTACTCGTCACTGGGCGGGAGGGTCGTTGAAAAATCGTTACCTAAGCCCAATGATTCCAGGTTAATACTCCCCTGCCCACTGTCGTCACTAAAGAGGTCTGGCAATGCCTTAACCATTTGCCGACGGTTGTACTTGAGATGGTCGAAGGCGCCGGCCTTAATCAACGTCTCCACCAGTGCTTGCTTAATCCCCTGACCATTCAAGCGGCTGATAAAGTCAGGCAAGTCTGCAAACGGTCCGCGGGCGTCGCGTTCCTTAATGATTGCCCGAGCAACGTCCTTTCTCATCCCCTTAATCTGGCCGAGGCCAAAGAAAAGTTCCTGCCCCCGCCGACTGAAATCAACCTGACTAAAGTTGACGTGCGGGCCGTGAACCTTCACCCCGTGTCGTTGGGCGGAACGGACGTATTGACGCAGCTTCTCGACACTAGCCGCCTTACTCAGCAGCGCGTTGTAGAACTGGGAGGGGAAGTGGACTTTGAGGTAGGCTAATTCAAAGGCAAATTTGGTGTAGGCCACAGCATGCGAATGGTTAAAGCCGTAGTTGGCAAATTGGTCGATGTAGTTAAAGGTCGCCACTGCCACGTCCTCGCTGTAGCCATTGGCAACGGAACCGGAAATAAATTGCTCGCGCATCTTATCCATTACTGACCGTTTTTTCTTACTCATTGCCCGGCGAAGAATATCGGCCTGCCCCAGTGAAAAATCGGCCATTGTTGCCGCTAGCTGCATGACTTGTTCCTGGTAAACCAGGATGCCGTATGTCGGACTCAAGATTGGCGATAAGGAAGGGTCTGGCAGCGAGTAGTGCTCAACGCCCCGCTTTCTGGCAATGTAGTGCGGAATGTTTTCCAACGGGCCCGGCCGGTAAAGGGCATCGACCGCCACGATATCCTCAAAGCTTTCGGGACCAAGGTCAACCAGCGTTTGACGGATACCATTCGATTCAAACTGGAAGATTCCCGAAGTCTCACCCCGCTGGAAGAGGCGCAAGGTTGCTTGATCATTTAGGTCAATGTTGTGAATGGCAAAGTGGGGATGATCTTTTGCAATATCCGCCACTGCCCGTGAAAGGATCGTCAGGTTCCGCAACCCCAAGAAGTCCATTTTCAACAGGCCAACTTGCTCAACCGTTTCCTTCGCATATTGGGTTACCAGCAGTCCGTCACTGCCGCGCTTTAGTGGCACGATTGAGTGCAGCGGTGACGCGGCGAGTACCACACCAGCAGCGTGGACCGAGGTCTGCCGCGGCAACCCGCTTAACCGGCTGGCAGTGTGCCCAAGCAGTTTGCCCATCGCCGAAGAATGAATCGTCGCTTGCAATTGCGGTGACTGTTTAACAGCAGATGCAAAGTCCGCAGCGCCACCGGGAACCTGGGCAGTGAGATCCGCAATCTCAAATTTGGAAAACCCCAGCACTCGCGCAACGTCCCGGACCACCTGCTTAGCCCCCAGCGTGCCAAAAGTAACGATCTGGGCAACCCGCCGGTGGCCATATTTCTGATGGAGGTATTGAAGAACCTCCATCCGCTGGTCGTCTGGCAAGTCCAGGTCAATATCAGGCATCTGCTTCCGCTCGGGGTTGAGAAACCGTTCAAACAGCAGGTCAAACTGCAGCGGATCTACCTCGGTGATCGCCAACACGTACGCTACCAAGGAACCAGCAGCGGAGCCACGACCGGCGTCAGTGAGGATCTGATGCTGCTTGGTAAAAGCAATAACGTCGTGCACGATTAAAAAGTAATCATCAAAGCCTAATTGGTGGATGATCTTCAGTTCATGGTCGAGCCGCTGCTGGTACTGCTCAGCGGTAAAGCCCTTGGCAAGCGGGCTTTTTTGTAACCCGCTTTCGCACAGCTGACGAAGGTACTGAGCCGAAGTGAGCCCTTTCGGGGTGGGAAAATGAGGGAGGACCGGTGGCTGAAACTGCAACTGAAGCCGGCAAGCGTCAATAAGCTGGCTGCACCGTTCAGCTGCCTCACCCATCCCCGCTGCACGGTAATCTTCAGCCAATTGTTCCGCCGTCGGTAAAAAAAGCTGGCCGGGCTGCTTAGCCATCTCTAGCGGGTTGGCAATGGCGGTGTTGTCTGCAATGTGCTGCGCCGTCTGGTAGGCAAAATGGTCTTGCGGGTCTAGATAGCGCACGGTGCTAGCTGCCACTAACGGCATCTGGTAATTTTTAGCCACCTGACTAATGGTTGATTTCAGCACCTGGTTAATTTGCGGTTTGATTCCCATCAACAAGTGCTGCTGGTCAACCACCGACCGTAATGTTGCCAGCATATCAACAGAGCCGGCGTTCCCAGCAGCCAGGCCCACGTTGTCCGTTGGCAGCACCACCACAAAGAGATCAGCCAGAAACGACTGAATGTTCTGAACGGTTAAAGGAGCGGAAGATTCCTGTGTCTGCTGCATTGACGACAAGATCATTAGGTGCTTGTATCCCGCCAAATTCTGAGCAATAAAAAGCACCGGTAGGGTGTTGCCGCCAACGTCGCCAATGGCTAGTTCCAGCCGCAGCCCCAGCACCGGCTTGACCCCTGCTGAAAGCGCCGCTTGGTAAAATTCAACTGCGCCGTACATGACACCATCGTCGGCCATCACCATTGCTGAATAGCCGCGTTGTTTAGCGGACCTTGCCAATTGCTGAGGCGTAATAATCCCTTCCAATAAAGAATAGGAACTAGCGGTGTCCAGTGGTACTAGCGGCATTGATCTCTCTCCCTTCTGAATTCAAAGCTAAGTTTATCACAAAAAATGGGAACGTTGCGAAAGCGATTTCCCCGTTGTTAAATCCCCTTTTCGTATGTTAGAATAATGTCGATAGAAACGAGGAGTTGAAACTATGAAGTGGCTTGTAAAAAACATTGTCATTGCAATCTGGGCCTTTGTCATTGGACTGGTGTTAGCCTACATTACCAGTCAACTACAGCTGATGAAGGCTGATTACGTCACGGATGGTCTGGTAGCCATGGTGGCCGGTTTGATCATGACCAACGGGATGAGTTACATCAGCATCCATGCTAACCCTCACCGTAATCACTAACCATCACAATGAGAATTAAAAAGCTCTCGGTCAGTTGACCGGGGGCTTTTATGTTTATTAGTCAGCGCTATTGATTCTTAGTGACGTTGAGCTGCACAATCTTCAGTAAGACTTCGAGTGCTTTTTTCATCGTTTGCACTGATACGTATTCAAAGCGGGAATGCATGTTTTCCCCACCGGCAAAGAGGTTTGGCGTTGGCAGGCCCATGAAGCTAATGGTTGACCCATCCGTCCCACCACGAACTGGATAAATCACCGGTTTGATGTCCAGGTCTTCCATTGCCTGTTTAGCAAGGTCGACCACTTCCATGTGCTTATCCAGGACTTCACGCATATTGTAGTACTGGTCCTTAATGTTTAGTTCGATCCGCGGTTGGTCCAACTGACTGTTGAGCTGGTCGGCCAGTTGTTGCATCAACTGCTTTCGCGATTCAAACTTTTGCCGGTCGTGGTCCCGGATCAGGTAGGTCATCGTTACCTGGTCGACCCCACCGTCGAACTGGTAGAGGTGGAAGAAGCCTTCACGACCTTCAGTCTTTTCTGCCCGGTCATGCTCAGGCAACAGGTTATGGTAGTCAATGCCGACCTGAATGGCGTTCACCATCGCTCCCTTGGCAACCCCAGTATGAACATTCTTGCCGTGAATAGTTAATTTAGCTTCGGCCGCATTGAAGGTTTCGTACTCCAATTCACCAAGGGGGCCGCCATCGACGGTGTAGGCAAAGTCGGCCGCAAAGTCATCAGTATCAAAGTGGTCTGCACCAGTACCGATTTCCTCATCGGGGCTCAGGCCAATCCGGATTTCCCCGTGCTTGATTTCCGGGTGAGCCATCAAATACTCAGCCATTGTCACAATCTCGGCCACCCCGGACTTATCGTCGGCACCGAGCAGCGTGGTCCCATCGGTGGTGACCAGCGTTTGGCCGGCATAGTTTTTCAGTGCCGGAAATTCTGCTGGGTCCAGCTGGTACTTGCCGTCACCCAGGGCAATTGGCGAGTGCCCATCGTAGTGTTTAACTACCTGCGGGTTGACGTTAACAGCGTTGAAATCGGCGGTGTCCACGTGGGCCAAGAAGCCAATCACCGGTACTTTGGCATCGACATTGCTTGGAATCGTGGCCACTAAGTAAGAATTATCTGGGTTCAGGTGGACATCGGTTAAGCCCAGTGACTGCAGTTCGTCTTGCAGCTGCTTCAAGAAGGCAGTTTCCTTTGACGATGACGGGATCGTCTGGCTATTCGGATCAGACCGGGTCTCCACCTTGACGTACTTCAAAAAGCGCGGTAATAAGTTAGCAAATTTTTCTGACATCTTAACACCTCATTTTATTGACGGGTAATAAATTGAAACGGTTCGGTATTGACGGTCGACTCACAGACGGCAAAATCGAACCCTGCTGTCTGCACCCATTGGCGGAGCAGTTCGGCCAAGCCGTGGGCGGCAACTACTTCAATATGGTGGCCAGCATCAACGACCACTAGGCGGTGGGCCTGAATGTCGTGGGCGGCGTGGTAAGTGACATCGCCGGTGACGTAAGCATCAGCACCATTTGCTTTCGCTTGCTGGTAAAACTCACTGCCGCTACCACCGAGAATGGCAACCCGCTTAATGGTCTTATCCTGGTCCAGCGGGTTGATAATCAACCGGGCCGCCGGCAGGTTAAAGGATCGCAGGCAATACTGCGTAAAGTCATCAACCCTCATGGCGGTGGTCAGACTGCCGACACGACCCATGCCGACCGGTCGACCAGAAACCGGGTCAACTCCCGCATCAACGAGCGGTTCAGTATCAACCAGCCCCAGCTGTTGGGCCAACCAATCATTCATCCCCCCGTTGGCCGTATCCAAATTAGTATGGGCGGCATAAACGGTGATCTGGTGAGCGAGCAAGTCGGCATACATCTGGTTCTGCGGATTGCGTAAGTCCAGGTCGACCGCCGGGTGAAACATCACCGGATGGTGAGCAAAGATAAAATCAACCTGCTTATCAATGGCTTCAGCCACCACTGCCGGGCGGACATCCAGGGTCGTCATCAAGCGGTGAATCGGCCGTCGCGGATCACCTAGTTGCAGGCCAACGTGGTCCCACGATTCCGCCAGCTGCGGCGAAGCAAACTGCTCAAAACGTTTGATCAACTCAATTCCAGTCGTCATCCGATAACCTCCTTTATTAGGGCAAGACGGTGTTCAAACTGCCGGATCTTGTCCACTGGCGGGGTGGTCGCAGCCTTCATTTGGGTTAGTGCAACCGCTTCCCGTTGGTACACTTCCTGCCACTTTTGCTCAAACACCGTTCCCTGCCGTTCAATTAGCAGCGGCCCAAAGACTAACTCCCGTTCGTCGTATTGAATCGGGATGATCGTTGGTTCCGCCACGATGATCTCGTAGGTGTGGCCGTCCTCCGCCAGGATTTCTTCGGCATTAATTTGAAATCGGTGGTTCACCAACCATTGCCGCAGACGCTCCTCACCCACGTTTGGCTGGAGGATCAACCGCTTGACGCCGGCTAGTTTGTCCTGGCCGCTGTCAAGGATCTGGGTAATCAAACTACCACCCATCCCCGCAATGGTAAGCGTATCGACCCGGTCCGCCGGCCCAATAGCCGCCAAGCCGTCTGCCAGCCGGACGTGGACCTGACCGGTTAAGCCTTGCGCTTGAACCTCGTCGACGGCATTCTGGTACGGGCCCTTAACAACCTCGCCCGCGACCACGTAGTCGCTCTTTTTCTCTAGCACTAGTGCAGATGCCAAGTAGGCGTGATCCGCGCCAATATCGGCCACCCGGCTCCCCGGTTGAACGTACGCGGCCACCCGACTCAAACGCTGCGATAAATGATGTTCATCCACGCTGTCAGCCTCCTTTGTCACTACTAGTATACCCGATTATTTCCTTGTCCACACCTTTCCTAATGCAATAAAAAAACCGGCAGGGTCAATCCCCTGCCGGTTAAAGCTGTTAAATTAAGTTCTTTTCCACGAGCACTTCGGCATTTTCGACCGTGTTCCAAGCGGCCCCCTTTAGAAGGTCATCAGCAACGATCCACATGTTAAAGGCGCCCGGGTTTTCGTAGTCTGGGCGGATTCGGCCGACAAAGGTCTCCCGCTTGCCAGTAGCAGTCAGTGGTTGAGGGTAAACTTGGTGGTCAGGGTCATCCTGCAGTACCACTCCCGGAAAGGCGCCCACAACCCGCTTGATATCGTCAGCAGTCGCGTTTTGGTCGTCCACCTTGATGTAGACACTTTCACCGTGGGAAATCGGAATCGGTACCCGGACGCAGGTCGCGGTGACCTTGATGTCCTCGGCGTTCATGTCGTTGAGCATGATCTTCTTCGTTTCGTGGATCATCTTCCACTCTTCGTGTGAATATCCAGAGTCTTCGAAGACGTCGATCTGTGGCAAGAGGTTAAAGGCCAGTGGGTAGTGCTTCTTGTCACCCTTAGTTGGCAAGATCTTTGCATCTGCCTGCATATCCTTGCCATCCAGAAAGTCGCGGCTTTCGGTCAGCAGTTCGTCAATAGCACTTTGCCCGGCCCCACCGGCTGCCTGGTAAGTGGAAACGATGACTTGGTTGAGTCCAAAGTGTTGGTAGATTGGCTGTAAGGCCATCACCATCTGAATGGTCGAACAGTTCGGGTTAGCAATGATGCCGTGGTGGTGTGCCAGTGCTTGCGGGTTAACCTCAGGGACGACCAGCGGAACATCCGGCTCCATCCGGAAGGCACTGGTGTTATCGACACAGACTGCACCGCGCTTGACCGCCTCGGGTAAGAGGGCCTTGGACACTAACCCACCTGCAGAAGAGAGGACAATGTCCACCCCGTCAAACGATTCTGGAGTCGCCTCTTCAACCGTGATCGGTTGGCCGTTAAATTCCAGGACTTTGCCAGCCGAACGCTTGGATGCCAACAGCTTGATTCCCTTGACCGGAATATGGTCTAACTCCATCTGTAACTGTTCAATCATTCGCGTTCCGACGGCACCAGTAGCCCCCAGAATCGCCACGTTATATTGCTTTGTCATTGTCTTTTCACTCCTGTTTAATTCAAATTGTTCATAAAAGCGGTCAAGCGACGAATAAATTCGTGTAAGTCTTCATCGGAAGCAGCGTAAGAAATCCGGAAGTACCCTTCCCCACCGGGACCAAAAGCACTGCCAGGAATGATTCCGACCTTGGCCTGGTGAGCTAAGTCAAGCCCAAATTGCCAGTCATCCTTGCCGTATTGCTGCGGGATTTTAACAAACATATAGAAGGCACCATTCGGGACGGCAAATTCAAAGCCAATCTTGCTTAGTTCCTCCCGCAAGTAGTCACGGCGCCGCTGGTAAGCTTCCCGGTACTTGATGGGATCAGCATCACCATTGTTATAAGCTTCAATTGCCGCCGCCTGGGAAGCATCGCTGGCCGTGGTGACCAGGAAGCCATGGACCTTGCTGGCCTGTTCGATGAAGGCCGCCGGACCGGCAATAAAGCCGAGCCGGTAACCGGTCATCGCATGTGACTTAGAAAGGCCGTCGATCAGGACAGTTCGTTCCGGAATCATGGTGGTCAAGGAGGCTGGCTGGACCCCGTCATAAGTCAGGGTGTGGTAAATTTCGTCGGCAATGGCCATCAGGTGGTGCTTCTTAATAACCGTGGCTAGTTCACGCAGCTGCTGTTCCGAGTAGTTGCGTCCCGTCGGGTTGGTTGGGTAGTTGAGCATAACGGCCTTGACCCCATCGCCGGCACGGTTGATCTCCTCTTCCAGTCGGTCAGCAGTTAGCACGAAACCATCGTTGCTGGTGTCGACAAGCACCGGCGTTGCTCCCGCTAGTTCGACAATCGGGAAATACAGCGAAAAAACCGGCGTCGGTACGATCACCTTGTCACCAGGGTTGAACATCGCCAGAACAGTGGCCGTCAAGGCTTCCGTTGCCCCAATGGTCACCACGATCTCGTCATCCGCAGAGTAGTCGATGCCGCGCTCACGTTTGATCCACTTGCTAATTGCCTGACGCAGTGCCAGCTTACCGCGGGTCGTCGAATAGTGTGAATCGTTATTCTTGATGGCGGCCACTGCAGCAGCTTTAACGTGTTCAGGCGTATTGAAATCCGGTTCACCGAGGGTTAATTTCAAAATTCCTGGAATAGCGCTGACCTCCATATCAAAGGCACGGATCGCGCTTGGTTTCATCTTGGTAATTCCCCGGTTGACGGTTAAATTAACATCTCTCGCAAGTTCTGGCATCTAACTCATCCTTTCTCCGCTTATAAAATCTGTTCCAGGCCAACCACTAAGTTGTCCAGTTGCTGGTACTTTTGAAGCGCGACCTTGACCCCGCTCATGAAGGAGTGACGGTCAAACGAGTCCTGGCGAATGGTCAATGCTTCACCAGGGCCACCAAACAGCACCTGTTCGTGAGCCACGTATCCTGGCAGCCGAACTGAGTGGATATGGATTCCGTGGTAGTCGCCACCCCGGCTGTGTTCCAGGGTGGAAACCTTGTCCGGGCTGCTTTCGTGTTCTGGGCGCACTTCGTCGATCATCTTGGCAGTGGCGAGAGCCGTGCCGGAAGGTGAATCGGCCTTGTCGGCGTGGTGCATCTCAATAATTTCAACGTCTGGGAAGTAAGCAGCCGCTTCCTTGGCAAACTTCATCAACAGCACGGCCGACATGCCGAAGTTCGGGGCAATTAGCCCCCCGACCCCCTTTTCAGCGGCCAGCTTCTTCAGCGTTGCTACCTGCTGGTCGTTCAAGCCGGTGGTTCCGATAATCGGTACAATGCCGTTGTTAATGGCCGCCTTGGCGTTAGCGAAGACCGCCGCCGGGACGGTGAAGTCGACCCACAAGTCGGCAACTGGCCCGTCAATTTCAACCGCATCGTGGTAAAACGGGGTCGTAATTGGCAGTCCCAGTGACATTACGTCCTGGGCCGTGGCCGTCGGGTCAAGGACGGCACTGATTTCAAACCCGTCCATCGACTTAACCAGGTCGACCACCTGACGCCCCATGGAACCCTTAAAACCTGCAACTAGTACATCTGTCATTATTCTTCCCCCAAATTCAGTGGTAATTCATTCGTTAGCGAGCCGCTCGGCAGCGACAGGGCTGCTTCCAGTTGCCCCTTTTCCTCATCGTTTAATGCCAAAATCGGCAGACGGCAGCCACCAGTGGCAAAGCCCTGCGCGTTGAGGACTGCCTTCACCGGTGATGGTGACGGGAACATGAAGAGGGCCGCCATCCGTGGCGTCAGCCAGCGCTGGAGCCGACCAGCTTCGGCGACCTTGCCCTGGTGTAAGTCATCTAACATCTCCCGCATTTGGTCACAGTAACTGTGTGAGGCCACCGAAATCACCCCGTTGGCGCCGAGGGCAATGGCAGTCAGTGCCTGGGCATCCTCGCCGGTGAAGACGCAGAAGTCATCGGCCTTATGCTCGACGATGTATTCCAGTTCCGGCAGCGAGGCACACTGCTTAACGGCGGCAATGTTCGGGTGGGCAGACAGCTTGACGACCGTTTCCTGGGCCATCTTGCTGCCGGTCCGGCCGGGGATGTTGTACATTACCAACGGAATCTTGGCAGCATCGGCAACAGCGGTAAAGTGGGCCACCATCCCCCGCTGGTTAGGCTTATTGTACGGTGGGACGACTACTAAGGCGTAGTCAATTCCCTCAATGGCCGCCACTTCGTTGGTAAATTCGATGGTTTCGGCGGTATTGTTGCTGCCAGTACCGGCAATTACCGGAACACGGCCATTGACAATTACGCCGAAGTGCCGGTATAAGTCGAGCTTTTCGTCGTGTGACAGTGTTGGCGTTTCACCTGTCGTCCCGCCGATCACAAAACCATTGCTCCCGTGGTCGATCAAGTAGTTGGTCAGCTTGGTTAGTGAATCATAATTAATCGTCCCGTCGTCGTTAAACGGGGTGACAATCGCTGTCATTAAGTCAGCGTTTTCTAATGAAAACATTTTTATCTTCTTCCTTTTTTAATAGTTATTTTGCATCCGGTATTCTAGGAAACCAGTAATCGCGTCGATACCCTTGGCAATTGCCCCTTCGTTCGGAGTCAGCGTCGCGGAATGTAGCTGGGAATCGTCTTCCACCCCCAACCAGAACATCGTGCCCGGGAACTTTGCCAAAAGGTAACCAAAGTCTTCGCCGGTCATCGCTGGCGGTGTTTCGACAAAGTTAACCGTCGCCGTCTGCTCCATGTAGTCAATGAAGTGTTTCGTCAAGTGGTCGTCATTTTCGACCGGCCAGTAGCCGCCCTGGTTCAATTCCAAATCAACCTGGCAGCCAAAGCTCTTCTCAATCCCGGTGCAAACGTCCCTTAAGCGGTCATCGATGTGCTCAATCATTTTCTGTGTCAGGCCGCGAATCGTTCCTTCGATGCGGGCCTTGCCAGCAATCACATTGCGGATCGTGCCCGCGTCCACCTTACCCAGGGTAATGACCCCGCTTTGGATCGGGTCGATGTTCCGGGAGATGATGGTCTGAACCTGCATGATCAGACTGGACATGGCCACCACGGTGTCGTTTGCTTGCTGCGGGTAGGCGGCGTGCCCGCCCTTGCCAGTCAGCGTAATGTTAACCTCGGTGGTTCCCGCAAAGAGGGTCCCCATCCGACAGCCAATGGCGCCCGCCGGCAGGCCCGGATTATCGTGAAGCCCGTAAAACTCGTCAGGCTGCCATTGACCGTTAAAGACCCCGCGTTCAAAAGCTAATTTACCACCGTTTTCCGCCTCTTCGGCAGGCTGGAAGAAGAACAGCAGGTTGTCAACAGGCTGGTGCTCACTGAAGTAAGACAGGACCCCTAATGCCACTGTCATGTGGATGTCGTGGCCGCACGCGTGCATTACCCCGTCATGTTTTGAAGCGTACGGCAGGCCGGTTTGTTCCTTAACCGGCAAGGCATCGATGTCGGTCCGGTAGCCGATCGTCCGCCGGGGCTGCTTGCCAGCTACCAGGACCATCAGGGCCGTTGGCAGCTCTGCCGGTTCGCGAACCGTCAAAAACTGCTGGTTTAACTGGGAAACAACCTGTTTTAAGTAGTCATGGGTTTCAAATTCGTGCAGCGCCAGCTCCGGGATCTGGTGGAGGTGGCGACGGATGTGAATCAAGTCGTTATTATCCAGAGCCATCAGATCACAGCTTTCTTAAGGAGTCTTCCAGGGCCGTCTTACCAGTCGTTTGGTCGTCCACGTCCTTGATGTAGCGAGCCGGAACGCCGGCAACTACCGTGTGCGGTGCCACATCTGAGGTCACAACGGCGCCGGCCGCGACCACTGCACCTTCACCAACGTGGACTCCCTCGATCACAACGGCGTTTGCGCCGACCAAGACGTTATCGTCGATGCGAACCGGTTGTGCCGAAGCAGGTTCAACAACGCCCGCCAGGACCGCACCAGCACCGATGTGGCAGTGCTTGCCAACGATGGCACGACCACCCATAACAACGCCCATATCGATCATCGAGTCGTCGCCGATGACTGCACCAATGTTAATCGTCGCCCCCATCATCACGACGGCGTTGTTACCGATGGTTACCTTGTCACGGATGATGGCACCAGGTTCAATTCGCGCGTTAATATCCTTCAGGTCCAGCAACGGCACGGCCGAGTTACGGCGGTCGTTTTCAACGCGGGCACCGGTAATCTGACCACCATGGGCCCTTAAGAACGGCTCAACTACTGCCCAGTCACCAAAGAGCACGCCGCTGTGTTCTTCGACGAATGCATCTATCTCTTTTGGAAAGGTTAAGCCAGCGAGGTCACCCTTGATAAAAGCCTTCACCGGGGTGGTCTTCTTCGCATTTGCAATGAAATTAATAATTGACTGTGCATCCATTTCACTCATGATTATCACCAAATCCTTTCCATATTATCCCAGCCGGTATGACTGGTCTAACCGTGCCAAGTCTTCCACCGTTTCGCGCTTGACCACCAGCTGCGATTGCCCATCTTTGACAAAGACAACCGCTGGACGGGGGTTGCGGTTGTAATTGGAAGCCATCGTGTAACCGTAAGCTCCGGTATCCAGCATAGCTAAAACATCCCCTGGTTTTGTCTTTGGCAAAGCTGCATACTGGGCCAAAATGTCACCAGACTCGCAATACTTGCCGGCTAGCCGGACGTGTTCGGCGACTGGTGCCTGCGGATCATTTGCCAGAACCGTTTCGTATTCCGCTTGATAGAGAGCCGGCCGAATATTGTCGCCCATTCCCCCGTCAACACTGACGTAGGACCTTAAATTGGGAATATCCTTTCGCGACCCCACCGTGTAGAGGGTGTACCCTGCGGGACCGACAATTGACCGTCCCGGTTCGATCCAAATGGCTGGCAATTTCAACCCAAGTTGTTGTGCTTCTTCCTTAACAGTATCAATGATTGCCGCCACAAATTCTTCCGGTTTCAGCGGGTGGTCAGCACTGACGTAGCGAATGCCAAAACCGCCACCAACGTTAATGATCTCTGCCTGGTAGCCGTAGTCATTCGCCCAGTGAGCGATAACCCCCATCAGCTTTCGGGCAGCTAATTGAAAACCGTTTAGCTCGAAAATCTGGGAACCGATGTGGACGTGAACACCGCGCATCTTCATCCGCGGGTTGGTCAGGACCTCCTGGAGGGCTTTATCAGCCTGCCCCGAATCGAGATCAAAACCAAACTTGCTATCCACCTGACCAGTCGCCGTGTACTGGTGTGTGTGGGCGGCAATGCCAGGGGTAATTCGCAGCATCACGTCAGTCGTTGCGTTTTGTTCGTTCAGCACTTCATCTAGCAATTCAATCTCGTGAAAATTATCAATCACGATCGTTCCCAGGTGGTGTTCCACTGCCATTGATAACTCCTGGTAAGACTTGTTATTACCGTGAAAAGTTAAACGCTCGGCTGGAAAACCGGCCGACAGCGCGGTGTACATTTCACCGGCCGACACCACATCCGCGTGCACGTGGGCCCCCAATGGTTTAAGCAGCTGGTAGATTGCTTTGATGGCAAACGCCTTGCTGGCGTAGCTGACGACGTAGTCAACCCCGCGTTCTTCGAAGACCCGTTTAAAGTTCTCCACCTGGTTAACAATCTGATTCACGTCATACACCATCAGCGGCGTCCCATATTGCTCGGCTAGTTTCAGCGTATCCACCCCACCGATGGTTAAATGACCAGCACCATTGACCTGTGCAGGTTGCAGCTGTACGTTCATCTTTTCTCGCCCTTCTTTCTTTCATTTATTCCTAATCAGTTTAAAGATCAACCAGTGATGCGTCAAGGTATTTTTAATAATTTTCTAATTTTTATACGTAAATCGCCAGATAGCGACCTCTTATTTCTAATTTGAGGGTTGAACTGACTATAAAAAATGATAAACTTCTTAGTAACTTTATTACTTAAACTTGCATTAGCGAGTACCTAAGGAGGAATTGAAATGAAGGTCGTAAAGTTTGGCGGCAGTTCACTAGCAGATGGGGAGGCCTTCAGTAAAGCAGTCCACATCATCGAAGACGACCCGGAACGGTGGGTCGTGGTTACTTCTGCGCCAGGCAAACGCAGCAGTGGCGACCGCAAGGTAACCGACTTATTAATTGAGTACGCCAACAAAGTGATCGACCAGCAGCCAGTCAGTTCGACAGTCGACGCGATCTTCAACCGTTATCAGCAAATTGGTGACTATTTCCACCTCCCAGCTGCTAACTTGGCACCAATTAGGGAAGCGTTAGTTAACCTGCCACACGGCAACTACCCCGACGATGACTACCTCATGGCCGCTTTTAAGGCCCATGGCGAACGCCTGAATGCCCAGTTAATGGCAAAGGTGTTAAACCACTTAGGAATGCCCGCCCGCTTTGTTGATCCATCCGAGGCCGGTATTATCGTTAGCGGGACTCCCAACAACGCTACCGTTTCCCCCATTACCTATAAGAACCTCTCCCGCCTGCAGGTCAGCGATGACGAACGGCTGGTTTTTCCCGGTTTCTTCGGCTTCACGCCGACCAACCACATCGCAACCTTCTCCCGGGGTGGTTCAGACATCACCGGAGCAATCCTGGCGAAGGGACTGGGTGCCAGAATATATGAAAACTTCACCGACGTTGACGCCATCTTCTCCGCCAACCCGCGGATCGTTGACCATCCCCGCGCCATCCACCGGATGACCTACCGGGAAATGCGGGAACTTTCCTATGCCGGCTTCTCTGTCTTCCACGATGAAGCACTGATCCCTGCCATTGAAGGTCAGATCCCGGTCAACGTCAAGAACACCAACAACCCGACAGCTCCAGGAACAATGATTGTTCCCGAAAGCGATTTTCACGTTAACCACATCGTGACTGGGGTTGCCAGTGCCAAGCACTTCTCCGCCCTGTACTTACATAAGTACTTGATGAATAAGCAATCCGGATTTACTTTCTCCATTCTCCAGATTCTCGCCAAGTACGGTGTTTCTTATGAGCACATGCCGTCAGGGATTGATGACATCACCATTATCTTTGACCGCGACAAGCTGACTGACGCCGTGATCGATGAGATCTGCAACGAGATCCAGTACGAGATCGACCCCGACCGACTGGAGTGGATCGATGACTACGCAATCATCATGGTGGTCGGTGAAGGAATGGTCCACCGTGTCGGAACGATGGAGCGCATTGCGAATGCCGTTGCGCGTGGTGGCATGTCATTGACGATGGTTAACCAGGGGGCCTCCCAAATCTCAATCATGGTTGGAACCCGGCGAGCCGATGCTGATAAGGCCGTTGCCTGCATCTACAATGAATTTTTTGACCAGGAAGGAGCCGATTAGTAATGGCGCAATTATTAAAGGTACACGGTTCAATGAACCAGTTTTTTATCCTCGATCAAGATGAACTTGACCAACCACTGTCACAAGCTGAGCTGGTTAAGCTAGCACAGCTTCTTTGTGATCACCAGCGCGGACCGCTTGGTGGTGCCGATGGTCTCTTAGTGGTCGACGCGGGGACCCATGAAGGTGTTCGCGGACGCATGCAAGTAATCAACGCCGACGGCAGTATCGCTTCGATGTGTGGCAATGGACTACGAACGGTCAGCCGCTACCTGAGCGAGAAGTATGGCGAAGACCAGTTTGTCGTCCAGACCCAGGATGCCGACCTGCGAGTCCGCAAGGAACAAGAATTAGCGACCGGCGTCCCGGCCTTTGCCGTGGAAATCTCGCCCGTCAGCTTTGCGGCAGAAACGTTGCCGTACACCAACCTGGGTCACCAGCGGCTGCTTAATACCGCCGTCCCGGAATTGGCGCCGCACCTGCGTTTTTCGGCCCTATCGATTCCTAATCCGCATTTGATTAGCTTTGTCAGCCAGGAAGTACTGAATGGCAACCTGCTGGGTGAATTAGGTAGTTACCTTAACGGTGATAACCCCTACTTTCCTGACGGTGTCAACGTCAACTTCGCTCACATCGACGGCGAAAACCAGCTCTTTGTCCAAACCTATGAACGTGGCGTTGGCTTCACCAATGCCTGTGGGACCGGAATGTCGGCCACTTCACTAGCTTTCGTTCTGACCCACCCCGACATGGCCGCCTTTAATACCCCACTCAAGATTTACAACCCAGGGGGGATGGTCAAGACAATCGTCCACCACGATCACCACGCCTACTGGGTTGAGTTGGTTGGCAATGCCACCGTCACCGCCCGCCTAACGGTCGCTGAAGCATTGTTACATCATGTGCAGCTGACTAGTGACGACGTTCAGGTGGAACCCAC
>DXGK01000021.1 GCA_019113965.1 Candidatus Limosilactobacillus merdipullorum
AGGACGGTATTTTCTATCGCCCTATTTAACGTTTGAGGTTGTTGAATTAGCCTTCGAAGGCATCCGTCAACGGTGGAACAACTTGCTTCTTCCGGGAAACAACCCCTGGAAGGTTCATCCGGTGTTGGTCACTCAGCTTCTTGCCAAAGGCCTTTTCAACGACGTCGGTTGGTTCACCGGCAACTAACAGATCTGAGTCGCTGTTCAGAATGTTAGTAACGATCAGGATGAAGAGATCATAATTGTTCTTCTCCATTTCGCTGTGCATCGTCTTTTCCAGGTCAGCTTGACGAGCGAAGACATCATCTAAGTCAACAGTGTTAACTTGGCCAATCCGGACACTCTTGCCGCCTAGAGTGAATGACTTAGCATCACCTTCAACGATGTCCATGTCAGACCGCTTGGCGATGTTAGTGCCGGCCTTCAGCATTGCCAGACCGTATTCTTCGTAATCGACACCGGCAACCTTCGCCAGGTACTTAACGGCTTCACGGTCATGGTCAGTCGTCGTTGGTGACTTCAGCAGCAGGGTATCAGAAATGATAGCAGAAAGCATCATCCCGGCCAGGTTAGCTGGAATGTCGATGTGCTTTTCCTGGAACATTTCAGTCAGGATCGTGCTGACACAGCCGTAAGGACGAGCAGTGTAGTACAGTGGTTGTGCGGTGTTGAAGTTGGCAATCCGGTGGTGGTCAACAACGTGGGTCACAGTGACCTTGTCAATGTCTGGCGCACTTTGCTGTGGTTCGTTGTGGTCAACCAGCATCACCTTGTCAACTTCATTAGAAACCGTCTTAACCACCCGTGGTGCGTCCATCTTGAAGTGGTTTAAGGCGTACTTAGTTTCATCGTTTGGTTCGCCAAGAGCGACAGCTTCGGTTTCATAACCCAGTTGGTTCTGGTAGTATGAATATGCCATTGCGGCAGTAATTGCGTCCGTGTCGGGACTTTGGTGCCCAAATACTAATTCCTTACTCATCTTGCAAGTTTCCCCCTTGAAGAATAGCAGGTCTTTCCTGCCAAAATTTCATCGTGTCCTCATTTTATCACAAAATTCACATTTAAAAGCAATTATTTTGCTGGTTGTTCGGCCGCTGCCACGGCAGATAACTGCTGACGAAGCCATACTGGCGTTCCCTGTGAATCAGTATCAACCACAAACATACCGTTCGACTGAGCAACGCTGACGTGGTGGGCAGCAACTGATACTTCCACGATTTGCGGACGGTCAGTAATAATTTCTAATTTGCCGTCAAAGTCTGCTGGATAAGCCAGTAAGCCTGCTACCTCATGTGGGTTCTTTTTCAGCCGTCGCAAAATGAGGTTACCACGGCGGGCACGGGAGCCAAGTTCGATTTCTAAAGCAGCCATTACTTTGAAGGCTCCCCGTTGGGTAATGACGGCCAAGCGTGAACTATCGTCGGCAATGGTCATTGCGCTGACCTCATCACCGTCTTTGAGGTTAATCCCTCTGACCCCAGCAGTCCGCGCACCGGTTGGTGACACTTCCGCAATGTCAAAGCGCAGTGCATAGGCCTGTCGACTAGCAATCACGATTGACTGTCCGGCTTTATTGGTTGGTTCAAAGTATTCGACATTGACCACTTGAGCTTGGTCTGACTTCAACTTGATGTACTTAGTAGCATGGGTCTTGTAACGAGATCCAGGCTTGTAGTCACTAAAGTCGGTCCGTTTAACCTGGCCGTCAGTCGTGGTCATAATGAATGAACCCTGCTTCTTTAGCGAATCAAAGGTAAAGGCTCGCACGATCACTTCATCATCAGCCAACCCAACCGTCTGTGACAGGTGTTCACCCATATCTTTCCACCGGGTATCCGCCAACTCGTGGATTGGCCGATAAATAAGGTTACCCAGGTTGGTAAACATGAAGAGGTGGTTCAAGGTCGACGTTTCCTTGATCATTACCGGATAATCATCTTCACGCAGACCGTTGTCGGAGATAGCCGAAGCGTTAAAGGATCGCAGGCTGCTCCGCTTGATATAGCCGAAACGAGAAACCATCACCACTACTTGTTCGTCAGGTACGGTGACAGTCGTTGCCACCGTCAGCTTTTGAACGTGGGCCTCGATCTTTGTCTGCCGTGGGTTACCGAATTCCTTTTTGACAGCCCGCATCTCGCGACGAAGAACGGCATTGAGGTGCGCTGGTTGGTTTAAGATCTTGTTGTATTCGGCAATCTTGGCGTTAAGGTCCTTCTTTTCATCTTCCAGCTGGGTGACATCGGTATTGGTTAACCGGTATAACTGCAAGGTCACAATGGCTTCGGCCTGGTCTTCGGTAAAGTCATACTGGTCAACCAGGTTTTGCTTGGCATCCTTGCGGTTCTTACTGCCACGGATGGTCTTGATGACCTGGTCCAAGATCGACAGCGCCTTAATCAGCCCTTCAACGATGTGGAGACGCTTGTTAGCCCGGTTTAATTCAAACTTGGTCCGCCGGCTAATGATTTCCTTTTGGAAGTTCAGGTAAGCGGTCAAGAAGCGTTTCAACCCCACTCGCTGAGGCCGCATGTCGTCAATGGCGACCATGTTGAAGTTGTAATTGATTTGCAAATCGGTGTTCTTGAACAGGTAGTTTAAAATTCCCTGGGCGTCAACGTTACGTTTCAACTCAATGGCAATCCGTAACCCTGTCCGGTCGGTTTCATCACGAACTTCGGCAATCCCTTCGACCTTGCGGTTAATTCGCAAGTCGTCGATCCGTTTAACCAGTTGGGCCTTGTTGACTTCATACGGAATTTCACTGACGTTAATTTGCTGCTTGCCACCACGGAGGCTGACAATTTCTGTGGCGGCGCGAACAACGATCCGTCCCCGACCGGTTTCGTAGGCTTGCTTGATCCCTTCCAGCCCCTGAATAATCCCTCCTGTTGGGAAGTCAGGACCCGGGATAAACTTCATCAGGTCGTCAAGCGTCGCCTGGGGATGGTCGAGCAGGTAATCGAGCGCATCGATGACTTCGCCTAAGTTATGCGGCGGGATTTCGGTGGCATATCCGGCGGAAATCCCGGTTGCCCCGTTCACGAGCAGGTTCGGGAACCGGGCTGGCAGGACGGTTGGTTCCTTTTCGGTATCGTCAAAGTTGAGCGTCATATCGACGGTATCTTTGTCGATATCCTGCAACATTAAGCCAGCAATCTTGCTCAACCGCGCTTCGGTATACCGCATGGCGGCAGCCGGATCACCGTCCATAGAACCGTTGTTCCCGTGCATTTCGATTAATGGTTCGCGTAGTTTCCAATCCTGGCTCATCCGCACTAGTGCTTCGTAAATTGAGCTATCGCCGTGCGGGTGGAAGTTACCCATGACATTCCCAACAGACTTGGCGGACTTCCGAAAGCCCTTGTCATAAGTGTTGCCATCCTTGTTCATGGCGAACAGAATCCGCCGTTGCACTGGCTTGAGGCCATCTCTGGTGTCGGGCAGTGCCCGTTCCTGGATAATCGATTTGGAGTAACGACCAAACCGGTCCCCCATCAACTGTTCCAGGGATTCTTCCCTAATTTTCGGTGTAGTCAAACTTTCTTCCTCCTGATTACAAGTTCAGATCAAGCTGACCGTTTTTCTCTGCTGTTAGCTTAGTTTGCCGCTTTTCCTTAGGTTGACGTCGTGAGCTACTGGAAGTCGAAGGTTTGGCCAAGCGCCCCTTATTTTCGACCAGCTGGTCGCTTTCATCATCGCTAAGGGTAAATTTGACATGGCTGTCGATCCACTTTCGTCGCGGTGCCACCTTATCACCCATCAGGGTTATAATTCGCTTTTCCGCTTCCGCAGCATCCTCGATCCGCACCCGGATTAAGGTCCGAGTGTCGGGATTCATCGTCGTCTGCCACAATTGGTCGGCGTTCATTTCACCCAGCCCCTTGAACCGTTGCAGACTGCCACCGTGACCGTGACTGGTCAGCTTTGTTAATTCCTCGTTGGTCCAGGCATACTGAATATTGGTTTTGGCACCACGACCGCGTTGCAACCGATACAGCGGTGGTAAGGCAATGTAAACCCGTCCGGCCTCGATCATCGGCCGCATGTACTTGTAGAAGAACGTCAATAACAAAATTTGAATGTGCGCACCATCATCATCGGCATCAGTCATGATGATGATCTTGTCGTAATTGGCGTCTTTAATATCAAAGTCGGCACCAGCCCCCGCACCAACGGTGTAGATAATGGTGTTCAATTCTTCGTTCTTTAACACGTCATCTAACTTGGCCTTTTCCGTGTTCAGAACCTTCCCCCGCAATGGCAGGATGGCCTGGAATTTCCGGTCGCGACCCTGCTTGGCGGAGCCACCGGCGGAGTCACCTTCGACCAGGAAGAGCTCGTTCTTTTTAGCATTCTTTGACTGGGCGGGAGTCAACTTACCGGAAAGATTCCGTTCCTTTCTGCCCTTCCGCTTTCCCCGCGAGAGATCACGGGCTTTGCGGGCGGCAACCCGTGCCTGGCGGGCGCGCAGGGCTTTACTGATCAAATCCTGCGCCTCGTCACCATTTTCCATCAGTTCATAGGACAACTGGTCGCTGACGATCGCATCCACGATCCGCCGGGCTTCCGGCGTCCCTAACTTGTCCTTTGTTTGACCCTCGAACTGCAATAGGCGTTCTGGGATTCTGACGGAAATAACCGCCGTTAGCCCTTCGCGGACGTCTGAACCTTCCAAATTTTTATCGCGTTTCTTAAGTAAACCCACTTTGCGAGCGTAATCATTAAAGGTCTTCGTCCAGCCACTGCGGAACCCTGCTTCATGAGTCCCACCATCAGGGGTCCGGACATTGTTGACAAAGGACAGTACGGTTTCAGAATAACCATCGTTGTACTGGGCAGCGACTTCTACTTCCACGCCGTCTTCCTTGCCATCGAAGTACATAGTCTTGCCTAAAACATCCTTGCCTTCGTTGAGGTAGGCAACGAATTCCTTAATCCCGTCATTGTATTGGTAGACCTGGGTCTGTTCCTGTCCTGCCCGTTCGTCCTTGAGGATAATCTTGATCCCCTTCAGCAGGAAGGCCGACTCACGTAGCCGTTTAGCCAGGGTGTTGAAGTCAAAAGTAGTCGTGGTGAAGATCGTCGGGTCCGGCTTAAAGCTGACGGTTGTCCCGTTACCATCACGGGTCTTCCCCAACTTTTTCAGTGTGCCAACCGGGTGCCCACCGTTGGCAAATTTTTCCTGGTAACGAACGTGGTCACGGACAATGGTCAAAGTGAGGTGAGTCGATAAGGCGTTAACGACCGACGCACCAACCCCGTGCAGGCCACCAGAGGTCTTGTAACCGTCGTCCTGACCAAACTTACCACCGGCGTGGAGAACCGTCATAATGACTTCCGGAGTTGGCTTGCCACTGGCGTGCATGCCAACCGGCATCCCACGGCCGTGGTCCTGGACAGTAATGGAATTATCGGCACCAATGGTGACCGCAATTTCGTCGCCAAATCCGGAGAGCGCCTCATCGACGGCGTTGTCGACAATTTCATAGACCAGGTGGTGGAGGCCGCGAGCATCAGTCGAACCAATATACATTCCCGGCCGCTTTCTGACCGCTTCCAGGCCTTTTAAAATGTGAATTGACGAGTCATCGTACTTGCTCACAACAATTCCTCCTCATTAAATCAACTGTAAATTAATTTCTTTCCGTTAAGTTAGACATACCTGTTTATTCTACTCAAAAATATGACAAGTCGCAAACGACAGTGGTTATCCGCTGAAGTGCATGATATGATAAACAACGTTATTGAGAAAAGGAGTTAATTATGAAAACAGCCTTAATGATTATCGTTGCTTATCTATTAGGCTCCATCCCGTCTGGGTTGTGGGTCGGGAAGATCATGTACGGCAAAGATATTTCAAAGATGGGCAGCGGCAATATTGGTACCACTAATGCTTTTCGCGAACTGGGGCCTAAGGCCGGCACCATCGTTTTAATCACAGACATCTTGAAAGGAACGTTAGCGGCTAGCCAACCATACTTCCTTCATTCATCCATCAACCCGCTGCTAATCGGGATCTTTGCTTCCCTCGGCCATAGTTTTTCCCTTTTTGACCATTTTCATGGTGGCAAAGCGGTGGCCACCAGTGCCGGGATTCTTTTGGCCTATAAGCCAGGTTTGTTTCTCGTTGCGTCGGCGATCTTTATTACTGTCTTGCTGCTGACTAGCATGGCTAGTGCTGCCAGCATGATTGGGATCACATCCGTTTTGATCATCGCTCTCTTTGAGCACGACGTCATCCTCTCGGTAATCGCGGGGCTGCTTACCGCCTTTGTGATCTGGCGTCACCGCAGTAATATTGACCGGATTGTGCATGGCCGCGAGTCATTAGTTCACTTTGGACTTGGGTACTACCTGAAAAACAGAAACCAACATCAATAATTAACCAGTTAGAATGATTTAAAGGTGTCATGGGTTTTTCCATGACACCTTTTTTCATTAGAATGGTTCAATGCTGAACTGGTACTTATCGGTGTGGCCGCTAGCCAGGCGGTGCATGACGTTTTTATGGCAAAGGTCGCCATCTGCTCGGACGTTGTCGGCAATTCCCCACCACGGCTCAATGCAAACCAGGTTCGCTTTTTGCGGGTACGGCGACCAAACACCGACAAATGGGGTCTGGTCAACGTTTACGTGCACACCGTGACCGCTAGACGGCTCAGTTAACGAAACAGTCAACGGCTGGTAATTAGTCACCAGGATGAGTGCATCCTCAGCGAAATCCTGGTGGTTGAGCTGGTGTTTCTCCCGGATGTCAATCGTCGTCGGGTGCTGCATGTCGTTGTACGGGCCAACCAATTTGATGCGTGGGTAAACGCCCGCTGGTGAAACAGACAGGTCAACGTTTTCAAATGCCACGTCACTGCTGAACGGGACGTTAAAGCCTGGATGAGCCCCCAGGGCGTAGAGCAGTAGCTGCTGGTCCGGATTAGTAACATGGTATGACACCAGCAGCTGACCTCCTACAAGCCGGTAATTGACGGTCAGGATAAAACGAAAAGGGTATACCTTCCTGGTCGCGCTGGTGTCGGTCAAGCGCAAGGTAACCTGGTCGGCTAAGTGCTTGACCACCACAAACTGACAGTCACGGGCAAAACCGTGCTGTGTTTGGTGGTAAGTCTGCCCATTAAAGGTGTATTGGTTGTTTTTTAGGCGGCCGACAAAGGGGAAAAGAATCGGTGCTTGTCGTCCCCAGCTGGCAGCATCGCCCTGCCAGAGGTATTCGTGAAAGTTGCCCGAACGTTTAATGCTATGAAGTTCAGCGCCGGCCTGCTTGATCTGGACTGTTAATTGGTCATTTTGGATTGTGATCATCGTGTGTTGCTCCTTCTTTAGCACGTGGGAAGAATTGCTGATAGCTTTTCTGTAGTGTTTCTTTGGTAATGTGGGTGTAAATCTGCGTAGTACTTAAACTGGAATGTCCTAGTAACTCCTGAACACTCCGGATATCGGCACCGTGATCCAAGAGGTGGGTGGCAAATGAATGGCGCAGCATGTGGGGATGGATATTACCCGTGAGCGTGCTACGCTTCATCACCTGCTTGAGGATGTACTCAATTCCTCCTGGCGTGATCGGCTTGCCACGATTGTTGATAAAAACGTACTGATGCTCCTGGTGGTACTTCTTCATTAACGGTTCTCGACAATAACGATAGTAGTTGTTGAGGGCGGTAACGGCGTAATGGCCGAAAGGAACGTAACGCTGCTTGCCCCCCTTCCCTTCAATCAGGATCATGCGGACATCATTATCGATTTGTGGCAAGGTCAGTGAAGCACATTCACCGACCCGCATACCGGTATCGTAGAGGATCTCCAGGACCGCCCGGTTGCGGTAATCCAACGGTTTACCTTCACCATCGACAGCCTTGAACAAGGCCGTCATTTCCGGTTCGTAGAAATAGCGTGGTAGCGACCGGGGATGCTTCTTAATTCTGACATCATCGAAAGGATTTTGTTTCGCTAGGTGGTTTTTAATTAAAAAGTTAAAGAACGATCGGAGGCTTGACACCTTACGCGACACCGTTGTTTCCGCGTCGTGCTGGTCGTGAAGTTGGGTGAGATAAACCTGAACATCAAGCCGATCAACCCGGTTCCAGCCTTTGAAGCCGCCATTGTGCGTCAAAAAGTCCTGAAAAGCCTTAAGATCTTCACGGTAGGCAGTCACAGTATCGTCAGAATAGCGCCGCTCGCTTTTCAGGTAGTTAGCGTAAAGTGCTGTTAGCGTCAAAGGATTAGTGCTGATTTGTCCTTTGGTCATCAGGAGATCACCAAGCTGGGACAAAGCTTGAATCTCCTGGTTGATCTGTTCCCGACTCTTCCCTGATTGGTTCAAACTTTCAACATAGATTGCCAACTCGTCGCTGGACAATTGGTTCCACCCCGGAAAACTTCCGGTCACGTCGTAAAAATGCTGAAAATCAGCAGCGGTTTGCTTGAGCTGCTTTTTCGTTGGCTGATCAACTTGTGACTGGTCCACCAGCTGATCAATTGCGAGTTGTTTGCTTGCCAAAAAAGGTCCTCCTTTCACCAGTGGAAAGCAGGACCTCTCAATGACTATTTTTGAACTGGTTCTTTGTAGTCACCGTTTGGACAAACGACTTGCTTACCACCCTTTAACTTCTTTTCAACTAAGAAATGACCGTCCTTTGGGCAACGGCGACCAATCGGCTTATCCCAGGAGACAAAGTCACATTCAGGATAACGCGAACAGCCGTAAAAGATCCGGTTTCGCTTGGACTTTCGTTCAACAACAGTCCCCTTGCCACACTTAGGACAAGTGACCCCCGTATCCTTGACGATGGCCTTCGTGTTGTGACACTTTGGAAAACGGGAACAGGCGTAAAACTTACCATAGCGTCCCATCTTGATGACCATTGGAGCCCCACAAATATCACAGTTGATGCCAGCTAGTTGGTCACGCATCTCAATCTTGTCGACTTCTTTTTCGGCAGCGTTAACCTCTTTTTCAAAAGGTTGGAAGAACTGGTCGACCACTTCGACCCAGTTACGCTTACCTTCTTCGATTTGGTCAAGGTGCTCTTCCACGTCGGCCGTAAATTTGACGTCAACAATTTCGGGGAATTGTTTTTCGATAATTTTGTTAACAATCTCCCCTAATTCTGTTGGCTCAAAGTGCCGGTTAACTTCCCGGACATAGTAGCGCCGCTGAATCGTATCCAGCGTTGGCGCATACGTTGATGGTCGGCCAACACCATTTTCTTCCAGCGTCCGCACTAAGGCGGCTTCGGTATAGCGTGCCGGCGGCTGAGTAAAGTGTTGGGCCGGATCGTCCTTCACCAGGCGAACGCGGTCGTCAACTGCCAAGTCGGGCAGCAGGTTATCCTTTTCCTTTCCTTGGTGGTAAACCTTGGTGAAGCCGGCAAACCTAACCTTGGACCCGTTAGCACGAAATTCTACGTTATTTTGAACGATTTTCACGCTCATTGTATCGATGACCTGGGCAGTCATTTGGCTCGCAACAAAGCGCGACCAAATTAAACTGTAGAGTTTGTATTGGTCATTGGTCAGGTATTGTTTCATTGCCGCTGGTGTTCGCATCACTGACGTCGGTCGGATGGCTTCGTGTGCGTCCTGCGCCCCCTCTTGCAGCTTACCCTTAACCGGTTTCGTCGCAGCGTATTCAGCACCGTACTTTTCGTGAATAAACTGGGAAGCTTCGTGTTTGGCAATTCCGGCAATTCGTGTCGAGTCGGTCCGCATATAGGTAATTAAACCCACAGCGGCCCCCTGGCCAATATCAATTCCTTCGTACAGTTGCTGAGCGGCCATCATTGTCTTACGAGTACGGAAGTTTAACCGCCGGTTGGCAGCCTGCTGAAGCGTCGAGGTGGTAAACGGTGGCTGTGGCAGACGACGACGCTGCTTCTTGTTCACAGAAGTAATGTCGAAGTCAGCAGCCCGATCCAAACGTCCCATCACTTTACGGACGTCGTCGTTATTCTTTAGCGGAACTTTTTTACCGTTAATCCCGTAAAAGCTGGCCTTGAATTCTTCTTTGCCCTTGGCAAAATCGGCATCAATTGTCCAGTACTCTTCCGGTTTGAAGTTTCGGATCTCGTTTTCACGTTGAATAATCAGGTTCAGGGCGACGGATTGAACCCGGCCGGCACTCAAACCTCGCTTAACTTTCTTCCAGAGAATCGGGCTAATCGAGTACCCGACTAAGCGGTCTAGAACCCGCCGTGCCTGTTGGGCATCAACGAGGTCCATGTTAATGGTTCGCGGCTGCTTAAATGATTCCTTCACCGCATCCTTGGTGATTTCATTAAAGGTAACCCGGTTCTTTTCCTTGGGATCTAATTTCAGCAAATTGGAGACGTGCCAGGCAATTGCTTCCCCTTCCCGGTCAGGGTCTGATGCCAAATAAACCGCCTTGGCATTCTTGGCGTCGGCCCGTAATTGTTTAATGACAGGTCCCTTCCCCCGAATCGAAATGTATTCGGGTTTGTAGTTATTATCGATTTCGACACCCATCCGACTCTTGGGCAGGTCCCGAACGTGCCCCAGGCTAGCAACGACCTTGTAAGTCCGCCCTAGGTACTTGCCAATTGTCTTTGCTTTTGAAGGTGATTCAACGATCACTAACTTACGCGTATTGCTTTTTCTTCTTTTTTTGGTTTTACTGGTTGCCATTGAAAGGCTCCTCATCAATCATTTTCACCTTGAATTAATTATCAAGGGATTCAAGAAACAGGATATTGCATTGCTTCATCAATGTCAAACCAGTTTCTACTACTATATGATCAATAATCGGCAACATTTGCTGGCAATTCAGACGTTGAGTTCCTCCAATAAATCAGCCGGTTTCAGTACCGGACGAGCCCCCACTTCAATTAATTCATTACACCCCACGGAGTAAGGAGCGTCAATTTTTCCTGGGACGGCGCACACATTACGGTTTTCCTGTAATGCCAGGTTGGCGGTAATCAGCGTCCCGCTTTTTTGCGCACTCTCCACTACTAGGCAAGTATGGCAAACCCCGGCAATAATTCTGTTTCTTTCAGGGAAATGGTGTGGGAACGGTGGAGTGCCGATCGGATATTCACTGAGCACCACCCCGACCATCATAATTTCTTCTTGGAGCTCACGATTTTCTTTGGGGTAAGCCTGGGTTAGCCCACACCCGATGACTGCTGCGACTTTACCGCCACATTGTAGTGCTAACCGCTGTGCTGTTGAATCGACGCCACGCGCCAGCCCACTGACAATGGTTACGCCGGCATTCACCGCTGGCGGGACAAAGGTCTCGACTGCTTTTTTCCCATATTCAGTCATATGGCGGGAACCAACCACGGCGAGCGTCTTCTTTTGCAAAATTCCTGGCGTGCCATAATAGTAAATCAAAATTGGCGGACAAGCTGTTTCTTTTAGTAATGGTGGGTACTTATCATCGATAATCATCAACATCGGATACGAGTTGCGAAAATACTTCACCG
>DXGK01000001.1 GCA_019113965.1 Candidatus Limosilactobacillus merdipullorum
TACTACAATTGTTGTCGTAATTAAGTATGTTATGTTAGCTAGCTAAGACAACAACAGTTGCAACCAATAGTGAATACATAAGAATAACAATACATATTTTGTTCGGACCGATTGCTGGGATAATTTAGTTAATATATGTAGACCACTTAAAGATATACATAGACCGCATGGAATCAAATGAGGTGATCGAGCAATGCGAAAACCATTTGTCATTGCCAATTGGAAAATTAACAAAAACGTCGACGAAGCACTAAACTTCCTTGACGCGATTTTAAGTCAACTGCCGGATTCCGATCGAACAGAGGTCGGCATTGCTCCTCAGGCGTTTGCAATCTACCCAATGGTACGGTCGGCTCGAAAAACCGACCTGCAAATTATTGGGCAAAACGCTGCTGAGAAGTGCAATGGTGCCTATACCGGCGAGATTAGCGTTCGTGACTTAGCATCCATGGGCGTCAACTATGTCATGCTGGGCCATGCCGAACGGCGCCATTATTTTAAGGAGTCTAACCAGTCAATTAACCGTAAAATCTTGACGGCCCTCCGTGAGGGTGTGAAACCAATTGTTTGTACCAATGGTGAAAGAAAAAACGTTGGTGGGGATAACGTCTTTAGTCAACTGGAAAATGTTCTGGCAGGGGTGCCGGCCTACCAGCTGGCTAACATCACTCTTTTGTTTGAACCGACCGCGGCAATTGGGGCCGGAAACCGTGCGAATATTGAAACAGCTGAACGCGGTTGCTGGTTACTGCGACAAGAAGTACGAAGAAAGTTTGGCGGTGAAGTTGCTGAGCATGTGCGGATTCTTTATGGCGGAAGCGTGAACCCTAATAATATCGGCTTGATTATGGCAGCGCCGAATGTTGACGGGGTCTTAATTGGCCGCGCTAGCCTCGATGCTGGAAGTTTTGCTCAAATGATGAATTATCAACAAACGACTTTGTCGAGTGTAATTTAACTGATGGGAGTAATTAAAATGGCTAATTTGGTAAATGGTAATGACATTTTTGCAGATGCACGGGCACATCATTACGCAGTGGGGGCCTATAACATTAATAATTTAGAATGGACCCGGGCCATTCTAAAAGCGGCGAAGGATACGCAAACACCGGTTTTGGTGCAGGTTTCAATGGGCGCGGCGCGCTACATGGGTGGCTACAAATTTGTTAAGGACATGGTTGAGGACCAGGTTGATTCGATGGGTGTCAACGTCCCGGTGATCCTCCACCTCGACCATGGTGACTACGAGGCAGCGCTAGAGTGCATCAAGCTTGGCTATCCGTCAGTAATGTTCGATGGACATCAGCTTCCCATCGCTGAGAATTACCAGAAAACGAAAGAAATTGTTAAACTGGCGCATGCTCAGAACATCTCCGTTGAAGCCGAAATTGGGAAGATTGGTGAAAACCAAAATGCGGCTAGTGGCGAACTGGCCACGGTTGAAGATGCAGTGCGTTTTGCCCAAATTGGTGTAGATAAGCTGGCCTGTGGGATCGGTAACATTCATGGGATCTATCCTGCTGATTGGCAGGGGCTCAACTTTCAGCGGCTGGATGAGATTGCCAACGCGATCAGCATCCCTCTCGTCCTCCACGGCGGGTCAGGTATTCATCGTGACCAGGTCGAAAGGGCCATCTCCCTTGGGATCAGCAAGGTTAACATCAACACCGAATTTCAACTTGCCTTCCAGCAAGCTACCAGGAAGTATATCGAAGAAGGACACGATCTGGACAAAGAACATAAGGGTTATGACCCGCGGAAACTATTACTCCCAGGGACTGAGGCCATTACTGCTTCGATGAAAGAAATGATTCAATGGCTGGGAACGCCTTCGGTAGACGAAATTTCTCAGGACTAGCCTGCGATTTGCTAAGGCTGATGGAATAAATAATGAAGAGAGCTATCCATCATGGGTAAGCATACTTTAGCCGCCTTGCCCATCTCCAGGGCTGGGCGGATACAAATTGGTGCATATAATACGAAATAACTTTAATTAATGAAATTAAGCTCGTGGTATACGGCTGCGAGCTTTTTCTCATTGTACAGTTAGGGGAGTGGTATAATAAATATATGTATATTTAGCTGAGAGGGTTGAAAATAATGGCAGACCAGAAAAAAGGGTCAAAGCAAAAAAAGCATCGCCAAGCAAAAAAGCGAGTTGGTGATACTATTACCAGAATTAACGTCATTCACAACCAGCAAAGTGCGCGGATGTCGATTTCTGAACTGTTCGATAGTAATAAATACAGTCAGCTGGTTGGGGTCTGCGGTGATCTGTCTGCCGACTTCATCAACCGCTACCTGGCTGAATTCGTTAAAATTGAACTGGTAATTGGTTCTAAACAATTGGCGGAAAACTACAGTGCTGCTGAACTATCAACCAAGGTTGCCCTTGTCGAAGCAATGCGGACCATTGGTGACAAAGAACCGTCCCGCCTGTTTCAGGGATTGAGCGGGCAACTGCAACTGGCCGCCTTAGGGCAGATTCTGTCGATTGAGATGGCACCAACCCAGGTCATCCATTCGCGTTTCTATCTCTTAAGCAACCCGGAGACGCACGAGCAGCGGGTGATTATTACTTCCGCCAACCTGACCAAGCAGGCTTTCACCGATGCCCAAAACCGTTTTGAGGAAGTGCTGGTCTTTGACGATAGCGCCCTCTATGATAGCATGATGGTTCACTTTAAGATCGACATCAAGCCGGTGGTCGTACCGTACTTCTCGGAAAGCTTGCTGAAGGCGGCCTCACACCAGCTCAGCGAAAGCCACAAGAAAGGGCGGGGCAGCAACGTTGTCATCCTGGATAACGATACCGCCGAGGCAATTGCCGAGGATACGTTGACTAACGTGCTGACGGCTGACATCCCCAAGCAGATTGACGACCACATTGTCAGTGCCAACTACACCCGCTATATGCGTGACGCGACGATGAACCGGACCGCCGATAAGGAACGAGTCCGTCGCCAGGTTCAGCAGGGTGATATCCTCCTGCAACTGCAGAAGGAATCCGTCTCGCCACGGGCGGCTCACCCCAAGATCAAAGCCAAGCAGCAGATCATGAATAACGTGCACAAGGCCTTGCAGTCGCCACTGACTGCCGAGGAACAAGCGGTGGAGAAGAAGTACACGACCTTCCTTTACGACCGGCCAATGGAACGGAACCTGGCCCGCCATACCACCGGCTTATTCACGCCTAGTGACACCGGTAACTTCCCATTACCCTTTGGGAAGAAGGCGAGCCAATCCACCATCAAGGCCGGACTGAAGGCCATTGACGATATCATGAAGGGCTATCAGCAGTTTGTCATCGATTACACGCCTGATTACGGGAAACGATTCTTTGAGGCCATCCTTTATAGCTTCACCGCGCCGTTCCTGTGGGAAATCCGGCAGAAAACCAGTCTGAACGCCGAGGACGGTAATGACGTACCGAACTTCCTGGTACTCGGCGCCACTGCCGGTTCTGGCAAGTCGATCCTGTTGCGGATGATCAACCAACTGACCTGGAATACTGACAAGTCGCTGATTGACTTCGGGACGATTTACCCGTCCAACGTTGCCCAGCGGAAGGCCAAGACCGTTCAAGCGCTGGAAAACTACATGAAGCAGGGGAGTTGCTATCCGGTCCTGGTTGATGAAATTGAGCCGTACTTCTTCCAACAGCCACAGTACAGCCGACACCTGGTCGTTGACACGATGAACGAAATTGTTAACCACCCGCAGCCGATTGCGCCGCTGATCGGGACGACTAACTACAACTCTGGCTTTACCATGGTCCGGGAAACCGCCCGCCGGACTTACTACCTGCAAATCGATAAGGTAATCGATGACAGCAAGAAGGGCGAGGCCAACAAGTACATCTTTAACGTCCGCAAGACCCTCAACAACGACTTGTTTCAGGACTTTGTTGTGCGGATGGCCAACCTGCTCGAAGATGATGACACCGCCTGGCGGATCTTCAACGAGTCAACCGGGCGGCTGGACTTCCTGGCCAACAGCCGGTTAATCTTCAAGGACTACTACCAGGAAGCAGGACTGTCATTGCCAGATTACTTTGCCGACGCCATCTGCGACGACTTCCGAGAAAGTGCCCGCAGCAAGTGGGCCAAGCTCTACATTACCCAGCCGGATGACTTTGCCTACCGCAAGGAAAAGGATAGTTTGCTGTTCGACATGTCCAAGCTCAGCAGTTTCAACGGCTTCGGCGGCGAGAACAGTATGGAGGAATACCGCAACGCTTTACCGGTAGAGCTCTGTGTTGATGGTGTGGCTGGTAAGACGGGAAAGTTTGCCGAAATCAAGGCGCCGGACTTCTTCCGCTGGATTGGGGAGGATAACCCGTATGCCAATCCAGAACAGCCAGCAGATGATGACCAAGAAAACAAACCCGAACCGAAAAAACGCCGGGGCTTCTTTGCCCGGTTGTTTGGCTAAGCAAGCTGAGGATGCCAGAAATGGCGTACTTTTTGTTATCATAAGTAATCCCCAAATACCAGCTATTAAATGAGATTTTCTTATGTTATAGTGACCTTCAAGTTAATGAAAATGGAGGGTAAGTAAAAAGAAGTTACCCTGGCTGGGAAAACATACACAGATATCGTCGATAACAGCG
>DXGK01000022.1 GCA_019113965.1 Candidatus Limosilactobacillus merdipullorum
ATGGACTGGCGCGGTAGGTGTCTGGGTTTTAAACGTTGATTGATTAACGTTCAAAACGCCCCCAATAGGCTAGCTTCACGTCGGACCCACGCCCTCTGAACTTACTTTTTCTTGTGGTGGATGCTAAAACGCCAGTTACACTGGTGTTTACCACCCTGATGGCTATCCTTCCGGTGATTATTATGCCGGTTGTAGCCGTGACGGGAATGGTGGCCACGGTACTTGCCGTGGTACCCGTTGCGGTGGTGGTAGTTGCCATGGTTGCGATGCCGCTTCGGTAGTGGCTTTTCTGGTGTGATCTTGACCGGTACCTGGCTAGCATCGTCCTTGGTGATCGTGTTCAACAGGGCCGCTACCAAATCAACGGCGTCATGAGTTTCCAGCAGCTTTTTGGCGGCGTCCTCATACCGCTCGTTTGCTGGCTTGGCGATTAATTCATCAATATCGTTAAAGGCGGAGGCCACTTGACCTCGGAAGGCCTCTTCGGCGGTCGGTGGCTTCAGCGGCAGCATCCGCACTTTCGTTAACTTTTCGATTTCATGAAGGTAGTCCATCTCGTTAGGAGTGACAAAGGTCAACGAGACGCCGTGGTGCCCGGCCCGGCCCGTCCGACCGATCCGGTGAACGTAACTATCCGGGTCCGACGGGATATCGTAGTTATAAACGTGGGTCACGCCCGAAATATCTAGTCCCCGGGCCGCCACGTCGGTAGCCACCAAGATATCAATTTTGCCTTCCTTGAAGCGGTGCATGATCTTGGTCCGCCGCTCCTGAGTCAGGTCACCGTGAATACCGGCAGCGTTGTAACCACGCATAATCAGTCCACGTGATAATTCATCAACCCGGCGTTTGGTCCGGCCAAAGACAATCGTCAAATCTGGATCCTGGACGTCAATCAGGCGGGTCATAATATCGAATTTTTCGTGTTCGCGGGCCCGGACGTAGTACTGGTCAACCAAGTCAGTGGTCAGTTCCTTCGCCTTAATCTTAACCATCCGCGGGTTCTTCATGAATTGCACGCCGATCTTCTTGATTGAATCTGGCATAGTAGCAGAAAAAAGCAGTGTCTGGCGGTCAGCAGGTGTTTCAGCGATAATCGCCTTAATGTCGTCCAAAAAACCCATGTCCAGCATATCGTCTGCTTCATCCAACACAAGGGTCTTCAATATTCCCAGCTTCAGGGTGTGGCGCCGAATGTGGTCCCGTATCCGACCGGGAGTCCCAACAACAATTTGTGGATGACTCTTCAGGCTCCGAATCTGGCGGCGAATATCCGCCCCGCCGTATACGACCTGTACCTTCACGTGGCTATCGCGTCCCAGCCGGAAAAGTTCCTCCTGGGTTTGGATCGCCAGCTCCCGCGTCGGCGAAATAATCAGCGCCTGCAGGCTGGGATCCTTTGTATCAACATGTTCAATAATGGGCAGGCCAAAAGCGGCCGTTTTTCCCGTCCCGGTTTGCGCCTGACCGATAACATCTTCACCTGCCAAAACCATCGGAATGGTCTGTTCCTGGATCGGGGTTGCCTCTTCGTAACCGCTGCGCTTAACAGCTTTCAGCAGGCTTTTGGACAAGCCCAGTTCACTAAATTTCAAAAAATTCCTCCTTGAAAAAATGGCGAATAACCATTTTCAACTCTTTACTCGTTATTTGCAGATTGGGCCGGCATAATCTTAGCCAGGACCTTTTCGAGGTGAATCCCGTGGCTCCCCTTCAGCAAAATGACATCGTCGGCCTTCAGATCGTGATTGAGGTCCGTAATCAGTGGTGCCAGCTGGTCGGCACCGTAATAATGAATTGCGCTAACTGGATAGCCATCCGCCGTCAACCGATCGCGGAGGGCGGCCATTTCAGGGCCAACGAGGTAAACCTCCTGCAGCTTCGTGGGGTTAATAACCTCTGCCAGGCTGGCGTGTAAGTCCTTGGCGGCCTTCCCCAGTTCCAGCATATCGCCCAGTACCGCAATCCGACGACCACCTTCATTGACCGGCACGTCCTGCAGTGTTTCCAGCACATCGCGAGCAGCAGTCGGGTTGGAATTATAAACATCAGAGAGGACCTTTTCACCGGCCGCCCCTGTTAGCCATTCAGCCCGGTTAGCGGTGAGGTTCGGGTGTGCCAACCCCTTCTGCATGTTGTTTGGCCGGACGTGTAACTTGGCCGCGACTGCCAAGGCAGCCAGGGCGTTGCTGACGTTATATTCACCAGTCAGCGGGACGACAAATTCATCATCTGGCCAGGCATTAGTGGTAAAGGTCAGTTTATCAGTGCCCACCTTGACCGCCGTAGCGTAAAGGTCATTCCCCATCTCGCGACCAAATGTGTAAGTTCCCTGCTGGAGGTCCTTCGTCCGTTCGCGCAGCAGTGGTTCGTCACCGTTGTAAATGAGCACCCCGTCTTCTTTCAGGCCGTGGGTGATTTCCATCTTGGCATCAGCGATCCGGTCGCGGGTACCAAAGAATTCAATGTGGGCCTCTCCGATCATCGTAATGACAGCCACGTCCGGGTTGGCCAGCTTGCTGAGTTGGTCTAGTTGCTGGAAGCGGTCCATCCCCATTTCCACAACCACTACTTCGGTATTGGCGTTCATGTTTAACAGGGTCACCGGCACACCAATTTCGTTGTTGAAGTTGGCGTGGGTCTTAATCACGTTGTACTGGGTTGCCAGGATGGAGGCGGTCAGGTCCTTGGTGGTTGTCTTCCCGTTGCTCCCGGTAATAGCCACCACGATCGGGTTGATCTTGTGGACGTAGTACTGGCTCAACTTTTGCAGGGCAGCCAGCGGATCATCGACAACTAAGACCGGATGGTCGGTTGGTACCGGCTGGTGGTCTGCAGCCCACAAAGTAGCTACCGCACCATTATCAAAAGCGCTCGGTACGAAGCGGTGACCATCATTGTTACCTTTGAGGGGAATAAATAACGCGCCTGGTGCCAGGTGACGACTGTCGAATGACACGCTGCTGACAGTAATATCTTCCCACTGGGAAACATCATTTTGCACCTGCAGTGCCTTCGCGATTTCCCTAATCTTCATCTTCATTATTCTTAAATCCTCTTTCAAGCATTAATTTACATCTTCTTTAACCGTGCAATCCGTGCATCTAGCGGCGGGTGGGTATCAAAAAGACCACTGAATCCCCGCCCGTGCGCAGCATTAAGGTGCGGCGAGCTAATATAAAGCGAAGCACATTCGGCGCTGCTCTGCGTCATTGGCTGAGCATGTTTTAACTTTTCCAGGGCAGAAATCAACCCCTGTGGATTACGCGTTAATTCAACTGAACCGGCATCTGCCAGGTATTCCCGGTTTCGCGACAGTGCTAATTGAACTAGGGTAGCAGCCAGTGGAGCGAGCACAATCAACAGGACTGCACCGACCGCTACCAGAACACCACCCGCATCGTCATCATTATCGCGCCGGCCACCGCCAAACCACCAAGCGTGGCTAGCAAAGTTGGCCAGGAAGGTAATGGCACCGGCTAATGCCATGGCAACTGTCTGCAATCTAATGTCGTAGTTTCGGACGTGGCTCATTTCGTGCCCCATCACACCTTCTAGCTCTTCCCGGTTCATTTGCTGAAGTAAGCCGGTCGTAGCAGCCACGGCAGCATGCTGGGGGTCGCTGCCCGTTGCAAAGGCATTCGGGCTGGGGTCTTTAACAATGAAAACCCGTGGCATCGGAACATTAGCGGCAAGCGCCATGTCTTCTACCACGTGGTAAAACTCGGGGGCCTGACTAGCATCGTGCAGCTCCTGGGCATGATTCATCCGCATGACCATGTCTGCCGACTGGCCACCAACAATTGACAGGTAAATCAGTGCCAGAATTGCTGCCACAATCACCCCACCAACAGCGGTGTCAGCAAAAAAGTAGCCGATAGCCGCGCCGACGAGTGCTAAAAGCAAAAAGAAAACGGCAACTACTAGCACCGTTTTTCGTTTGTTTCTGGCAATTTGCTGATACAGCATGAAGCCAAATTCTCCTTTGCTTATTTAGTCGTCAAACGATACCTTCGGAACTTCCCGAGCAGATTCAGGAGCCTTCAGGTAGTCAATAGCCGTAAAGTGGCCCAAGTTAGCGATAATGTTGGAAGGGAACTGCTGAATCTTTGCATTCATGTTTGCTGCGGTGCTGTTGTACAGCTGCCGTGAGTAAGCAATCTTGTTTTCGGTATTCGTCAGTTCTTCCATCAGCTTAGAGTATTCCGTGCTGGCCTTCAGGTCAGGATAATTTTCGGCAACCGCAATTAACGAATGCAGTGCCCCCGTCAGCTGGTTGGCCACGTTCATCTTTTCTTGGTGGTCGCCTGCTGGCACGCCTGCTAACTCACTGCGGAGCTTCGTTACTTGTTCAAAAACACCTTTTTCGTACTTGGAATAACCCTTAACCGTTTCAAGCAGGTTCGGGATTAAGTCATTTCGCCGGGTCAACTGAACGTCAATCTGACTCCACGATTCCTGGACGTGAGTACGCATGGCTACCAATCCGTTGTAGGTCATAACGTACCAAATCACAATGACAGCAATCACAATAATTGCGATAATCCATCCTGTACTCATTCAGTCTTTCCTCCTCAGGATTCCTTATTAGTTTATCTCATTTTTTTATTTTACCAGGTTTGCTGACGAAACACACGATATCTCACCGATTAATGTCAGGAAAAGAGAGATCGTGTACAATATTAGTTAGTAATAGTCGAACAAAGGAGGACGTAGAATGAAAATCTTGTTTGTCTGTCTGGGCAATATTTGCCGGTCGGCGATGGCCGAGGCCATGTTCCGTCAAATGGTTGACCAAGCGGGGCTCAGTTCTCAAATCACCGTTGATTCCGCTGGTACCAGCAGCGAAGAAGAGGGTAATGGTCCCCACCCCGGGGCGCGGCGCTGTCTAGAACACCACCACATCAGTGCTGACGGTCTGGTATCACGCCCGCTTAATCGCGATGACTACTTCAGTGCCGACTACATCGTTGGGATGGATGATATGAATATGGAAGATATCATTTCCCGGGCACCAGAAGGACACCACGCAAAGTTGTGTGGCATTTTTGACCTAGTTCCCGGTCGTAAGGGTGAATCCATTCCCGATCCCTGGTACACCCACCGCTTCGAAGATACCTACAACAGTCTTTCAATCGCCCTGCCAACTTGGTTGGACCAACTCAAAGACGACCTTAATCACTAACTAGAAAACCCAAACCTGCGGTGTCTCGCCGTCGGTTTGGGTTTATTAATTAGCGGCCGTTGGTGTACTTTTCGCTTAACGCTTTTTGAACACTCTTCTGCGCCTGTTTGAATTTCTCAGACTTGATAAAATTACCACGAATCAGTAACCGGTTGGCACCCGTGGCATCACAGGTTACCATCGTAATGATTTTTTGTGGCGTATCGTCCACTACCTGGACGTCAGTTGCCGGAATAAACTTCCGCTGGTAAATCTTGTATTCGTAGACCCGGTTTAAGTCGGTCAGATAGACCTTTTGACCAACTTTAGCGTGGTAGTACAACGGTGAAAACAGGATCTTGCTACCGTTAGCCATATTGTGACCTGCCAACGCATAGTTCCCTTGGCCCATCTTCATGTCCTCACGCATCGTTCCGGCAGCCAGGGCTAGCGTAGTGTTGTCAACCCCCTTAGCAATCGGGACAGACATGTTAATTGACGGGATGGCTACCACCCCAATAATGTTCACCTGCTGCCGGCTGGCTCGCGCTCGTGCAGCTGATTGCAGGTCCAGGTCCTTGACGTTGCTAAAATCATAGCTAGCCTTTTTTTGACTATTCTTCTTAATAGTTTGGGAAGTTAGTTGCGGGCGGTAAGAACCAACAATGTAGTACTTAATTTGTTGATTAAAAATTAAAACTAAACTGACCAATAAGAGGACCACCACTGCGGTCCACCGGAGCCAGCCTCTTCTTTTTTTCATGTTGCTCCCTCATTAGCACAAAACGTCCGTCGGCTAACCAACGGACGTTTTTCATTTTGTAATAACCAGCTACATGCCGGTTAATAGTAATTAACTTTAGTTGTTCTTCAGACCGTACTTCTTGTTGAAACGTTCAACAGCACCGTCGGCCTTAGCAAACTTCTGCTTGCCAGTATAGAACGGGTGTGAGTCGGAAGAAACTTCAACCCGGATCAACGGGTATTCGTTGCCGTCTTCCCACTTGATGGTTTCACTGGAAGTAGCAGTGGAACCGGACAAGAACTTGTAGCCAGTCGATGAGTCTTCAAAAACTACCTGATGGTAATCTGGATGAATTCCTTTTTTCATAATATATTTCTCCTTTGCCATGAATCATTTTGAAACATAGTTTGTCGTTAGTCAACTTTTGTAGAATATCATAGTTTGCCTAATGTTGCAACTCTTCGGCTTAAATTAACCTTCCACGGGTTCGTCCTCGTCGACAATCGATACGTCCGCGTGTAACCGGTTCAGCTTCCAAACAATCCGGTCGTAACCACGGAGAATATTACCGGCCCCGTGGATAACGGTCGTCCCGTCAGCCATTAATCCAGCGATGGTTAGTGCAGCCCCGGCACGGATCTCACCGGCTTCAACATCGGCACCATGCAACTTTTCAGTATGCTCGACGGTGATAATACCGTCATGGTTATGGATGTTCATCCCCATTTTTTGCAACTGGGGGATATGACCAACCCGTTCGGGATAAATCGTATCCTGAATGGTGCTCTTGCCGCTGGCCATCGACATCAATGGGCTCAACGGCTGCTGCAAATCCGTCGCAAAACCAGGATAAGGCATCGTTTTAACGTGGACGCCATGAAGCTTATCGGTCCGTGGTACGAAAATCTTATCGATGTCAATCTGCAGGTCGACACCCATTTCAATCATCTTACTGGTAAATGATTCCAAGTGTTCCGGAATGACGTTGTTGAGCATCACCCCATCACCCATCGCCGCCGCCAGGGACAAGTAAGTCCCCGTTTCAATCCGGTCGGCAATAACCGTATGGGTGTTCATGGACTGCAGCGTTTCGACCCCGTGGATCCGGATTTCGTCAGTCCCGGCACCACGAATTTGGGCACCCATGTTGTTGAGGAAGGTCGATAAGTCGACAATTTCTGGCTCTCGGGCCGCATTTTCAATCACGGTCGTCCCTTCAGCGCGAACGGCCGCCAAAATAGCGTTAATCGTGGCACCAACCGACACCACGTCAAGGAAAATACGGTTACCGTGCAGGCCATCCGGTGCGTCTAAGTGGACCGTTCCCTTATCTTCGGCGACCGTCGCGCCCAGAGCCTTGAAAGCCTTCAGGTGCTGGTCAATTGGCCGCGGACCAATGTCATCGCCACCAGGGAACGTCAACGTTGCCCGGTGGAAGCGCCCCAGCAGTGCTCCCATGAAGTAGTAAGAAGCCCGCAGCGACTTAATCGCCTTGCTTGGCAATTCTGCTTCGACAATCTGAGTCGGATCAATGTCTAACACACCGTGTGAGAACGATGAGGTGACATTCATTGATTGCAGAATGATCATCAGGTTATGAACATCTGAAATGTCAGGAACGGTATCAAAACGGACCGGAGTGTCGGCCAAAATGGCGGCAGGAATAAGTGCAACGGTGCTATTCTTTGCCCCACCGATTGTCACTTCACCCGACAAGCGGTTTCCTCCCTTAATGATCATCTTTTTCATTACTGATATCCTCGTTTCAATTTTTAGTAAACCATTTTAAAACTTATTAAGACTGGAAAAACAGCCAATGAATATCATAAGAAAAAACAGCAGTAATTACAACCGATTCTGGCAATCAATCGAAAAAATTAGGAAACTATTTACCTTCCGCCGCTGCCTTGATAAAGGCCTTGAATAATCCTTCCGGACGATTTGGCCGGGACAGGAATTCAGGGTGGTACTGGGCAGCCACAAAGAACTTCTTCTTTGGCAATTCAACTACTTCAACCAGGTTCCGGTCAGGGTTAATCCCGGAGATAACCAAACCATGGTCTTCCATTTCCTGGCGGAACTTGTTGTTAAATTCGTAACGGTGACGGTGACGCTCGCTAATCATCGTCTTGTTGTCGTAAGCCGCCGCAGCAACCGTTCCCGGAACCAGCTTGCACGGGTAAGCACCCAAACGCTGGGTCCCACCCATATCTTCGACGTCCTCCTGATCGGACATCAGGTCAATGATATTGTGCTTGGTGTTCGGGTTGAACTCAGTGGAGTTAGCATCCTTGTACCCCAGAACGTCACGGGCAAACTCGATGCAGGCCGTTTGCATTCCCAGGCAGATCCCCAGGTATGGCACGTCGTTTTCACGAGCATACTTAATAGCAGTGATCATCCCTTCAACACCACGTGAGCCGAAGCCACCTGGAACCAGGATCCCATCATACTCTCCCAGCTTGTCAGCGACGTTGTCTTCGTTGATCGTTTCGGAGTTAAAGTGGTCAATTTCAACCTTTGCATCAACCGGGTAACCGGCATGGCGCAGGGCTTCATTGACCGAAATATAAGCATCCTGCAGGTTAGTGTACTTGCCGACCATGGCGATCTTGACCGTCTTTGTCAGGTCGTGTTCGATGTGGTGAACCATTTCGGTCCAGTCCCGCATATCTGCTTCTGGAGCATCGATGTTGAAGTGGTCGCAAACTAACTGGTCCAGTCCCTGCTTCTGCAGGTTTAGTGGAATTTCATACAGGGTGTTAACATCCAGTGATTCGATAACCGCCTTTGGGGCAACGTCACAGAAAAGGGCAATCTTCTTACGCATCTCATCGGTAATTGGCTTTTCAGTCCGCACAACCAGGATGTTCGGTTGGATACCCAGACCACGCAGCTCACGGACAGAGTGCTGGGTTGGCTTAGTCTTCATTTCACCAGCTGCCCGTAAGTATGGAACCAGGGTAGCGTGGATGTACAGGACGTTGTCAGCACCGGCTTCCTTCTTCATCTGCCGGATGGCTTCCATGAACGGCTGTGATTCAATATCACCAACCGTCCCCCCGATTTCGGTGATCACTACTTCGGCATCGGTACTTTCACCGGCACGCATAATCTTATCCTTAATCGCGTTGGTAATGTGTGGGATTACCTGAACGGTGTGGCCAAGGTAGTCACCACGACGTTCCTTCTTCAGGACTTCCGAGTAGATCTTCCCGGTCGTCACGTTGGAGTACTTGTTTAAGTCGTTGTCAATAAACCGTTCGTAGTGGCCAAGGTCCAGGTCGGTTTCCGTTCCGTCATTAGTAACGAAGACTTCACCGTGCTGGTAAGGACTCATTGTCCCCGGGTCAACGTTGATGTACGGGTCAAACTTTTGAATGGCCACTTTCAGTCCCCGGTTCTTCAGCAAACGACCTAAGGACGCAGCAACAATCCCCTTGCCCAGTGACGAAACAACACCGCCAGTAACAAAAATATACTTGGTCATCTTGTATCTCCTTTTCTCACGTTCACTACCAACAAAGAAAAAGCTCCCCATTTCAAATGAAACAGGGAGCTTTCTTGACGAGAATTAAGCCTGATTAATCTCAGGCGCCCAAGAAAGATAGTACAGGGCAAAACCTATTTAGTCAAGGCATAATTCAGATTAATTATTCATCATCGTCGTCATCCAGGTCTTCGTCGTTCAGCTCAGAGAGCTGGTCTTCGAGCCCTTCATCCGGCAAGTCGTCATCAGTGTCCGGATTATCTTCATCGTAATCATCGGCACTGTTATCATCATCGTCAGTGTCATCAAGGTCGTCGTCTTCTGGGTCGTCGTTGTCGTAGTCGATCACGTCATCGTCATCGTCCGTCCCGGCCAAGAAGGCATTAACCTTGCGCCGTTTCTTCTTAGGGCGTTCTTCTTCGTCCTCATCATCACCAATCGTAGCTTCGTCGATTGATTCAAATGGATACCATGAACGCAGGCCCCACGTATTGTCACCAAGGGAAATGAAGCTCCCGTCGATGTTCAAGTCGGTATAGAACTGAGAGAGGCGTTCACGAATCTCTTCGTCGCTCTTCCCCATGTACTGTTGGACCTCGTTAGTCAGGTCAACGAATGACATTCCTTCGCCATGCTGTGCAAGAATGGCATGAGCTACTTCAACCATCGACAGTTCAGACTTATCTTGGCCGTCAAAAACCTTCAGATCCAAAATGGTGCACATCCCTTCAAAAAAGTCTAACCTACATCTTACATGATTAACGGTAAAATTGCAATGAAACCTGGTAGGATCCAACCAGCATCCCGGATGAATGGAGGTCATACTCCACCTCAAGACTACCGCGGGCGTCTTCCCAGTCCACCTTCTTTGCCAACCGCTTGGTTATTACCCGTAAATCGATCGGACCGTAAGCCGTTTGGTAGCGGCTAGTCGTGGCTGCGTCTTCGTCAAAGACAAAACGCGTTTCCACGTCCCCCGAACGCAGCAGGTGAACTTGCTGGTCATCTAATCGGAACTGCACTGGTGTCTCAATGCCGTGCTGGTGTTCGGTGTAACGTAAGTAATGCTTATCACCCACCGTTGCCAGCTGGCCGTCTTCTTCAAAGGTAAAGTTAGCTGTTTCACCATCCTGGGTCATCTTCGACAACATCTTTACCTTGACTGGTACAACCTTTTTCATTCATTCTCCTCCTTATAAGCGTCCCTATCTTGCCAAAGGCCATCGTCACTGTCAAGCAGAACGGTCTGTGGTTGGCCTTTTCAGAGTCATTGCTTATAATGATTATTAACGATGAAGAACGGAGGAAAATGATGAGTTTCAACGACGAACAATTAAGGCACGAGAAAGTTTTCCGGGACCCGATTCACGGAACAGTCACGGTCGACAACCAAATCATCCTCGATTTGATCAACAGCCCGGAATTCCAACGTCTCCGACGGGTCAAACAGCTGGGAACCACCAGCCTGGTCTTTCACGGTGCAGAACACTCACGATTTGGACACTGCCTCGGAGTCTACGAAATTACCCGGCGGCTGTGTGCACAGTTTGAACGCAATTACCCCAGCCAGATTGACGGCGACGGTTTATGGGATAACAACGAACGCCCCGTTGCCCTGTGTGCCGCCCTCCTTCACGACCTCGGCCACGGCCCGTATTCTCATACCTTTGAGCACATTTTTAAGACCGACCACGAACTGATTACCCGTCGTTTAATTACCGACCCTTCAACTAACGTCAACAAGATCCTCCGGCGGGTCAGTGACGAGTTTCCGGCCCAGGTGGCGAGCGTTATCAGTCACGAGTACCCAAATAAGCAGGTCGTTTCAATGATCTCCAGTCAGGTTGACGCCGATAGGATGGACTACCTGCAACGTGACGCCTATTACACCGGGACCAACTACGGCAAATTTGATCTCGACCGGGTTTTGCGGGTCATGCAACCCACTAAAGACGGGATCGCCTTCAAGATGTCCGGAATGCACGCGGTTGAAGACTACATCATCAGCCGGCTGCAGATGTATTTACAAGTTTACTTCCACCCGGTCACCAGGTCATTAGAGGTCATCCTCGACCACTTGCTAAATCGGGCACACTGGATGTGCAACCATCCCGACCAGCAGCGCGAGGCCTTTAATCCAGAATTATTAATGCCGTTTTTCCGTAACAAGTTCAACTTAAGTGACTACCTCGCCCTCGACGATGGGACCCTGACGACCTACTTCACCCAGTGGAAACACTCGCGTGATACCATCTTAGCCGACCTGGCCCACCGCTTCTTGGACCGGCGCCCACTCAAATCAGCGGAATACGATGACCAGACTGCCAAACTGCTGCCAGAGTTGCGCAAACTCATCCAGGCTTCGGGCTTCAACAGTGCCTATTACACGGCGACTAACGCTTCCTATAAGTTACCTTACGATACTTACCATCCACGGACTGCCCAGCCACAAACGCAAATTGAGCTCATCCAACCGGATGGTGAATTGGTAGAATTATCAACCGTTTCCACCCTGGTCAAAAGTGTTTCTGGCAAGGAAGCCGGCGACCAACGTTTCTTCTTCCCGAAGGAAATGCTCTCCACGTCGAACGACCTGGAACTCTTTGCCCCTTACTACGAGGAATTCCAAAGTCACATTAAAAACAATCACGTTTGTTAAGAGTGGACACAAGAAACGGGCCGCAGCATCCTGCTGCGACCCGCTTTTTTATTTGAGCTAATCAGTTACATTGCTGACGTTTTGGGTCTGCGGATTGTAATCAAAGATCCCAACTAAGTTTGAAACGGTGTGGTCATCATTATCCTGACGAACTTCGTAGCGGTAAACACCGTTGGTATGGCTCTGGGTAATGATCTGGTAGTGACTGTCATTAAAGCCCATTTGGTTGGCAAAGGCAATTACAGCCCGGTCATTGGCACTGCGGTTAGCAGCGGCCTGGGACTGTGTTGGTCCACCGGTCTGTTGTTGAACTGCTCGTGCGTGAAGAGCCTTCGTCGCTGATTGCAGCGTATCATTGTTAGACTGTGTGGTCTTGGTTGACTCGGCTGCTTGGCTGTACTGCTGGTTGGAATAAGCATCTTGAGCCCGCAGGTAGTGCCGCAGGTCCGCCTTTAAATCCTTAACTTTTTGCGAAGGTGAATGGACATCATTTAAGCGGTCCAGCGCCGTCTGGTAACGTCCTTCCTTAATAAATCTCTTAGCATCTTTAATCGCCTTAGCAGAAGGACTCAGCTCCTGATTAGCAGATGAACTGCTACTGGACGATGACGAAGTCGTTGTTGCCTGGTGACCACAGCCAACTAGCATCGTTCCCATCAACAAAACCGCTAAGCCACTGGCAAGTCGCCGACTATTCTTTTTCATAATGAAACCCTCCCTTACCTATCGACTTTATTTTACCAATTTTCGGCCGTCAATTACCAATTAAACCGCTATCTTAACAATTACTTTAGTTACTAGACCAATATAATTCTTTGGCAAATACTCCGTCAGCAATTAAATGAGCCCCGTTGTCAGACATTCTCCCTACACAATTTTTAAGGAAGATTATTAGGAACAATCTCATTTTTTCATTGATTGTCTCCCACAGATCATCTAAGCTGATTAGTATGCAATTTACAATTAATTAGCAATCGGGTGTTAAACAACATGAGCAATTTTTTCAAACGTCTTGGTAAGAAGCAGGATCCGGCGTTTTACCAACAAAAGGACATGCACTTAATCCCCTCCTTGACCACCAAAGACCTGCTCGGCTTAGGACTCGGCATGGTCGTGGGAACCGCCATCTTTACTTTGCCAGGGATTGTAGCCGCCGAACACACCGGTCCAGCAGTCGCACTCTCCTTTATTCTCGGGGCAATTGGGTCCGGCCTGTCCTCATTTGCATATGCAGAAATGGCAGCAGCAATGCCTTTTGCAGGTTCCGCCTTCTCCTGGATCAGTATCTTGTTTGGCGAATTTTTCGGCTGGATTACCGGGTGGGCACTCTTAGCCGAATACTTTATTTCGGTGGCCTTCGTTGCTTCTGGTTGGTCAGCCTACATGCGTGGTTTTCTAGCCAGCCTGGGCTTAAAGCTACCACCAGCCATTTCAGCCGGGTTCAACCCCCAGCAGGGGAGTTACGTCGACCTTTTATCAGTCATCGCCATCCTCGCCGTAGGCTTTCTCCTAAGTAAAGGCGCCCACACCGTTTCGCGGGTGGAAAACACCATTGTCGCGATCAAGCTGATTGTCGTTATTTTGTTCATCGTCGTTGGTGCGACAGCCATTCGTGCTAGCAACTACGTTCCATTTATTCCTCCGCACCGGCCTGGAACCACGTTTGGTGGCATCTCTGGGATCATCGCCGGAACCGCCCAGATCTTTATCGCCTACGTCGGCTTTGACGCCATTGCTGCCAACTCGGCCGAAGTCAAGGATCCTGGCAAGATGATGCCGCGCGGGTTAATCGGGACGCTTGTTATTGGAACCAGTTTCTTTATCTTGGTTTCCCTGGTCCTGGTCGGAATGTTCAAGTACAGCGTCTACCGCAATAATGCGGAACCAGCAGCCTGGGCATTGCGCCATTCCGGACACTATATTACTGCTAACCTCTTATCGATTGTGGCAATCATCGGCATTTTTGCCGCGCTCATTGCCATCCACCTGGCCAGTTCGCGCCTGCTATATTCCTTTGGTCGCGATGGCTTACTGCCGGCTTTTTTAGGAGTGACTAACGACCGTCACCTGCCATTAAACGCACTCGATGTGATCACGATTGCGGCCATCGTTATCGCCGGTTTTCTGCCCTTCACCTTCTTAGCCAACCTGGTCTCGGCGGGAACCCTGGTGGCCTTTATCATGGTCTCACTGGCAGTTTATGCTCTGCGTCCTCGCGAAGGCCAGGACCTGCCGGTACCAAAGTTCAAAATGCCGTTTTATCCGGTAGCCCCGGCCCTATCAGCAGCATTTTCGCTCGTCATTTTTTGGGGATTAAATCCTGATGCAAAGTTACTAATGGTGGCCTGGTTCCTCATCGGCATCATCATCTACTTTGTTTACGGGATTAACCATTCCCAGTTGCAAAAAAACAATTCATAACTCGCATCCCCGGTAATTAGAAAAAGATTTGACAATGATGGAGACTAACAAAACGGCCAATTTTGCATTTGCTTTTCGCCAGTCTATTCCCATCCTTTTTGGTTACGTAATGCTGGGATTTGGTTACGGCCTCTATATGCATAACCTTGGTCTGGCATTTTGGTACCCACCACTTATGACAGCAACCGTCTATGGTGGTTCGGTCGAATTTATCCTCGCCAACATGCTGATTCAAAAGTTCAACCCGCTGACGGTACTAAGCGTGACCTTGGTAGTTGGGTTTCGGCAGTTCTTCTATGGCTTGTCAATGCTCAAACGCTACCGCAGTGCCGGCTAGCGCAAGTGGTTGTTAATTTTTGGTCTCAGCGATGAAACATTTGTGTTGAACTACTATACCAAGGTTCCCCAGGGTCTTGACCAAACCGTTTGGATTACTGCCTTGGACTGGTTTTACTGGGTACTCGGTGCCTTTCTGGGCGGCTTTTTAGGCCATATTTTTCAGCTGCAGATCAAGGGCATTGACTTCATCATGACCGCCCTCTTCATCGTCCTGGCCCTCGACCAAATCTTGCGGGAAGAAAACCACATCAGTTCCATTAGTGGCATTGTCATCACGGTCGTCTGCCTGTTGGCATTCGGTAAAACGTACTTCATTATTGCCGCCCTGCTACTCCTGGTTTTGGAATACTACCTGTTGCAACGTCACCAGCAAAAGGAGCTGAAAAAATGACAGTCGTTGAAAGATTGCTTTCTATCGCCATTGCGGCCCTAGCCAATTTTGCCACCCGTGTCGCCCCTTTTCTCCTCTTTGCCCATTCACACAATGGTAAGAGTGAGATCAGTCCTTTTATTGAAGGACTCGGTAAATTTTTGCCGCCAGCAATTATGGCCCTGCTGGTCGTCTACTGTTTTCGCAACGTTAACTTCTTGGGTGGAACGCACGGCTTACCCGAATTATTAGCGGCAGGTGTCACCATCGAGGTGCACCTGTGGAAGCGTAACATGTTCCTTTCGTTGATTGTCGGTACCCTGACTTATATCCTGCTGGTTCACTTCGTGTTTGCTTAGTGGCTAACTAATAACACTTTAATAAAGATAACGCGGATTCTCAGTCTTTATGGTGAACACCTCTATGACATCAGCTCGCACTTTTGCGGAGCTGAAACACCATGATGATTTCCCATCCCTTACCGGTCTGGAACGTGGTGGACACCGTTTGGAGCCCCTCGTCATGCGACGGTCTCCAAATCGAGTCTTTGCCTAAGCGGTAACCGCTAAGGCAAATTTCACCACTGAGACCGGTGGCTGTTTCATCATCACTTGCTGGTTCGGTAACAACTTAAACTGCACTTTACGACTGAGCTCTACAGTAGTTCGCTGATGTTACATTAAGTAGAACAAAGTTTGCTAACTGCTGAGAACGGCAACTGAGTCGTCCACGCTGTTCAACAAACTGTTAGAACACCAATTACAAACACTACATGTCATAGAATAATTTCAGCAAAAACCAGAAGCCTACCTTAGCTTTCATCATCTTTTCAACCCTGTGAAGGTTGGCGGTCTCAGTGGTCCATTTTGTTCTATTTGTTTGCTAGCCAAGCATCAGCGCAGCGCTGTGGGGGCTCAGCCGTGAAGTTGTCGTTAACGATTTATCGTTTACGACAAGACCAAGCTTTGAGACACAAGCGTAGCTTGGCTCAAAGTTGTGTCCACGGCGTTCCAGCCCCACAACAAGCGTGAGCTGACGCTGATATCTCCACCACGTTCCAGACCGCAAACAACCGAGCCGGATTGAATATTATTGGCTATTCCAGACTTGAGCCATTAATACTTTTTGCCAATCCAATATCAAAATTGAACTAAAAAAGCAGGAAGACCATCATGAGTCTTCCTGCTTTAATTATTCAATGGACACACTGGCTAACGCCTACGCAAGTTAACCAGTGATTTTTGCTGGTAAAAGCTTAGTTACCTTGCTTCAAAACGATGTCGCTTGGCTTAACTTCACTACCGAAGTAAGGCTTCAGTTCCTTGTTGTAGTCGTCAGTGAAGAAACTCTGCTTGTTCAGCTTGGTAATTTCACTGTTGGTCCAGTTCAAAAGGGACTTGTTACCCTTCTTAACGGCTGGAGCGATGTACTGGTGAGGGCCAACGCTCTTGATTCCAACGGTGTACTTCGGGTTGCGCTTAACCCAGGCGTACAGGTAAGAGTTGTCGTCGGCCAATGCAGCACCACGGCCGTTCTTCAAAGCGTTGAATTGCTGGGTCTTGGAGTCAAACTTCAACAGGGAAACGCTCTTTTGCTTAGAAGTAAAGTAGTTTTCGGCAGTGGTCCCCTTAGTGACGATCAGTTGCTTGCCATTCAGTTGGCTCAGCTTGGTGATCTTCTTGTTCTTTGGCGAAACAACACCGACGGAAACCTTCATATACGGCTTAGCCCAGTCAACCACATTCTTCCGTTCAGGGGTTTCGGTAAAGTTAGCCAGGACGATATCAGCCTTGTTGGAGTTCAGGGTGTCGACACGGTTGTTGGCGTTAACTTGGATGAACTTCACCTTGACGCCCATGTCCTTGGCCATCCGCCGTGCCAGGGCAACGTCATAACCAACACGCTTGCCATCCTTGTTAACCCAGCCGTATGGTGGCAGGTCGCCAAATGTGGCTACCCGCAGGACACCACGTTTCTTAATTGCGGAAACTGAACTGCTATTTGAATCTGCATTAGCAGTTGCCGGTTTGAAGTTAACTGCACTCAGTGTTAATGCTGCCACACTAGCTACGGCAACGGCTGCCTTAATGATCTTTTTCCAATTAATCGTCATAATAATTGCTCCTTTTCTCAAATGCTAATAGTCCATGCTACCTAAGAACTCTGCTGCCCGCTCTGTCTGTGGGTGTTCAAAGAACTGCTTTCCCGGCGTTTCTTCCAGGATCTTACCATTTTCCAAGAACAGTACCCGATCAGCAATCTGCGCGGCAAAGTTCATCTCGTGAGTAACGATGATCATCGTCATGTGGTCGCGGTCGGACAACTCCTTGATGATGTTCAACACGCCCCGCACCATTTCGGGGTCCAGGGAGGCCGTGACTTCATCAAACAGCATCAACTCCGGATGCATTGCCAACGCCCGGACAATTGCAATCCGTTGTTTTTGTCCACCGGACAGCTGACGAGGATAAGAATCAGCTTGGTCGGCGAGACCTACCCGCTCCAGCAACTTCATTGCTTCTTTCTTAACGCTCCCCTCTTCACGGTGTTGAACCTTCACCGGTGCTAAGAGGATGTTTTCCATTACCGTCAAATTAGGAAAGAGGTCGTAGCTTTGGAAGACCATCCCAATCTTTTGCCGGAGTGCCAACCATTGCTGGTGGGACGGCTCAATTTTCTTGCCGTGGAAGTAAATGCTACCATCGCGGAAGTCTTCCAACCCGTTGAGTGTCCGCAATAAGGTACTCTTCCCAGAGCCGGACGGTCCCAGCAGGGTGACTACTTCCCCACGGTCAATCTTAAAGTTGATGTCGTATAGTGCTTGCCAGTCTCCATAAAACTTATTCAGGTGTTCCACCCGTAATACTTCTTCTGCCATTGTTTCACCTACCTTCGTTATTTAGTCGTTATCAGCCAGCCATCAGGTGTTTTGCCCACCGTGCCAGCGGGTAATCCACGATGAAGTAAAGAAAGAAAATCAATCCGTATACCCAGAAGACCCCTGTTGGGTAATTCTGATTGTTAGCTTCGATAATCTGTTGTCCCACGTTAATTACGTCCATGATACTGATCATCATCAGTAGCGAAGTAGTTTTAATCACCCGCGTTGCCAGGTTGATCGTTGCAGGCAATTCGAGGCGGAAGGCCTGTGGTAGGAGAACGTAACGGAATAGTTGCCATTCGTTCATCCCGAGTGCTAACCCCGTTTCACGCTGGTGCACCGGCACCGATTCTAGTGCTCCGCGGACAATGTCGCTGAACTCTGCCGATACCCAGAGGGCAAAGGCGAGGATAGCCATCCAGGTTGCTGGCCAGTTAACGTGGAACTGGCGTGGCAGGATATAGTAAACTAGGAAAAGCAGCACCACCGTTGGGACAATCCGGAAAAACTCCAGGTAGATCATCAGGATGAAGCGGATGATTTTGCTGTTCATCGTCCGCAACAAGCCAAGGAGCGTACCCAGCGCTAAGCCAATTACTAACGCCAACGCCGCAATCCAAATGGCGGTCCATAGGCCACCCATTAGTCGGGCAAAGTTGGTTCCTTCAAATAAGACGTTAATTCCCGAATGTGCCATAACGAACCCTCCTTTCTAACCAGTCAAAGAAAATAATCAACGGAATCAGGATAATTGCGTAAGCGACTACCAACACGAAAAGATATTCGTTTGACCGGTAGTACATCCCGATTAAATCTAGCGCGGTGTTGGTTAACTCTGGGATCGCAATCACAGAGAAGATCGATGTTTCCTTAATCAGGAAAATCACATTGGCGGCCAATGCCGGCATGCTGAGCGCCAATCCCTGACGAAAAACAACGTAGCGAGCTAGTTGAAGCTTGTTCATCCCGAGGGCCTCACCGGCTTCAATTTGTGACTTAGGAACTCCGTCAAATCCACCGAGGAATCCCTCTGCCATGTAGGCACCGCCCAGAAAAATCAAACCAATGATCCCAGCAGTTTTTGCTGACATTTTCCATCCCATCACCGGGAAGGCGTAGTACAGGAAAAACAACTGAATTAACAGTGGTGTGTTACGAGCTAATTCAACGTAGGCTGTAACAATTCGGCTAATTACCGGAACCTTAAAGAACTGAATCAAACTAGCGATGATTCCAACGATAATGGCGCCGATAATCCCCACAAACGATAGCCACAGGGTTAACTTAAAGCCAGCAACAAAGTTTGGCAGGCTCTGTGAGATGACGCTCCAATCCATTACTTTTAATCCCCCTTAGTTCTTATTTTTTGTAATTAAAAATAGCAAAGAAAAAGACCTGCGATCCCTCTCAGACATCGCAGGTCTCATTAGTCGCGGTGCATTATCTCCGCTATTCTACCGACTAATCGAGGTACGAATTACTGAACTCTGGGCATGTCAAATAGGCTGTTGCAGCAAGTACAACAACATACACAAAGTTCAGTTGACAGCTCAAAGTTTTGCATGTAATTCGTCTCCTCTCTTTTTGTTAGTTTGTATTCTAATGGCCTTCTCATTACAAGTCAACAAAAAACTTACTTTTTATCAGGATTTTTTATTGGTCTTCGTCGCTCATTTCCGTGAAAAGGTTGTTAAAGAGCGGGCTGACCGGCCGGTTCTCGTTAATCCGCTTAATGGCCGAACCAATCAACGGAGCAACAGAAACCTGCTTGATTTTATCGATCTGCTTTTCCGGTGTGAGTTGGATGGAATCAGTCACCACTACTTCTTTCAGTGGCGACTTCTCCAGGCGCTCAATTGCCGGACCGGATAAAACGGCATGGGTAGCTGCGGCATAAACTTCCTTGGCACCCTGCTTCATCAGCGCCTCTGATCCCAAGGTAATGGTACCAGCGGTATCGATCATGTCGTCCAACATGATACATTTCTTGCCCCGAACGTCACCGATGATATTCATGATTTGCGCCACGTTGGCCCGTGGACGACGCTTATCAATGATGGCAATTGGCGCCTTCAGAAATTCAGCCAGGGCACGGGCACGGGTAACCCCACCATGGTCCGGTGAAATAACGACTGCATCCTTGGCAATCCCATTTTCAATAAAGTAGTCGGCCAGCAATGGAGCACCCATTAAGTGATCAACCGGAATATCAAAGAATCCCTGGATTTGGGCAGCGTGCAGGTCAAGCGCCAATACCCGGTCGGCACCAGCATGCTCAATCATGTTGGCGACCAGTTTAGCAGTGATCGGTTCCCGCGAACGGGTCTTCCGGTCCTGACGGGCGTACCCATAGTAAGGCAGCACAACATTAATGGTGTTTGCCGAAGCCCGCCGCAGGGCATCAATCATAATCAGCAATTCCATCAGATTGTCATTGACGGGTGCGGAAGTCGATTGGATAACGTAAACGTTGTCCCCCCGAATACTTTCTTCAATATTGATCTGAATTTCCCCATCGGAAAAACGGTCAACAGATAACTTCCCCAGGTTCACCCCAACGTAATCGGCAATTTTCTTTGCCAGTGGTCGGTTGGAGTTAAGGGCAAAAATCTTCAATCGATCATCAAAATAACGTTCTTTCATCGGATCCTCCAATTTAAACAATGCGCATACGCTTACATCATAAGGGCTTTTCGGCTAAAGCGCAACCGTCTACCAAGGTAATTTCTTGGCGTAGTCCTTTTTATTTGTTTGCCGCGAACGCGCAATGGCCATGTCAAAGCGGTCGGTATCATAAGTAATGGTCGAACCAGCAGCAATAAAGGAATCAGCGGCAATGTTTACCGGAGCAATCAGGTTAGAATTGCTGCCGATGAAGGCATGGTCGCCAACGTTGGTGTGGTGCTTCTTGGCACCGTCGTAATTGACAAAGACTACCCCGCAGCCAACATTGATGTTTTTGCCGAGCGTAGCATCGCCGACGTAGGTCAGGTGGCCAACCTTCGTGCCATCGCCAATGTAGGCCTTCTTGATTTCGCAGAAGTTACCGATATGAACGTGCTTACCAATTTCTGCCTGGGGGCGCAGGTGACTGTTTGGCCCGATATTGCTGCCATCATGCATTTCTGCTTCTTCTAACGTGGAGGAAATGATCCGGACATCATCATGGATGACCGAGTCAACAATCCGGGAGTGAGCACCGATAAAGCAGTCGCTACCAATAACGGTATTGCCCTTGATTACTACCCCGCCTTCAATTACGGTGTCGCGGCCGACTTTGACGCCTTCATCGATGTAAGTGTGGTCAGGATCAAGCATCGAAACCCCTTCGCTCATCAGCTTGGTATTGATCCGGTGCCGCATCAGTTCGTTAGCACGGGACAAGGCAATCCGGTCATTAACCCCCATCGTCTCGTCAAAGTCATCATCACGGTAGGCAGTGACAATTTCACCCTGCTTCTTAAGAATGCCGATCACATCGGTCAGGTAGTATTCGCCCTGGGCGTTGTCGTTGTTGATCAGCTTCAATGTTTTGAATAGTTTCTGGTTATCGAAGCAGTAAACCCCGGTGTTGATTTCGTGGATGGCGCGTTCTTCCTTAGTAGCGTCCTTTTGTTCCACGATCCGCTCAACAATGCCCACATCATTTCTGATAATCCGGCCGTAACCAGTTGGGTCTGGAGCAGTTGACGTCAAAATCGTTGCAGCAGAGTGACGCTGTTCATGGTACTCACACAGCTTTTGGAAGGTTTCAGCCGTCAGTAGAGGTGTGTCACCACTGACCACAATTGTTTCCCCTTCTGAGTTGCCCAGCAGGTCCTTGGCCTGCATCACGGCATGACCAGTTCCCAGCTGCTGCTTTTGCAGGGCAAAGTGGGTCCGCTCACCAAGCGCTTCCTTCACCGTATCGGCACCAAAACCAACTACCGTCACGATATTCTTGATCTTAGCTGCCTGCAGCTGTTCAAGAACGTGTTCCACCATTGATTTACCACAAACTTGGTGCAGCACCTTATACAGCTTGGACTTCATCCGAGTCCCTTTACCAGCTGCCAGAATAATCGCATTTCTTTCCATCATCGTTTATTGCTCCTTTTGGTTAAAAACCTTTTCCATATAGTTGCCCGGGCCAACTTCAATCGCCGAATTGGCAGCATCCGTGGCATGAACCTTGATCAATGAAGTACAGTCCTTGACCAGCCGATCACCAGTAAACTGACCTTCAGCAAAGACTGTCGAGCCAACCAGGTGGGCACCGAATTCCTTAATCAGCGAGTACATTCCGTTGATCGTGCCACCGCCCTTGATAAAGTCGTCAACCACAACGACGTTGGCACCCTCTGACAATGTCCGCCGCGACAGCTCCATCTTCTTGATCCGGTTGGAAGAACCAGAAACATAGTTGACACTGACCGTTGAACCCTCGGTAATGTGCGAACTGTTACGGACAATGACAAACGGCTTGTTAAGGTACATCGCCACACTCTGGGCAATCGGAATCCCCTTCGTTTCCACCGTCATCACTACGTCAACCTTGGTATCTTCATACTGGGTCGCAATTAATTGGCCCACCGAACGCAAAATGTCAGGCCGCCCTAACAGGTCGGACAAGTAAACGTACCCACCAGGCAGCAAGCGGCTTTTATCGTTCACCGCGTCCTCCAGCTGGGAAATTAACTCAGCCGCCCGCTCTTGCGAGTAACCAGGCGTGAACTCAGCACCCCCAGCGGCACCAGGAAGCGTGGTCAACCGGCCAACACCCATGTTATGAAACGTCTTCCGCACGATACTTAAGTCTTCGCTGATTGAAGACTTCGCAGCACCGTAGCGTTCACCAAAAAACTTCAGAGAAACCAGCTGACGCGGGTGTTCCATGAAGTAGTGTGTCATATCAACTAAACGATTGCTCCGTCTTACTTTCATCGCGTAACCTTTCCTTTTCCGGACAAATAAATGAATTTACCAACAAATAATACCATAATGTTCGGCTTTTCGTCGCTATTTTCGTCAAAAAGATTGAAAAAATCGCTATTAGATAGTTCCTAACAACAAAAAGCGACATTCCTCCCCATTTTGGCAGAAATATCGCAATAATTTGATTTGGCATGGCTTATAGAACCCCGGCATGATTCCAGCCTTGACCGGTCCGGAACGTGGTGGACACAACATCAGCTTCGCGCTGTTGTGGGGCTGGAACACTCTGACAATGTTATTGTCACACCGTGATGTTTTGATGTTTTCCCCAGCCCTAACCGGTCTGGAACGTGGTGGGCATCGTTTGAAGCCCCTCGCTTTGCGATGGTCTTCAAATCGAGCCTTTGCCTAAGCGTTGAAACGCTAAGGCAAATTTCACCACTGAGACCGGTGGCTGGGTAATCATCACTTGTTGGTTCAGTATCAGTACTTTATGGCTTAGCCCCCATAGTGCTACGCTGATGCCTTATAATCAAAACTCATCAACACTGTTTGCTTTATCTAAAAAATATCTTAATTGATGATTCATCACCGAGCACTGCAGCGCTGACGGTTTCAACTCAAAGACCCCCAAGTTCAGCGCCATACTAGTCCATTTGTCCTCAGCTTGCCTTTCGGCGTAATACCTGTCAGACCTGACAGATACTTAATTATTCACTCGCCACCGGTACGCCAAGGCGCTGCAGTAAATCAGCACCTCGATTACCGCAATAAAGAAGCTCACCGGCCAGTTGGTCAGGTAGGCCAGGTAAAGGCCCAGCCAAGTGCCAAGCAATGAAAACAAGACCGCCAGCAACATCATTTTAGCCACCCCGTGGGTGTAGTACTTGGCACTGGCGGCCGGCAGCGTTAACAGGATAAAGATTAGTAACGACCCAACAATTTGGGCGGCCACACTAACGGAAACTGCCACCATGATCAAAAAGGCAATCGATAACCAGCGCTGTGGCAACCCGTTTGCACGCGCCCCGATATCATCAAAGGAATCGAACTTTAACATCCGGTACAAAAGCAACAGTACGATGATTACTACGATGGACAGGATCACCAGCTGGTAAACCTCGGGCAGGCTAATCCCAACCACGCTCCCAAAAAGGATGCTGGTGGCCGAACTAGCGGTCTTATTGCTGAGGGATAGGAAGAGGATTCCTAAGCCAATAAAGAGGGCCGACACTGCACTAATGACGGATTCTCGCCGTGTTTCATCGCTGCTCAGTTGACCAACGATAACTGAACTAAGGGTGGTAAACAAGAGCATTCCCAACAAGGCTGGCCACTGCATAAATACAGCAAAGGCAGCGCCGGCAAACCCAATTTCTGACAGGGTGTGGGTCAAAAAAGACATATTGCGTGCGACAACAAAGACACCGATCATCCCGCTCACCACCGCAATAATGGTGGCGGCAGCGAAGGCGTGACGCATAAAGCTTAACTGAAACACTATTCGTGCCCCCCTTCGCTCACTTCTGGCAACTCACTGATGGGACCCTGCTCGTAACGCCGGGTCATCAAGTGCAGGTAGCGAGTCCCGTAATGTTTGGCCAGTTCCCAGTCGTGGGTAATGAACAGAACAGACAAGCCCTGCTGTTGGAACCGGCTTACTAAGTCGAGCAATTCATATTTCATGTCGTTATCCAGACTAGCCGTCGATTCGTCCATAATCAGCAACTGCGGATCAGCCAACAATGCCTGGGCCAGATAAGCCCGTTGTTTTTCCCCGCCGGAAGCCAGTCCTAATGGCCGGTTGGCAATTGGGGATAGTTTTGTTTCAGCCAAGATCTGCTGTAATCGTTGACGTTCACCGCGTGATAGCCATGGCCGAATATTTTTTGGTAGGTTGAGGGCCACAAAATCACGAATTGACAGCGGATATTCGGCATCAAGGTTGCGAAACTGCGGCACGTAACCAATTTTTAACCCCGGCTGCTTGCTGATCGTCCCTCCTTGGGGTTCCAAGAAACCTAGTAGCGAACGAACGAGAGTCGTTTTGCCCACCCCGTTTTCACCAATGACGACAAGGAAGTCGCCCTGGTTCACGGCAAAACTTAGATCACGGACAACGGTATGGCTACCGTAACCCAGTGTTAGTTCGTCAACAGATATTAATGCGATGATAAACCCTCCCTTTCCTGAATCTTAATTAATTGCCGGTATTCACCCAACAGCCACTTCACGTCACTAACGTTCTTGCTCTTTGTTTCGGTGACCTTTAAGACCGGCACCCTTTCTTGGTTGGCCAGGTTGACGATGTTATCAATGGTCTTATCGCTACTCTGCGTGTTTTCAACCAGAAAGGCAATCCGGTGTTTGGTAATATCGTCTCTTAGTTGCTGGATATCGGCCGGTGAAGGATCGTTGCCGTCCTCAATGGCCTTGGCAAAGTGGGGATCGCTAATCTGATACCCCAAGTTCTTTAACGCATAGTCAAAGACCGGTTCGGTGACCGCTACCCGTTTATTGGCAGCCGCGCGGGCATTCCTCTTAGCCCGTGCAATAGTCTGATTGAGCGGAACCAGTTCCTGCCGAAAACTTCTCGCATTCCGTCGGTAGTCATTAGCATGACGGGGGTCAAGCTTGGCATACTGCACGGCTAGTTTGTCTGCCAGTTTAGGCAGCGTTTGTGGTTGATACCAAACATGTTCGTTATCACCAGCAGTCTTTCCGGCAACTTGCCGAGAAACATTAATCGTGGTGGTGTGACGACTATTGCTGGCGACCAGTTTATTCAACCAGTAGTCATAGCCCAAGCCGTTGACCACTACGAGGTTGGCTCGTGACACCTCTTCCGCCTGGGCGGTTGATGGTTGGTAGTCGTGAGGGTCAACTGCCGTACTATTGATAATCGTAGTAACCTGCCCGTGGCTTCCTGCAACTTTCCTGGCCACTTCGCCATAAACGCCTAGACTAGTCACCACTCTCACGGGTCGTTGGTGATGGAAAGTCGGCCGCCAGTCGGTAATCATTAAACATAAAATGACCGCTAAGACAGCAACGAGGGCGGACACCCCGCGGGCAAAGCGGTCGTTTTTCAGTCGTTTCATCAATGAACTATTGTGCCTCCATTATTTACAGCAACATGACCCGGTAGACTTCGCGGCAGAAACCTCGCAGGCCATTTTCCACTCGCCGGGCGCGTGACTCATTATGGCAGATGGCGAAGACAGTTGGTCCCGTCCCACTCATCTGGGCTGCATCTGCTCCCAGATTAATCATCTGCTGCTTAATCTTGCTAATTTGCGGGTACTGGGCAACCGTCACCGGTTCTAAGACATTACCCATGTACTGGAAAGTTCCTGGCCAGTCGCCAGCCTTGATTCGCTCAATTAGTTTATCGACTTGCAGGTGATGAATTTCCTCGTAGTTAATTTGTCGCAAAATCGACGGGGTCGAAACACTGATCTTTTGCTTGGCAATTACGGCCCAGTAATGCGGGAACGAAGGTAGCAGTGTCACCTTTTCGCCGTGTCCCGTCACGTGCGCCGTTCGACTGTAAATACAGTACGGTACATCTGAATCAATGCTCAAAGAAAGCTGTGCCAATTCCTCGCAGCTTAACCCCAACTGCCAGATTTTATTAAGCGCCCGCAAAACGGCGGCTGCATCGCTGGAACCACCGCCGAGGCCCGCGGCTACCGGAATCTTCTTTTTTATGTGGATGGTGACACCATCGGTACGGTGAAACCGGCTATGCAAGATGTGCGCCGCCTGGAAAGCCAGGTTGCGTTGGTCATTGGGCAGGTAGCAACTGTCGGTAAACACCCGGATTGTATCCGGCTTGCGATGCGTCTCCACTGTCACGTAATCGGCCAGGTCTACCGAAGTCATCACCATATCCCACCGGAGCAGACCATCAAAATACCTCATAGGGGTATCAAGCGCCAGGTTAATTTTAGCCGGTGCCTTTTCCTGCAATTTCACGAAAGCCTGCCTCCCTTCAGTTTTTATTCTTAAATTATACCGATGACTGGCGCTTGCTTTCAACAAATTAGAAAAAGAGAGTGGAAAAGAAGTTGCTTGCGACTTCGTCTTCCCACCCCTGCGAGGATGGAGACGACGCGAAGCTAGCCTATCGGAGGTGTTCCGAGCGTTGATTTATCAACGTTCGAAATCCAGCCAGCTACCAAGCCGCTGCATAAATATCTTAAAAAAGCAAAAGAGGCTGGGTTCATTCCCAGCCTCTTCTTTGCTTACTCTTCAGTTTCTGCGGCGAGAAAATCCACCGCTATCTCTTTCGTTAAGATGTCCGTGTAAGTATAAGAAACGCAGTCCATCGTCCCCAGGGCCGATTCTGGTGCCAGCTTAACGACAAAGATTGCCGGATACGTTTCAGCAATCACCCCGCGTTGTTTCTTCATCCGGTGACGTCCTAGTTGGGCGGTAATCAAAACCGGTTGACCCTTGGACTCATTAATGCGCTCTTTAATGCCTTCCATTGTGTTTGGCACTTCATTCACCTCGCGTGAAACATTATACATATGTTTCACACAATTGTCAATTGTTACATATGTTTTTAAAAACTACTTAACTAGGTTTGCTTCATGAAGCGCATTCGTCAGGTCAATAAACTGCAACAAGGTTAGCTTTTCAGGACGCACTTGCGGGTCAAGCCCCAGCTTTTGCAATACGCCATCAGCCCGACCCATAATCTCCGCATCCTTACCGAGCAGGCTCTTCAGGTTGTTGCGCAAACTTTTACGGCGGTGGGCAAAACAGCCCTTGATAACGTTAAAGAGGGTCTTTTGGCTAAACGGCAACCGCGCCAACGGCTCTTTTCGCGGCTCAATAGTGACAATCGCGGAATCGACGTTCGGTGCCGGAACAAAGGAATGCCGTGAAACACCAAAGGCAATCTGTGCCTGTCCGTGATACTGAATGGCTAACGTCAGGGCACCGTACTGCTTAGTCCCCGGTTTAGCCGCCAACCGTTCGGCAACCTCCTTTTGCATCATGACACAGATACAATCAAAGTGGACCGGGCTGGATAACAAGCCCATGAGGATTGGACTCGTGATGTAGTATGGCAGGTTGGCAACCACCTTAAGTGGCTTGCTGGGATCAGCAAAATGCTCATTAATCAGCGCCGGCAAGTCAGCCTTTAAGATGTCCTGGTTAACCACTGTCACATTGTCATATGGTGAGAGTACATCCGCCAAGACCGGCAGGAGGCTCTGGTCAATTTCGAGGGCCAGGACCTGGTTAGCAGCCAGCGACAGTTGTTCAGTCAACGCTCCTAATCCGGGGCCAATTTCAATAACGTTGTCGTTCTTGGAAATTTCAGCGGCGGCCACAATCTTTTTTAACACGTTGACGTCGGTCAGAAAGTTCTGACCGTAACTCTTCTTGGCCCGGATACCGTACTTCTTCAGAATTGCCTGGGTCCGGTTCAGGTTGCCAATTGCTGGTTGATTACTCACGAGCTCCCTCCTTCTTGATTGTTGCCATCGCCAAATCGAAACTAGCCCGGCTGACCTGGAACATGTTGAGCCGTTTCAACAACTGCTTACCATTGCCATAACCAATGTTGAGCAGCTGCCCCAGCCTTTCCCGACGTTGGCGTGAACGCGTTGAGCCAACCAAACCGGCCTCTGCCAGGTCGCTACGTTGCCATATTGGACCGGTACTTGCCGGCACCGTGGTATAGAGGTGCGCTAAGGCAGCCCTAATCACTTGTGGGTCAGCGTGCTCAACGCCGAGACTGCCACCACTCTTGTCGGGGACTCCCTGCTGGCGGCTGATAAAGGCCTGCTTGACTCCCGGGATGTGCTGGCTGATGATCTTGCGCAAGCGTTCGCCATTGTAGTCCGGGTCGGTAAATACAATTAACCCCCGCTTTTTCTGCAGTTCGGCCAATCGCGACAGGTCAGCTTCATCTAACGCCGAACCGGTGGTTTCATAGGTATCGGCATCCACCGCCTTGGCAATCTGTTTGGTATCGTCCTTTCCTTCAACGACGATCACTTCTTTAATCTTTTTCATTGTTTTTAACCGCAAACAGCAGTTGAGTATTCCGGTACGTATTGTCAGCGACCTCTACCGGATCCATTTCTTTCCACTTAGCAACTGCCATCACTACAAAGCGAGAGTAACCCGGTTCATTCTGTTCACCGCGGTGTGGTTCCGGAGTGAGGTACGGGGCGTCCGTTTCTACCAGGAGACGGTCTAATGGTGTCTGCTCAACCGACTCGTGGACCTCCTTGGCGTTCTTGAAACTGGCCACGCCGGAGTAGGAGATGTGCATCCCCAGGTCTAGAAACTTGTGGAGCCATTCTGGATCGCCATTAAAGCTGTGCATCACCCCGCCAAAGTCACCCACATGGGCAGCCTTCAGCAACGGGTAGGCGTCCTCAAAGGCATCGCGGCAGTGGATGCTGACGGGAACGTTAAGCTCTTTAGCAATCTCCAACTGGCGAGCAAAGACCCGTCGCTGGACATCGCGGGGCGAGGTGTCCCAGTGGTAGTCCAAGCCAATTTCCCCCAGGCCAACAACTAGGGGGTTCTTTAAGTTGGCAATCAGTTCATCCTCGGCTGCCTGGTCATAATTCTTGGAATCTTCCGGATGCCAGCCAACGATAGCGTGCAGCTGAGGGTATTGTTCTGCCAACTGCAGTGCCCGGTCATTGAGTTTTTTGTTAGAACCAACAATGTTCATTTCAACGACCCCGAGGTTAGCTGCTCGCTTCATCCACTTCGGCACGTCGTTGAAAAAGGCATCATCGTTTAAATGGGTATGCGAATCATAAACCCGCATCTCCGGGATGTTGGTATCAACTAGGGTTGGGTCTTTTTTCTTACTCACAATGTCACCTTATTCCACTGACGAACCAGGTACCATGCTGTCAGGTAAGGTCAACAATTGAACCTTGCCATCGTGTTCGGCTGACAGCAGCATCCCCTGGCTGACTTCACCACGCATCTTCCGCGGCTTCAAGTTGGCCACAAAGACAACCTTCTTGCCAACCAAGACGGACGGGTCTGGGTACCACTGAGCAATCCCGGAAAGGATTTGCCGGCCATCAGCACCATCATCAATGGCGAACTTGAGCAACTTGTCGGCCCCTTCAACGTGGTCAGCAGCGGTGATCTTGCCGACCTTTAATTCAACCTTGTCGAAGACATCAATGCGGATTGACTTCTTGCCAGCATTCTGCTGAGCAACGGCCTTTTGCTTGGCTTCTTCCATGGCTTTGCGCCCCTTCTTCTTCGTATTCTTGGTCATTTGGCTCTTTAAGAACTTCACTTCTTCGTTGACATCGCGACGTGGGAAGATCGGCTGACCCTTGCTGACTACCTGGGCACTTGCTGGAAAGTCATTGAAGTTCAACGTCTGAAGGTCAATTGATCCTTCTGGGAGGCCGAGCTGACGGCAAATATCAGCAGGAACCTTTGGCATGATTGGTTGCAATAAGGCAGCGATAACCCGCAGCGACTTAGCCAGTTCGGTCATCACGTCGCTTAATTCAGCGGCCTTGCTGTCGTCCTTAGCCAGGACCCACGGTTCGGTCTCGTCAATGTACTTGTTAGCCCGGGCAACCAATTCCCAAACAGCAGATAGCGCGTCTTGGAAGTGGGTCGCATCCATTTCCTGTTTAAAGTTAGCGATCACCGTTGCAGCGGTCTTTTCCAGGTCAGCATCAAAGTCGGTCGTCGCACTCGGTTGACCATCGATCTTGCCATCCTGGTACTTGTTGATCATTGCTACCGTCCGGTTCAACAGGTTCCCTAAGTCGTTGGCCAGGTCAAAGTTGACCTTGTCAACAAAATCTTCTGGACTGAAGACCCCGTCGTTACCAAACGGCATCGACTTTAGCAGGTAGTAGCGGGTGGCATCCAGTCCGTAACGGTCGACCAGCGTTTCCGGGTAGATGACATTGCCGCGTGACTTGGACATCTTACCGTCCTTCATGGTTAACCAACCGTGGCCAATAACGTGCTTCGGCAGTGGCAGACCAAGGGCGTGCAGGATGATTGGCCAGTAAATGGTGTGGAAACGAACGATTTCCTTACCAACCATGTGGATGTCAGCTGGCCAGAACTTTTTGAAGAGGATGTCATCGTCGCTACCGTAACCGAGAGCAGTGATATAGTTGCTCAAGGCGTCGATCCAAACGTAAACGACGTGCTTCGGGTCACTTGGCACCTTTACACCCCAGTTAAAGGACGTCCGGGAGACTGACAGGTCTTCCAGGCCCGGCTTCAGGAAGTTGTTAACCATTTCGTTCATCCGGGAGTGTGGCTCGATAAAGTCCGGGTGTTCCTTGTAGTAGTTCATCAACCAGTCGGCGTACTTGCTCATCTTGAAGAAGTATGATTCTTCTTCTACCAGCTGAACTTCGTGGCCCGACGGTGCCTTGCCGCCGATGACCTTACCGTTGCCGTCACGGTAAACTTCGGCTAGTTGACTGTCGGTAAAGTATTCCTCGTCGTCAACCGAGTACCAACCGGTGTACTTGCCTTTGTAAATATCACCCTGGGCCAGCAAATTTTCAAAAATCTTTTGAACTGCCTTTTCGTGGTATTCATCGGTCGTCCGGATGAACTTGTCGTTGGTAATGTCTAACGTCTTCCAAAGCTTCTTAATGCCGGCAGCCATTTTGTCAACATAAGCCTGCGGTTTCATCCCCAGCTTCTCAGCCTTTTGTTCAATCTTTAACCCGTGTTCATCGGTCCCGGTGAGGAAGAACACGTCAAAGCCCATCAAACGCTTGTAACGGGCCATTGCGTCACAGGCAACCGTCGTGTAGGAGTTACCAATGTGCAGGCGGCCAGATGGGTAGTAAATCGGCGTTGTAATGTAAAATGTTGGTTTTTTATCAGCCATGAAGAGACCTTCTTTTTTCTTTTATTGTCGTAGTACACATTATAGCAAAGATACCGCATCGCTGTGAAACTGACAACCGCTTTCCTGGCTGTCAACACAAAAAACGACACGACATCGGTATGCCGTATCGTTTTTTTAGAATAAGCTCAACTGCTTGGGCGGTTTCCGGTTAAGACCGTCGAACCGAATACCCATCATTTTCTGCAGACGCAAAGCGTTGGGCGACGCATCACGGTTGGAGTTGTTGTTAAAGATAACGCAAGCCTCTGATGGAGCAGGCGCAAGCTGTTTAATCGCTTCTTGAAACTGTTTCAGTTCCCCGTCCGAATAACGGTACTTAGTTCGTTCCTTGCGCCAGTTGGGGCCGGGATGGTTCCACCCGCTAGTGTTGCGACCATGAAGTCGTAGCATTGCCAGCGACGGCGTAGTTGTTGCCAAGTAAAACGGCACGCTGGTAGCCAGCTGGTGAGGTTCATCCGCAGCCACCAAGGTAATGCCCAGGTCAGCACAAAAGTCCGCCGTCGACTTTGCCACCCCTGGTGCCAACCAACTAGCGTGGCGAAACTCCACGGCCACCGGTAATCCACCCATCATGTGGCGGACCGTTTGCAAGTAGTCAATGTTTTCCGGGATCGCCGTAAAGTATGGCGGAAACTGAAAGAGCACCGTCTTCAATTGGCCGGTTGCCACTAACGGTGCCACCGCATCACGGTAACGGACAAACGCCTCCTCAATGGGCAAGGCCCGGTCGTCACCCATGTGCTTGGTCATACTCCGGTAGGCCTTGGTGATAAATTGGAATTCTGGCGGGACGCTCGATAACCATTGTGAAACGGTAGCGGTGTTGGGAATCGCATAGAAGAAGGTATCAACTTCCACCACCGGGAAATAAGCCGCGTATTCCGCCAGGGTTACTGGCCGCTTGGCACCATCAATAAGTGCCGGGTGTTCGGTCCAGGTAGTCGTTCCCAACGTCACCTTCATGCTCATCCCTCCTCGTTATTAATCATGGTAGTCGCGACCGGTAATGTTCTTCAAGTGTCCCATCCCGAGGGTAATAAAGAACGAAAGCATTAGGAAGACGGAAACCAGCCAGAACGGGTACTGGTAGTTCATGTCAAGTAGCGCACCGGACAGCAGCGGCCCGATGACGTTCCCGACACTGGTCAATGACATGTTGATTCCGTTTAGCAACCCCTGGTTCTCTTCCGTCAGCTTCGTTAGCAGGGTCGTGATGGCTGGCCGCAACAAGTCAAAGGACTCGTAAACCAACAAGGTCGCCAGGAAGATGTGCCAGTTAGTGTGGTCATAGATAATAATGATCGTCCCCACTACCGCGAAAAAGAACGACCAGCGGGTAATGACTACTTCGGAAAAATGAACGACCAGCCAGTCAAACAGGAATAACTGGAGCAGTAATGACAAGACCCCGTTCACCGTCAGGACCAGCGCAATTTCACCGAGTGAGAAGCCATGGACTTCATTGACGTAAATCGAATAAATACTCTCAAAGCCGGCCAAGCCAAACGCAGAAACCAAAATCATGATGAACAGGATCGTCATCGATGGCGTCAGCATCTTCTTAATTGCTGACCAGCCAGTAGACCCCTTCTCTTCGCGGTGGTGGTGAACCGGTTCTGCCTTTTCGATAGCTTCTTCAGATGGCAAAGCAAAAATCGCAATGATCGTCGACAGAACACCCAGGATCCCTGCCACCCAAAACGGCGCCTTAAAGGAAATCCCGGCCAGGATCCCACCAATGCCTGGGCCCAGCATCAACCCGCCGGAAAAGGCGGCCGACAGCCATCCAATGACCTTGGCCCGGTATTCGCGAGTCGTAATATCAGCTGCCAGGGCCATCGAGGTTGGCACGAACATCGCCGCCGAAAGGCCGTCAACGGCCCGTGAAATATTAAACAGCCACAAGTGGTTGGCCGCCGCAAAGACGAATTCAGCAATGGAAAAAATTACCAATCCCCAAATTAGCAACGGTTTTCGCCCCACATTGTCGGACAAACGACCAACAATTGGTGAAGCGAGGAATTGAACAAAGGCAAAGAGTGAGGACATCATCCCCATGTCGAACGCCGAAAAGTGGTACTCACTTTTAATGAATGGTTCGACGGGGAAAATTAAACTCATCCCCAAGCAAATTAAAAATTCACAAAAGAGCACGATGTAGATGATTCGTCGCACTTGTTTGGTCATTTTGTCCTCCCAATTAAAATAAAAAACTGTAACAAAATAAGGGGCTGCATGCATTCTCCGCGCAGCTCCTTATCGCTCTATCTATTTTAATATACCTGCTTTTAGGGTAATTGTCTAGTCATTACTAATTCGCAGTACGCAAGCACCTTCGATATCACCATGCTTGACCCGCCGCATTGCTTCGTCTGCCTTGTCAAACGGGTATTCGTGGGTTGTCGGTGCAATGTTTAGACGGGCAGCCAGTGTTAAGAATTCCTCACCATCACGGCGGGTATTGCTTTCGACACTCGTCAGGTTCTTTTCGTGGAAAATCGCATCCTGGTAACTCAATTGCGGAATATCAGTCATATGAATTCCAGCACAGGCCAGGGTTCCACCTGGCTTCAGGTTGGCCAGGGCGTGTGGGACGATTGTTCCGGCCGGCGCATAGGTGATTGCCGAATCGAGCGGAACGGGCGATTGGTCGTTAACCCCCTGGGCAGAAGCACAACCTAGTTCCAGTGCAAACCGTTGGGCATCTTTGCCCCGAGTAAAGACGTGGACCTCAATTCCCTGGGCCAGTGCCAGTTGAGACGTTAAGTGAGCTGACCCACCAAAACCGTAGAGGCCTAACGTACCGCCAGCAGGCACATTGGCCCGCAAGAACGACCGATAACCGATGATCCCGGCGCAAAGCAGCGGGGCAGCCGTGACAGAATCAAACTGTTCAGGCAACCGGTAAGCAAAGCCTTCGGGAACGGTGACGTACTCCGCATACCCACCATCGTGGTCCCAGCCGGTGTAGGTAGAATGCGGGCAGAGATTTTCGTGTCCGCTACGACAGTACTCACATACCCCGCAGGCGTGACGAAACCACGGCACACCAATCCGATCACCAAGGTTAAAGCGCGACGTTTCGGGGCCAAAAGCCACGACCTTACCGACGATTTCATGGCCCGGCGTCAGGTGTTCCTTGTGAACTGGTAGGTCGCCTTCCGTGACGTGAAGGTCAGTATGGCAGACCCCGCAGGTAATGACCTTGACCAGCACTTCACCACGCTGCGGCTTCGGCACCGGTTTATTCGTTAACTTAATCGGTGACGTTGGCCCATCAAGTGGTCCCGGCGTGGTAATCGTCCAAGCCTTCATCGTTGCTGGTATTTCTTCAGTCATGATTATTCCTCCCCATTAACCTGCAAATCATCAAAGTATTTGACGGCATCCGCTTGAATCATCGTAAACGGGAAGCCGAAACTCAACTTTTGCTGGTTAACTGCGATCACCGGTGCAGACGGGTTACGGTAATCAAGTAGGCCGGCAAAGGGGTAAACCTTCATCGAAGTGCCGACGATCACGACGAGGTCGGCTTCCTGCATTGCCCGCACGGAATTCTGGATATCGGCAGCTTTAATGCCTTCGTCGTACAAAACAATGTCGGGCCGTAACGGTCCACCATCGGTCTGGTGGATGCGACTCTTCAGGTATTCGTGCCAGTCAACGCTTTGCCCACACTTCTCACAGTAAACGTGGTAGAGGTTACCGTGAAAGTCAATTAAGTGCTTGGTGTGGGCCTCTTCATAGAGGTTATCGATATTCTGCGTAATCACCGTTGCCCGGTCTTGTTGGGTAAAGGCAGCTTGCTTTTCGTGAATAACGTTCGGCTTGGCATCAGGAAAGTAAAGATTTTCCTTACAATACTGGTAAAAACCATCCGGGTCAGCGGCGAAGTAGCGGTGGCTGAGATAGTATTCGGCCCGTTGATTCTTCGTATACAGACCGTTGGCTGACCGAAAATCGGGAATTCCCGAGGCGGTTGATACACCTGCCCCGGTCAAGAAAACAATGTGGTTGGCCTCATCAAAATAGTGTTGTGTTGCCAGTGCCAGTGCCATTGCGATCACTTCCTCAAAATAAATGGCACATTCTGTGACTTTAGCAGCTCTTCAACCGGCTGGTGGTAAAACTTCAGCATCTCTGCTGAAGAATATTCACCCTGAGGCGCCGGTAGGACGAAGGCGTTCTGCTGGTCATTCTTCCCCAAAACAACGTAAGCCCGGCGCTTGGTATTCCGCTCATTCATTTCTGAATGGTAGATGTCGTAAACCTGGGCGACTTCCAGGCGGAGCTGCCGCTTGCTCAAAACTGGCGACAGGCTCGTGAACTGGTTGTTGTGCAGTGCCGGCAATCCCCACTCTTGCATCTGCTTGTCAAAGAGGCGGAAAAGTTTAACCACCGTCCGCCGCATTTCAAATGGTGATTTGACCGGCTTATCCATCACTTCGTCGTAGAGCATCTGCGCTGATGACAGGGCCGCCGGGTAGCGTTCTCGTAACTCATCTAACTGGTCGGCCGTCATGTGCCCACCAGAATAAAAGACGAGTGCATCGAGAAGCGTCAACAAGCGCATTGTCCGCTCCCCGTCATCCTTACCTGTTTCATTAGTTAAGGTTTCGGTGATTCCCCGAAAGTATTCTTGCTCAATCTTTTCATCGATTAGGCCGTGCTTGCGCTGTTCAGCAACCACGATTTGGTGAGCCACCGTATTGAACAAGTCAGTCGCCATGATCATCATTTGCTCGTCCAGTTGCTTATCACCTAGTGAAAGTTCAAAGAAAATCTGCGGAAAACCGCGCAGTGTCATCAGCAGGTGCAGCAATTCATGAGAAGCAGTATAGTTCGGTTCGGTGAGGTCAGTAACGGTGATCACCAACCCACCCGGCAAGTTAGTCGTTTCTGCCTGGTCATGGCGGACGTAACCGCTCCGCTTACCGTGAAATTGAACGAAAACCGACCCGCGGGGAAAGAGGTCATTCACCTGGTCCAGCAGTTCCTGGTTTGCCTTATTCAGCTTAATTTCTTCAGTCATGTCCCTGCTCCTTTCGTAACTTGGATAATTCTTCCTTGGAGACGTCTTCGTCAACATGGTCCAAGTGAGCCAGACGATCAGCCAGCGGTCCCGCTTCCTCGGCGGTCGCGCCAACACGCATTGCGACCACCCGGTACTGGAGTTTCATGTGTCCTTCCTGAATACCCGTGCTAGCTAAGGCTCGCAGCGCTGCCAAGTTTTGAACTAAGCCCACACTAGCGGCCACTGCAGCCAGTTCTGGTACCGACTTAATTTGGCTAATCTTGGCATTGGTAGCAGTGAGCTGCCGGGCGCCAATTGACCCACCGACGGTTCCTACTGCCATTGGCAGAGTCATCTTGCCAATCAGCTTATCGCCAACCACGTGCCAAGTTGCCAGTCCGCGGTACTGTCCTTCCATCGCGGCATAAGCCTGGGCACCACTTTCAACTGCTCGCCAGTCATTACCAGCAGCAATCAACACCGCATCGATGCCGTTCATAATCCCCTTGTTGTGGGTGGCAGCACGGTAAGAGTCGACCTGGGCTAGAAAACTGAGGTCGGCAATCCGGGCGGCCACATCGGCTCCCTTCATCTGGTCAGTGGCCACGTCTGGGAATTCCAGGGCGACAGAAACCGACTGCAAGCTGTCCGTCGCATAGTTACTGAGGATGGCTGCTACAACCGTCTGACCCTTCGAACTTAGCCAGCGGCCAACTGCTTCGGCCATGGTGTTAACGGTATTAGCCCCCATCGCGTCTACAACATTGACCAACAGGTCCAGCACTACGAAGTCCTCGGGACAACGAACCCGGATACCAACTGCCCCACCGCCATATTGTTGAATCGACGGGTAGGCATCGTTAGCAATCTTTAAGATCTCATCTTTTTGCTTGAGCAAGTGGTTACGGTACAAGTAAGGGTTAGCAATGTTTTCCATCACTACCTGGCCGATCATTAGCCGGTCGGCCTTCTCGGCTGTAACTCCGCCGGCATAAGCAGTCATCCGGGCACCGTTGCAGGCAGCCGCAATAACCGATGGCTCCTCAATGGCCATCGGGACGGTATATTCTTTCCCGTTAACGACCAACCCTGTGACAACCCCCTCAGGGAGGCGATAATCAGTGAGGTAATTTTCCACCATCTGTGCCCCTTCCGGACGGGCATCAGCCGCCATGGCCTTAAGTTCGTCAGCGGAAAGACCAAATTTTTTGCCCAAAATCGCCCGCCGCTCGGCAGGTGTTTTTTCATAAAACTTTTTCTCTTGATTATTTGTCATGATGATTTAACTGAATATACTCCGTAATAATCCCGTCGCGAACGCCGCTCTCCGAAAAGATCACGCGGCCATCGCGATTTCTCATTAATAACGCAACCAACGGCAACATGCCGCCTAAGATAATGTCGGCACGGTCGGGCTCTAATCCCGGCATATGTTTGCGCTGATGTAAGTTGCGACTCAGTAATTCCCGGTAAGTCGCAAATACCACCCGGGCGTTCAGCCGGTAGCCATGGATAGACCTCATCCGCTGATGACGGTGTGCCATGCTCATCCGTGCGAGGGTCCGGTTGGCACCACCGAGGAGCACAATCGGAACACGAGACGCATAACGCAGCCACGGAATCTTCCGGAACCGTTCGTTGACCGCTACTTCCGCCCGGAACAGGTCCCGCGCCTGAACATAGCCACCCAGGTGGAACTGTTCCGACAGGTTCACCGCCCCAATCGGGATCGAAATTAAGTGGGTAGCACGTCTGTGCTCCACGAGGATCATTTCGCTGCTAGCCCCACCCACGTCCAGGATCAGGCAGTGGTTGAGCTTCAACGTGCGAATAACCCCCAAGTAATCATAGTAAGCTTCCTTGTTACCCGACAATACCTGTAGTTCAATACCAGTCTCTTTTTTGACCCGTGATAAAAATTCCTGACGGTTGCGTGCCTGACGTACTGCCGCAGTGGTAATCGCCCGTACTTCTATATCTGGATAGTCTTGATAAATCCGTTTAAAGCGGTGCAGCGCCTTAATGGTGCGACGAATTGCCGGTTCTTTTAATATCTTCTCCCGGCTCATTCCCTCTGATAAACGGCTGTTTTCCTTTACCCGTCTAATCTCTCGAAAACGGCCATCTGGCAAGATTTCATTAATTGCCATCCGCGCGGAATTTGATCCCAAGTCAACAATTGCGAGGTTGGTCATTTTTTCACCTCCGCGATCTGTTGATTAACATTTTTCATTCGTTATTTATCTTACCATTTTAAGGGCCAACAAACACTGGAAAAGCCAGCGGCGGGGGAGGAAAATCATCCCCATGCCCGTTAGGTCGACAATCATTTTCCAAAATCGTTTTGGCGGTTTTTCTCCCCCGGCCGTGATACAATAGTTAATCTGAAAAAAGGAGGAGATTGCATGGCGACCGAAAAAGAAGAGATGGCTAGAGAACAAGCCCGGGTTGACCAGGTTATTGCCAGCATTGACGCCCAAATTGCCAAAACAAAGGCCGATTTGGCTGAGGCCCATAAAGAAACGCGGGCCGTTGAAAAGAATTACGGCGAAAACGCCTCGATCAACCGTTACGAAGTCGACGATATTGCCGAAAGTCGAGCAATGATCGAACAGCAGCGGCGGTTAGTTAACCAGGCCGCCACCACCGAAGATATTCTAAAATCCCAGCTGACCACCCTCCGTCACCTTCGTGACCAACCATATTTTGGTCGGATTGACATCCAAGATGAAGGGCAAAAAACCACCGATACCCTCTATATCGGTACCGCTTCGCTGATGAACGCCGATCAAAGCGACTTCCTCGTTTATGACTGGCGGGCACCCGTTTCTGCTATTTATTACAACGGTAACCTTGGCCCGGTGACTTACCAGACACCGGCCGGGCCCCGCAAGACGACGCTGGTGAAGAAGCGGCAGTTCACCATTATCCAAGGACGGATCACCCACATGTTTGATACCAACGAAGTAGTCGGCGACGAGCTCCTCCAGCAGGCTTTAGGTGAGCATGATGACCGCCAGATGCACAACATCGTTGCCACTATCCAGCGTGAACAGAACACGATTATCCGCAATACTGACAGCGACTTGCTCCTAGTACAGGGGGTTGCCGGATCTGGGAAGACTTCCGCCATCCTCCAGCGAATTGCCTACCTGCTTTACCACTCACGTGAGTCGCTAAACGCGGATCAGATCGTCCTCTTCAGTCCCAACCTGCTCTTCTCGCACTACATCGCCGACGTCCTACCAAGTCTAGGTGAACGGAACATGCGCCAGGTAACTCTTGATGGTTTTCTCAAGCACCGCTTTGAAGGTCTCAACGTCCAGACCCTCTTCCAAACCTATGAACAGCAATCGCAAATACCATCGGCCATCCGCCAGTACTTCAACCAGCCGGTCATTATGCAGGAAGTTATTAAGTACCGCGACCGCCTGCAAAGTGGCCAAGCATCGATAAAGTTCAGTCCAATCCACTTCCGCGACGAGATCTTTTTTGATGCCCACCACATTGCGCGAATTTTTGCTTTTTTACCGCAGTCGTTACCCCTGACCGACCGGGTTGTCCGGCTGAAAAACACCCTCATCAGGGAAACGCAAGCGCGAGCGCGAGAAGAGGCCGCTAGCGAATGGGTAGCCGAAGATTTGGATAGCCTTGACCGCCAACAGCTCCACCGCTTGTACGGCCGGCACACTCCCGACGACTTTAAGGATGAACGAGCTCTGCAACGATACCTGGCACGTCGCTGGGCCAAAAAGCAGTTACGGGTCGTTGCCGATGCCATCTACAACAATTACTTCTTCGACATCAACGAACAGTACGCCGATTTCTTACATCAGTGTCCGCGTCCAAATCATGTTTCCCCAGCTGAATGGAAAGCCTTTACCGACCAATTTGGCATGCAGTTGGAATACCACCAGCTGTCCTTCATCCACACGGCGCCATTAATGTTCTTGCGTGACCTGCTCACCGGTGGCGGTCAAAACCGGGCAATGCAGTACGTCTTCATTGATGAAATGCAGGACTACTCCTTAGCAATGCTGATTTACCTCAAACACGCCTTCCCCGGTGCTAAATTCACCATTTTAGGTGACTCCGAACAGGCCCTTTTCCACCCACTACAGTTGCCGGAAGAACTATTGAATAGTTTGCAGGATGCCCTACAGGCCAAAAAGCCGCGGCTAGTCACCTTACGGCGTGCCTACCGCTCGACCAACGAAATCACCAACTTTGCCCGGATGCTGCTTCCCGACGGCGACAAAGTCATCCCCTTCAACCGTCATGGTGAGCAGCCGCGCCTCCTAGTGGCCTCTGACCAGCAAGACGGGATGAACATGCTCAAACAAGAGTTGGACCGCATGACTCAAGAGAAGCAGACCGTGGCGGTGTTAACTGCCAAGCAGGACGAAGCAGTCGCCGTTGCCCGCGGGCTAAAACGGATGGAGATCAAAGTCCGGCTGCTGAAGGATGACGATAGCCAACTACCTGCAAACGGTGTAGCGGTGCTGCCCATTTACCTGGCCAAGGGACTGGAATTTGATGCCGTCGTGGCCTACGGCGTTTCCGAGCAGACCATCAACCAGTCACAGGCTACCGGGATCATCTACACGATGGCCAGCCGGGCGATGCACGAGCTGACTCTGATCAGCGTTGGAAAGGTTTCCTCAGCCATCAGCAAACGGGCGTTAGGCCAATTGGTGACTGAATAATTAAACAAGCCATGCTTTACTGACTTCCAACGTAAGTCCGGATAGAACGCCGTGATGATACCCATGGAACGTGTTTATCAACGTTGCACCTATTTTGGGCTGGAACGCCGTGGGCACGACTTTGAGCCAATTAAAAATTGTCTCAAAGCTCGACCTTTCAGTAAGTGCCGCATGCGCATCACTAACTGAAATTTCACGGCTGAGCCCAAAGTGCAACGTTGATACATTGGCGGTCATCATACATAATTAGTGCTGAGACCAGTAGTGGGTCATCACTTGCTTGCTGAATGGTACGCCTATCATTATTCATTACTGATCGGCATACCACTTCACTGATGGCCTGTGAATCATGATGGCTCACCAACTGCTCCACCAGCACCCCCTGAACCTGCATGACACTGTCGATCCAACAGTACAATCGTCGTGATAACAAAAAAATTCAAACAAGAAATTACCCTCAACGTTGCCATCGCGGCACGTTGAGGGTCATTGTTTTACATAGTTTATTCTTCAGCTTGTTGGCCGTTCATCTGCTTCATCAAATGGTCGCTGGACTGGATCGAATGCTTCAGCAGGAACGGCGCAATCACCGTCGCCAGAACAATCACGGCAATAATATCGGAGTAGTAGGTTTCCGACAGCAGGTGGGCCGAGAAACCGATTTGGGCGGTGATCAGCGACATTTCGCCACGGGCTACCATCCCGCTACCAACCACGTAGTCGCCAGGCCACTTTAACCCCGCCATTCGGGCACCGATGCCGCAACCAAAAAGCTTAGTCAAAACGGCCAGAATGGTCATCACAATGACGAACAGCAAGGATTCCTTCATCCGATCAAAGCGCATGTTCAAGCCGATGCTGACAAAGAAGACCGGGATAAATAGTGAGTAGCCAATCGGGATAAACGAGTGGTTGATCACTTCCTGGTGATGGGTGTTAGCGATCGCCAGTCCGGCAAAGAAGGCCCCTACAGCTCCGCTCAAGCCAACTGCTTCAGCGGCACCAGCCATTGACAAACAGATAATCATGGCCATCACCGAGTTGGAAGCCATTGTCAGCAGGTGCTCACTCAACCGCATCAGGATTGGTGCCAGCCAGCGAACCAGCAGGTAAACCACCACAAAGAACAACACCTGCAAAGCCAACGCCAGGAAAATATTGCTCGGTCCGTGTGATTCTGCATGGCCACCGGAAGCATCAATCATCCCGATCATCAAACTGAGGAGGATGACTCCGATGATATCGTCGGCCACTGCCGCACCAAGAATGGTTGCCCCTTCCTTGGAATCCAGGACGTGAAATTCCCGCATGACCGCCACTGAAATACTAACGGATGTCGCAGAGAAAATAACCCCGATAAACAATGATTCCAGGTGGTTAAAGCCGAAAAGCAATGACGCGCCACCCATGAAGACAACCGGGAATAAAACTCCCATGATGGCGGTAATCACAGCTGGCTTCAAATACTTTTTTAACAGTGACAAGTCGGACTCCAGCCCGGCAATAAACATTAAAATCACAACACCCAGTTCCTGGAACTCGTTGATCATGGGGGTCAACTTCACCCAGTTTAGGATGGCGGGGCCAATAATAATTCCCACAATAATCTGCCCGATCACATCGGGCACTTCCATCCGAACACATAGGTGACTAACTAGCTGTGTTACCAGCAAAATAAACGCCAGCGTGGCAAAAAATGTCATCGCGCACCTCCTGAAAATAATATTTGTGTTCATTGTACCGGTATTAGCAACAAAGGACCAGTGTTCACGGTGTTTTCGATAAAAAAAGAGCGATGAAATTGATCACCGCACCTGAATGTTTGGAAGCCATCGAGCGGAATTGAACCGCCGACCTCATCCTTACCATGGATGTGCTCTACCTATCTGAGCTACGATGGCACCTGTAGTATAGCTAACTTTTCCGGCTTAAATCAAGCTCAAGCTGGCCGCACTAACGGGATAAGTACTTCGGAGCTACTTGGTCGACCAGCCATACCTGGTCGTTAGCGTAATAAAACTTGACCCCGTCCTTGTGTGCCGCCGCGGCATTAAACTTTAAAATAGCCGGGTGCTGGTCGCGCCGCTTACCAACTGCTTCCGCCGTGTCCACGTCTGCCGACAAGTGTACGTATTGCCGTCCCATTGGCAAGAGGCCCCGTTTTTCGATGCTTGGCAGAAAACGCCGCGCCGTGCCGTGGGACAGCACCTTTGGCGGAACTTTTTCCGGATGCTTGATAATTCCGGGGATACTGTGGCCGTACAGCGCACAAATCTGGCCGTTTTTAATTTTAAAGCGCTGCTTTTTAGCGCCATGCATGATCTCACGGATCGTCATCTCAGTTAAGCGTGGTCTGAAATGGTGGACCCGGTTCATCGCATCCAAAAACTGGTGGAGATCAACGTACCCATACTTGTCCAACTTTAAACCATATTTTTGCGGATTATGACGCAGCGCGTACGACATTTTCTTGTTGATAAACATCTTGGTGCGGCCGTCCAGTCGCTGTTGATCGTCTTTGTTATTTGTCATCTTCACTCCACCTCAACAAATTATTTCAGGCTAAAAACCGCCAGCACCTTCAAGCTGGCGGTAATAATGGTCTTTGCTTAGTTATTGACACCCAGAAAACGGTTTGTAGCTGATTTTCCTTTACCCCTTGTCTAATAACTCATTCTGGTTACTTGTTCCACAGGAACTTAATCATGACTTTGTTGACCTTAGCATTGTGGTGCAGGCGACTGTGCTGAGCCTGCTTCCCGGTCATCTTGACTTCACGGTAGCTCTTGGCCCGCTGGGCAACTAAGTACTTCAGGGACAATGACGACTTATTTGGTACAGTCCCATCCGTCTGCCCACCGTGATCACCATAAATATTGAGGACCCGTGCCGTGGTGGGGTAAGTTGTCCGCAAGCGCAGTAGTGGGCGATAGCCACGGTCCATGTTTTCCGGTCGCCGGTTCTTCTGCAGCGTCATATTGTCGTCAAAGCCGTTGAAGTGTCCGGCAATGTCGACTTGCTTGCTAAGCTCAGGCATTCGTGGGTTAGTCGCGTTGGCGGCTAAGTAGTACATGATGTCCATATTACCCATTGAATGGCCAACCAGGTTCATCTTTTCAAAACGATAGCGATTCTGCACGGCAGTAATCACGTTTGCCGCCCACTGACCATCCTGCTTAAAGTTCCCGTTGCGGTTGTTAGTGTATTGGACCTGAATGATCGGTTTCTTTGTTCCCACCGGGATTTTGCCACAAAGTTTGACGTGGCCATCGAGACCAACAGTGGCCCTGATTACCGTCTTGGTGACCCTGGCTTTCTTCGCCCCATCAGTCATATACTGCTCTGCATGGGCGGACGAACCGAAGCCGTGAAAGAAGAAGGTTGGTGTCCCGATTGTTGGTCGGTAGGCTGCCGGCCGGTAGACACCGGCCTGCTTTGAACGGACTGTCCACCATCCACCGATGACAATCACAACCAAGAGGACAATCAACCAGCCCCGTGCACGTTTGTTCATTACTGATTCCCCCCCATCGTTAATAGTTTGTTGAATATTATCGGCCTTCACTCCTTGATAGTCAAAGAAAGGATCGGATGACTGAACAGCCGGAGGAAAATAAAATGTTACAATAAGGTTGGATAAATTAATTAATGAGGAGGAGTTATCATGGCATTTGATCGTGCAAAGGTTCAGGACGTCTGGAAAGACGCTGGTAAGGAAGTTCAGTTTACCGTTTTGGAATTAAAACGACAGGATCAGCCAAAAGAGCTCGCTGCCATCAGTGAATTTATTGACCGCTTCCAGGCCATCACCCGTTCACTACGGATCCGGGCGCAGGACAGCAATCTCAAAGTTGCCGTTGGGTTTAGTAACGACGCTTGGGACTACCTTTTCCCAAATGCTCCAAAGCCAAAGGAACTAGAAACTTATAAGGGTATTAAGGGCGACAAGTACGAAATGCCCGCAACTAAGGGTGACATCTTCCTCCATGTACGGGCTAATGACCGAGCAACCGTTTACGAGTTCATGCGTCAAGTGATGCTCTTTTTGAAAGACATTACTGGCGTGGTCGATGAAACCCATGGCTTCCGCTACTTTGAAGGACGGGCCATTATCGGCTTTATCGATGGTACCGAGAACCCCGAAGAAGACAAAGCCAAGGACTACGCCGTGATCGGTGATGAAGACCCGCAGTTTGAGAATGGTTCCTACGCGTTTGCCCAGAAGTGGCGCCACGAAATGGACATCTGGAGCAAGCTCAGTACTGAGACCCAGGAAAAGGCCATCGGTCGGAAGAAATTGGATGACCTAGAATTGTCTGACGGTGAAAAGTTTCAGAACGCCCACAACGTTGTCTCCCAGGTAGAAATCAACGGCGTTTCGCAAAACATCGTCCGGATGAACGTCCCATACTCTGATCCTGCCACGGACATCACCGGGACCTACTTCATCGGTTATGCCCGTCACTGGGAAGTTACGAAGGCAATGCTGGAAAGCATGGTCAAGGGCCATGACTACCTACTGAGCTTTTCTAAGATTCTCACCGGTCAGCTCTTCTTCATCCCTTCCAAGGATACCCTCGACCAGATTGTTGACGGTGGCTTCGACAAGTAATCATTATTCAACCC
>DXGK01000023.1 GCA_019113965.1 Candidatus Limosilactobacillus merdipullorum
GGTCAGTATTAGTCAGATAGCGGAGGGTGAACGATGGAGAATAAGAGTATCTCAGATATTATTGAAGCTTACTTGAAAGAAATTCTGGGCGACTCTGCTCAGATTGAGATTCGCCGTTCCGAGATTGCAAACCACTTTGACGTGGTCCCGTCCCAGATCAACTATGTCATCAAGACCCGGTTTACCATTCAAAATGGTTACCTCGTCAAGAGCAAGCGTGGCGGCGGTGGTTATATCCGGATTGAGCGTGTTAATTTACTTGATAACATTGACGTGTTAAACTCATTAATCCAAACAATTGGCGACTCAATTCGAGAACGTGATGCGTTTGCCATCGTTCAGACCCTTTACGATGAAAAGGTCATCACCCAGCGCGAGGGTGACTTGATGCTTGTGGCACTTGCTAAGCAGACACTGGACGTTGGCGATACCGATATTGAAGCCCGGTTAAGAGCACGCGTGTTGATTTCGCTACTGAATCGATTACGGTATGAAAGTTAGAAGGGATGATTGCTAATGGATAACATGTTTACTCCTAGTGCTAAGCATGTCTTAATGATTGCCCATGAACAAGCTAAATACTTTAAACACCAAGCAGTGGGGACTGAACACCTCTTGCTCGCGTTGGCAATGGATAAGGATGGGATTGCCAACAAGATTTTTGAGCAGTTTTCAATTACCAGTGATGATATTCGTGAAGAGATTGAACGGCTAATTGGTTACGGAACGCTTGACCAGCTCGGCCCAGCTGACTACCTGCCATATTCACCGAAAGCTAAGCAGGTCTTGGCCCTGGCTGGTCAGGAGGCCCAGCAGATGCACTCCCTCAAAATTGGGACTGAACACCTGCTGCTGGCGCTAATTGCGGATGAGAGTGTCCTGTCTTCGCGGATTCTCTTTAGCCTAGATGTTTTGCCCCGTCAGGTTCGGAAGGTGACCCTGCGGCGGTTAGGAGTAGCGGAAAGCCAGCTCCGGCGTCAAACCAACCGTCAGGGAAACAACCGCAAGAGTGGTACACCGACCCTTGATAAGCTGGCTCGGGACATGACCCAGATGGCGCGGAACCAGCAGCTGGATCCTGTCGTCGGGCGTGATGCTGAAATTCGGCGGACGATTCAGATCCTCAGTCGCCGGACCAAGAATAACCCGGTGCTGATTGGTGAGCCGGGAGTAGGGAAGACCGCTATTGCTGAAGGCCTAGCCCAAGAGATGGTGGCCAGAACGGTTCCAGCTGAGCTGGCTAATAAGCGGCTGATGGTCCTCGATATGGGTTCGTTGGTCGCGGGCACTAAGTACCGGGGCGAATTCGAAAACCGTCTCAAAAAGGTGATTGACGAAATCCAGGCGGACGGGCACGTCATCCTCTTTATTGACGAGCTGCATACGCTGATTGGAGCCGGGGGTGCTGAGGGGGCCATTGACGCCTCCAACATCTTGAAGCCGGCTTTAGCCCGGGGAGAACTGCAAACAATCGGGGCGACTACCCTTGACGAGTACCAAAAGTACATTGAATCTGACGCAGCTCTGGAACGGCGGTTTGCAACAGTTCAGGTCGACGAGCCAACCCCAGAAGAAAGTCTGGCTATCCTGAAGGGATTACGGCCACGCTATGAGGCCCACCACCATGCCAAGATTACTGATGAGGCGCTGGAACAGGCTGTTAAGCTCTCCGACCGCTACATCTCTGACCGCTTCCTCCCGGACAAGGCAATTGACTTGATGGATGAAGCGGCAGCTATGGTCCGAATCAATGCTGAGGAGAAGAAGACCCGCAAGCCATCATTAGACGAGCAAATCGCCGAACTGCAATCTGCTAAGGAAGCAGCAATTGAGCAGCAGGACTTTGACCGGGCAGCAGACCTGCGGGAACAGGAATTATCGCTGCGGGCTAAGCAGGAGCAGCAGGCTGACCGGGTCAGTGAACGGCAGGCAGAGCAGCACTACCGTCTCAAAGTGACCGGCGAAGACGTTGCCAAGGTCGTTGCCGAGTGGACTGGTGTGCCGCTAACCCAGTTGAAGCGGAGTGAAAGCGACCGGCTGATCAACTTAGAAAAGGTCCTCCATAAGCGGGTGATTGGCCAGGACGAAGCCGTTGACGCGGTTGCTAAGGCAATTCGCCGGGCCCGGAGCGGCTTGAAGAACCCGAACCGGCCGATTGGTTCCTTTATGTTTTTAGGACCAACCGGGGTTGGTAAAACAGAGTTAGCCAAGGCATTGGCCGAGGCGATGTTCGGCTCCGAGGACAACATGATTCGGATCGACATGTCCGAGTACATGGAAAAGTTCAGCACCAGCCGGCTGATTGGGGCCGCGCCCGGTTATGTGGGTTACGATGAAGGAGGCCAGCTGACGGAAAAGGTTCGTCAGCACCCGTATTCCGTCGTCTTGCTGGATGAAGCCGAGAAGGCCCACCCTGACGTCTTTAACCTCCTGCTTCAGGTCTTGGATGATGGTTACCTGACCGATTCCAAGGGCCGCCGGGTCGACTTCCGGAACACGATTATTATTATGACGTCCAACCTCGGTGCGACCCAGCTCCAGGATGAAAAGGAAGTCGGGTTCGGGGCCCGGGACATGAGCCAGGATTACAACGCGATGGCGGGGGCTATTCGTCAGCAGCTGAAATTGCACTTTCGGCCGGAATTTCTGAACCGGATTGATGAAACCATCATCTTCCATTCATTAAATAAGCAGGAACTCCACCAGATCGTGAAGTTGATGACTAACGAACTGCGTGACCGGGTTGCTGAACAGGAGATTAGTCTGAAAGTCACGCCTGCGGCAGTCGACCTGATCGCTGCGGTAGGCTACGACCCTGAATACGGGGCTCGGCCGCTCCGGCGGGCAATTCAGGATAAAATTGAAGACCGCCTGAGCACGGACCTGATTGATGGTGAAATTAAGCCGGGTGATACCGTGACCGTTGGTGCCCACCATGGCGAAATTACGGTGAAAGTGAAGACCCCAGCTGCAAAGAAATTAGTCAAAGCCAACCAATAATGTCTAGCAGATAGCGCTGAATTCGACAATAGAAAAACGAATTTAGCGCTATTTTGGCCTATTCAGCGGTTGTCTTGTGATAAATATTAGTCCTATAATAGAGGTTAGCCAATTTGAGGAGGAAGTTAGTTAATGAAACGAGCAGAACAATTAGAAAAAACTCGTCAGGCGATTATCAAGACGGCTACAAAGTTATTCTTGCAAAAAGGATTTGGTGAAACCTCAACCCGGGATATCGCCAAGCAGATTGGAATCACCCAGCCGGCGCTATACCACCACTTTAGCGACAAGGAAGTCTTATACCTGGACGTGATGAACAAGCTATCAGGAAAGATTCGCCAGGAAATCAACAAAGTGATACGGAAGCACGACCTAGCGTCGGAAGAACAGTTGTTAGAAATCGTTAAGATTCTCAAGAAGCACCACCCACTGAGTATTTACGACCAGTACCGGCAGACGATGCTCCTCCTTTCAAAGAGTTCACAGCAAAAGCTCAACATTATTTTCACCATGGACTACTTGGAACCAATCAGCGATTACTTTAAGCAACCGTCCGTGAAGCTGCGTCCAGATTTGTTGCCTAAGGAAGCGGCGGAATTGTTCTTGGCGAGCCTGTCGCCACTTTTTGGGACCTACCAGCTCATCGGTGGACACTCCATTTCTGACGACGAGCGTGACCAGCTGATTCTTGACTGCATCATTAATGGCCTGGCAAAGCGGGGAAAGTAAAACTTAATTATTGACATTCGCAATTGCTTCAACTATACTAATAAAGTATGTAATTGTGAGTTCATTTGAACCTGGTGATCTATTGTCCATCAGATTCTGCATAAAAGCCAAAGACAGTCGTTGAACTGTTTTTGGATTTTTTTTGCCCAAAATGCGGGTTTTGGTTAAATTGTAATCAAAATGTAACATTTAAATGAACCCACCCAACAAATTAGAGAGGTGAACAGTTTGGCCGGACATTTAGTAAAATACGGTAAGCACCGTACCCGTCGTAGCTACTCCCGAATTAAAGAAGTTCTCGAGTTGCCAAACCTGATTGAAATCCAGACCGATTCTTACAATTGGTTTATGGACAAAGGTTTGCGGGAAATGTTTGATGATATTATGCCGATTGACGATTTCCAAGGAAAGCTCTCTTTGGAATTCGTGGACTATCAACTTTTAGAACCGAAGTACACTGTTGATGAAGCACGTGAGCATGATGCGAACTACTCAGCACCACTTCACGTTACGTTACGGTTAACCAACCACGAAACTGGGGAAATCAAGTCCCAGGACGTCTTCTTCGGTGACTTTCCACTGATGACTGACCAGGGAACCTTCATTATTAATGGTGCCGAACGGGTAATTGTTTCCCAATTAGTTCGTTCACCAGGTGTCTACTATAATGAAGAAGCCGATAAGAATGGTCGGCCAAGCTATGGCGCTACCTTTATTCCTAACCGTGGTGCTTGGCTGGAATACGAAACTGACGCCAAGAACATTTCGTACGTCCGGATTGACCGGACTCGGAAGCTGCCAATGACTGAATTAGTTCGGGCCCTTGGTTTCGGCTCCGACGATGAAATCATTGATATGTTTGGTGGCGACAGTGAAACCCTGTCCCTGACCCTGGATAAGGACGTTCACAAGAACGCCGAAGACTCCCGGGTTGAGGAGGCGTTGAAGGACATCTACGAACGGCTGCGTCCAGGTGAACCAAAGACCGCTGATTCAGCGCGGAACCTGCTGACGGCACGGTTCTTTGATCCGAAGCGCTACGACATGGCTCCAGTTGGTCGTTACAAGACTAACAAGAAGCTGATGCTGAAGTACCGGCTACTTGGTCAGACCCTGGCGGAAACGTTAGCTGACCCAGATACTGGTGAAGTGTTGGCACAAAAGGGTGATACCGTTGATAAGGAAACCCTGAAGAAGCTGGAACCATACCTGGACCGTGATGACTTCAAGATGGTTACCTACACGCCATCCGACGAAGCGGTAGTAACGGAACCAGTAAAACTGCAAAAGATTTTGGTTTACTCCAAGAATGACCCAGACCGGGTTGTGCCGATTATTGGTAATGGTCACATTCCATTGGAGTACAAGCACATCGAACCAGCTGATATTCTTGCTTCCCTGAACTACTTCTTCAACCTGCAAGAAGGAATCGGCAACACCGATGATATCGACCACCTGGGTAACCGGCGGATTCGTTCCGTGGGTGAATTGCTGCAAAACCAGTTCCGGATCGGGCTTGCCCGGATGGAACGGGTCGTTCGTGAACGGATGTCCATTCAGGATCCTGACACGGTAACACCGCAACAATTGATCAACATTCGGCCAGTGGTTGCTTCCATCAAGGAATTCTTTGGTTCCTCCCAACTGTCCCAGTTCATGGACCAAACCAACCCACTGGGTGAATTGACCCACAAGCGTCGTCTGTCAGCCCTTGGTCCTGGTGGTTTGACCCGTGACCGGGCTGGCTACGAAGTTCGCGACGTGCACTATACCCACTATGGCCGGATGTGCCCGATTGAAACGCCTGAAGGGCCAAACATCGGTCTGATCAACAGTCTTTCCTCATACGCTCGTGTTAACAAGTATGGTTTTATTGAAACGCCATACCGTCGTGTATCCTGGAAGGACCACAAGGTAACCGACAAGATCGACTACCTGACGGCCGACGAAGAAGATAACTTCATCATCGCCCAGGCAAACTCACCGTTGAATGACGATGGCTCCTTTGTTGATGATGAGGTTATGGCTCGTGACAAGGATGACTACATTGAAACCAGTGTTGAAAACGTCGACTACATGGACGTTTCACCAAAACAAGTTGTTTCCGTTGCTTCCGCATGTATTCCATTCCTTGAAAACGATGACTCTAACCGTGCGCTGATGGGTGCCAACATGCAGCGGCAAGCTGTTCCGTTGATCAACCCACACGCACCACTGGTAAGTACCGGTATTGACTACAAAGCAGCTCACGACTCTGGGGTGGCCTTGATTGCTAAGAAGCCTGGTACCGTTGAATATGTTGACGCACGTGAAGTTCGTGTTCGTGAAGACGATGGTTCATTAGACACTTACAGGCTGATGAAGTTCCGTCGTTCTAACGGTGGTAAGAACTACAACCAGCGTCCGATCGTTAAGATTGGCGAACACGTGGATGGCGATGACGTCCTCGCTGATGGTCCATCCATGGAAGAAGGGGAATTGGCATTAGGTCAAAACCCACTGATTGCCTTCATGACTTGGCAGGGTTACAACTTCGAAGATGCCATTGCCATCAACGAACGGCTGGTTAAGGATGACGTTTACACGTCTATCCACATCGAATCTTACGAGTCAGAAGCTCGTGAGACGAAGCTGGGGCCTGAAGAAATGACCCGTGAAATTCCAAACGTCGGGGATGACGCATTGAAGGACTTGGACGAGGACGGGATTGTCCGCGTTGGGGCCGAAGTTCACGATGGTGATATCCTGGTTGGTAAGGTTACGCCAAAGGGAATGACGGAACTGTCAGCCGAAGAACGGCTGCTGCACGCCATCTTTGGTGAAAAGTCCCGTGAAGTTCGTGACACTTCCCTCCGTGTTCCTCACGGTGGCGGCGGAATCGTCCAGGACGTTAAGATCTTTACCCGAGAAAACGGGGATGAATTGTCACCAGGTGTGAACACCATGGTTCGGGTTTACATCGCTCAAAAGCGGAAGATCCAGGTCGGTGACAAGATGTCTGGTCGGCACGGTAACAAGGGGACCGTTTCTATCGTTATCCCTGAAGAAGATATGCCATACATGCCAGACGGAACACCAATCGACATCATGCTGAGCCCAATGGGTGTGCCAAGTCGTATGAATATTGGTCAGCTGCTGGAATTGCACCTGGGGATGGCTGCTAAGCGCTTAGGCATCCACATGGCTACTCCAGTCTTTGATGGGGCAACCGACAAGGATGTTTGGGATGCCGTGCGGGAAGCTGGCTTTCCAGAAGACGGGAAGACAATCCTCTACGATGGTCGAACTGGTGAACCATTTGAAAACCGGATTGCCGTTGGTTCCATGCACTACCTGAAGCTGGCACACATGGTCGATGATAAGATTCACGCTCGGTCCACTGGTCCTTACTCACTGGTTACCCAACAACCACTTGGTGGGAAGGCCCAATTCGGTGGTCAGCGGTTCGGTGAAATGGAAGTTTGGGCTCTTGAAGCATATGGTGCTGCCTACACCCTTCAAGAAATCCTGACTTACAAGTCCGATGATACCGTTGGTCGTGTTCGGACTTACGATGCCATCATCAACGGTGAATCAATTCCAAAGCCAGGTGTTCCAGAATCATTCCGGGTTCTAGTCAAGGAATTACAAGCACTTGGCCTGGACATGAAGGTTCTCGATGGCAACCAAAAGGAAGTTCAATTGAAGAACATGGATGAGGATGACGCCGAAGTTGTTAGCGTTGACGCTCTTGCTAAGTATGCTGAACAGCACAGTGCGGATGGCAAGGGTAAGACCGCTTCGTCATCTTCCACCGAAGATAATGCTAAGTAGGATTTAAGATATAGTTCTTCACTCATGTACTAAGAAATAAGGAGGAACATCCTTTGATTGATGTCAATAAATTTGAAAGCATGCAGATCGGTCTGGCTTCCCCAGATAAGATCCGGAGCTGGTCATACGGTGAAGTAAAGAAGCCGGAAACCATCAACTACCGGACACTGAAGCCAGAAAAGCAGGGTCTGTTTGATGAGCGAATCTTTGGCCCAACTAAGGACTACGAGTGTGCTTGTGGTAAGTACAAGCGGGTTCGCTACAAGGGCCGAGTTTGTGACCGCTGTGGTGTTGAAGTCACCAGTTCTAAGGTTCGTCGTGAACGGATGGGCCATATCGAATTAGCCGCACCAGTTTCCCACATCTGGTACTTCAAGGGGATTCCTAGTCGGATGGGCTTGGTCCTCGATATGAGTCCTCGTTCCCTGGAAGAAGTCATTTACTTCGCGTCCTACGTTGTTCTTGACTCAGGCGACACGCCGTTGGAAAAGAAGCAACTGTTGTCCGAAGCAGAATACCGGGACAAGAAGGCTGAATTTGGCGACCGCTTCACTGCTAAAATGGGTGCTGCTGCCATTAAGAAACTCTTGGCAGACGTAGACCTGCAAAAGGAAGCTGCTGAACTAAAGGAAGAGCTGAAAGAAGCTACCGGTCAAAAGCGGACGCGGGCTATCCGGCGCTTGGACATTTTGGAAGCCTTCCTCAAGTCCGGCAATAAGCCTGAGTGGATGGTCATGGACGTTATTCCGGTAATGCCACCGGACTTGCGGCCAATGGTTCAGCTTGAAGGTGGCCGGTTTGCCACTTCCGATCTGAACGATTTGTACCGGCGGGTAATTAACCGTAACAACCGGTTGAAGCGGCTCTTGAAGCTGCAGGCACCTGGAATCATCGTGCAAAACGAAAAGCGGATGTTGCAGGAAGCTGTTGATGCCTTGATCGATAACGGTCGGCGGGGTCGTCCAGTAGCTGGTCCTGGTAACCGTCCGTTGAAGTCCCTGTCACACCTGCTCAAGGGTAAGCAGGGACGGTTCCGTCAGAACCTGCTTGGTAAGCGGGTTGACTACTCTGGCCGTTCCGTTATTGATGTTGGTCCATCCCTCAAGATGAACCAAATGGGGCTGCCAGTTCCAATGGCTTTGGAATTGTTTAAGCCTTTCATCATGCACGAACTGGTTAAGCGGGGCCTGTCAGCCAACGTGAAGGCTGCCAAGCGGAAGATTGACCGCCGGGACGACGACGTCTTTGATGTATTGGAAGATGTCATTAAGGAACACCCAGTATTGCTGAACCGGGCACCTACCCTGCACCGGTTGGGGATCCAAGCCTTCGAACCAATTCTGGTTTCTGGTAAGTCCATGCGGCTCCACCCATTGGTATGTACCGCTTACAACGCCGACTTTGATGGTGACCAGATGGCTATCCACGTTCCGTTGTCTAATGAAGCTCAGGCGGAAGCCCGTCTGCTGATGCTGGCTGCTTCCCACATTCTGAGTCCTCGTGACGGTGAACCAATCGTTTCCCAATCTCAGGATATGGTTATCGGTAATTACTACATGACGACTGAAGATAAGGGTCGTGAAGGTGAAGGGATGATCTTCAACGACACCGATGAAGCCGAAATGGCCTACAAGAATGGTTATGTTTCCCTGCAGACTCGGGTCGGTGTCCAAGCATCATCATTCCCTGACAAGCCGTTTACCGATGAACAACGCAAGAAGATTATGGTAACCTCCGTTGGTAAGCTCCTCTTCAACCGGATCATGCCAAAGGATTTTGCCTACATTAACGAACCAACAGACGCCAACATTCACGATGGTGTTGACGAACGCTTCTTCTTGGAACCTGGTCAAGACATTCATGAATACCTAGAAAATGCGCCATTGGTTCCACCATTCAAGAAGGGCTTCCTGTCTGACCTAATTGCGGAAGTTTACAAGCAATACAAGGTTACAAAGACTTCTGAATTCCTGGACCGGATCAAGGACCTCGGTTACTACGAATCAACGATCTCTGGTCTGACGACCGCGATGTCCGATATCCACGACTTACCGGAAAAGCCGGAAATCATTCAGAAGGCCCGGAAACAGGTTGCCTTGATCAGCAAGCAGTTCCGTCGGGGGCTGATTACTGATGACGAACGGTACGAACGGGTAATTGGCGCCTGGAACGACGCTAAGGATGAAGTGCAGGACAAGCTGATCGAACACATGGACATTCATAACCCAATCAACATGATGTCCGATTCCGGTGCGCGTGGTAACATTTCTAACTTTACCCAGCTGGCCGGGATGCGTGGTTTGATGGCTTCACCAAACGGTAAGATTATGGAATTACCAGTTCTGTCTAACTTCTACGAAGGACTTTCCGTGCTGGAAATGTTCCTGTCCTCCCACGGTGCTCGTAAGGGGATGACTGATACCGCCCTGAAGACCGCCAACTCAGGTTACCTGACCCGGCGGCTGGTCGACGTTGCCCAGGACGTAGTTGTGCGTGAAAAGGACTGTGGTACTGACCGTGGCCTGGAAGTAACGGCAATCACCAACGGTAACGAAATGATTGAACCACTGTACGACCGGATTATGGGTCGTTACACAATGAAGTCTGTCTTTGATCCCCAAACTGGTGAGAAGATTGTGGGCAAGAATGTCCTGATTGACGAAGCAATGGCTCAAAAGATCGTTGATGCCGGTGTGAAGAAGGTTACTATTCGCTCAGCCTTTACTTGCAACACTGAACATGGTGTCTGCGAACGCTGCTACGGCCGGAACGCCGCTACTGGTGACCGGGTAGAAGCCGGTGAAGCTGTTGGTACTGTGGCCGCTCAATCTATCGGTGAACCAGGTACCCAGCTGACTCTGCGGAATTTCCACACTGGTGGTGTTGCTGGAAACGAAGATATTACCCAGGGGCTTCCTCGTGTGCAAGAAATTGTGGAAGCACGTAACCCTAAGGGACGTGCAACCATTACTGAAGTAACTGGTGAAGTGGTTTCCATCGAAGAAAACCCGGCAGAACGGACTAAGGACGTTACTGTTAAGGGTGAAACTGACACGCGGACTTACACCCTGCCAATTACAGCCCGGATGCGGGTTGCGGAAGGCGACTTCATCCACCGGGGAACGGCACTGAACGAAGGGTCCATCGATCCAAAGGAATTGATCCAAGTTCGTGATGTTCTGTCCACCGAAACCTACCTGCTGGCACAAGTTCAGGGTGTTTACCGGATGCAGGGGATTGACTTGCTGGATAAGCACGTTGAAATCATGATTCGCCAGATGATGCGGAAGGTTCGGGTCATGGATCCAGGTGATACTGACCTCCTGCCAGGTGAACTGATGGACATCAGCCAGTTCCGTGACGCTAACAAGTCCACCCTGTATGCTGGTGGTATTCCAGCTACTGCTCGGCCGGTTATCCTCGGAATCACGAAGGCAGCGCTTGAAACTAACAGTTTCCTGTCTGCCGCATCCTTCCAGGAAACGACGCGGGTATTGACGGATGCCGCTATTCGGGGCAAGAACGACCCATTAGTTGGTTTGAAGGAAAATGTTATCATTGGTAAGATTATTCCAGCTGGTACTGGGATGGGCACTTACCGGAACATTAAGCCTAAAGAAGTCAGTGTTGCTGCTTACTCCATCAAGGACCTTGAGGCCAAGATGAAGGAAGAAGACAAGCAAAACTAATGGTGATTAATTAAAAGGGGCTGGAAATTAAGTCAGCTGCTCAACTGCTGTGCAGCAGTGGTTGGCAGGCCAAATGCTGAGGAATCAGTCTTTGACTAACCTAGCCATCTTTGTGGGAGTGGGACAACGAACTAGGCAAGCTAGTTCTGTCCCACTCCTTTTTTTATAGAAAGAAGGGGAAAAGTGGCTACTAAGTATAAAATTGAAATCCCGGCCGACGCCTTGCGGGAGACGGAAATTCACGCGGGAGAAGAGTTAGCTTTGAGTGTGGAGCATAAACAGCTGAATATGCGGCCGACCGGTGTGGCGGAACAGCTGCCGCAAATTAACATCTGGCTGTATACGGTTCCGGCATTCTTGATGATGGTCATCTTTTTTGTCTATACCAAGAGTCAGGCTATTCGCCAAATTGCCTTAAACGGGCAGGATTATTCGATTGCCAACGCTGCCACCTTGTTGGGAACGATTAGCGGGATGATAATTTTCATCATCACGGCAATTTGGACGAAGCTGCATAAAACCGGACCGACCAAGGAACTATATTGGCGAAATTTGCCAACGATTGTAGTGGCGGCCGGCCTAATCCTAGTCTTTTCGTTTTCGGCGGCCTTCTGGCTGTTAGAACGAATGTTTATGGACGCCAGTTTTGACATCTATACCTCATCGGTCATGGTGTTCATGGTCCTCGCGGTAGTAAATTACGTAATGATCAACCTTGCAATGACCTTAACGCCGGCAGTGATTACTAACCTGCTGACCATTATGATCATTGGGGGGATGGTGTTCGCCATGCTGACTAATTCCAGCCGGGATTGGTGGCGGCATAACTTCAGCTTTCTGGGAACAGCACAAAACTCGGCCAATTTCCAATTTAATATTACGTTGATTTTCTCGGGACTATTGATGTTAACGCTGGTGGACTACTTATTCGTTAACCTCCAGCGTCGTTTCCACGGCAAGCAGCTCCTAGTGTTGCGGTGGCTTCTGTATGGCCTGTCCGCCTGCATTGCGTCGATTGGCCTGTTCCCTAATGATCCCCAGTACCACATTCTTCATGACCGGATTTCGATGTGGCTGGTCTACATTATTCTGATTTTAATTACCGCAATTAAGTGGCTGCTGCCCGGGATAACGCGGCAGTTCTTGATTCTGTCGTACACGGTGGGGACTTTGATGGGAATCGAGTACATCATTTTCAAACTGACTGATTACCTATCGTTGACGGCCTTTGAACTGCTGGAATTTGGTTTGGCCTTTTCCTGGCTGCTCCTGCTCTTGCAAAATATTGAAAACCTGTCGCGCTTTGGACATAACCTCTTTCTAGTGAAAGTCGTGGAAGAAGACTCGGCCCTGGCAGAAAAATAATTGATATGGCTCTACTATTTGGTGTTTTCAGATGGTAGGGCTTTTTTATGCTGGTGACATGACGAGCATAATTATGCCGGTAGCGAAGGCTAACTCTGGCATGAAGGGGACGTGGCCGTGTTGGGGTGGCGGAGCAAGGAAATTAACGGTGATGGTCAGGAGGCAGGCGGTGAGCAGGACCAGAGCAGTTGGGTACCAGCCCAGGGTCAGGAGGAGGATGGTGAGAAACTCTAAGTCTCCCCAACCAAGTGAGCGGAAGAGGAGGACAAAGAGCAGCAAAATAGCAAACAATACCAGTGCCGGCCACCAGCCTCCAGGGCACGCCGCCCGAAAAAGAAGTCCTAACGGGAAAAGCCCGCTTAGTGCCGCCGGGTAGA
>DXGK01000002.1 GCA_019113965.1 Candidatus Limosilactobacillus merdipullorum
CAAGGAGGTCCTCAGAGCTCACCTCGAGACGGCCGGCCACGAAGTCGTCGACCACGGCGCCCACGAATTCGACGCCCTGGATGACTACCCCGCATTCTGCATCGCCGCGGCCCAGGCCGTCGTCGATGATCAGACCGCCGGAGTCGGCGCCCTGGGCGTCGTGATCGGCGGATCGGGCAACGGTGAGCAGATGGCCGCGAACGCAGGTGGTGTTCGTACATGATCACGATGGTGAAAGAAGCCAGCATTTCGTATAAGAAGAGCGGCGCAAGGTGGATTTTAAATGAAGTGGTGGCAATCCCAACTGCATAGGAGAGGGGAACATATGACCAGCAGATCATTTGAACGATGACGTTGGGGATGATTAATCGCCAGTTGATTGCACGCCACTGTTCAGCAAGTTTATTCATACCAAGAGCCGCTCCTTCATGATTTATTCTAATTTTCCATTATACCAGTTTCGTTATTGACAAGGTTGCGTTTAATGAAACCATTGTGATAAGATTTTCATCGTTATAAAGCAAATTCCCGATAGGATTCGTGGCAACACGAAGATGCCTTGTAACCGACTATCTACGCAATTGATGCAGAACTAATGGGGGAATTACACATATGAAAGAACGACACTTGTTTACTTCGGAATCGGTCTCTGAGGGTCACCCAGATAAGATTGCCGATCAGATTTCAGACTCACTGCTTGATGCAATGCTCGAGCAGGACCCGGATTCACGCTGTGCGATTGAAACGTCAGTGACGACCGGGTTGGTCCTGGTCTTTGGGGAAGTTTCCACCAAAGCCCACGTGAACGTCCAAAAAGTGGTTCGGCAAACGATCCTTTCACTTGGCTACACTGATGCCAAGTACGGTTTCGATGGCAAGACCTGTGCAGTCCTGGTTGCACTGGATGAACAGTCACCAGACATTGCCCAGGGGGTAGATGCAGCTCTCGAAAGCCGCGATGATAGCGACAACAATGAGCTGGATAAGATTGGTGCTGGTGACCAGGGACTAATGTTCGGTTATGCTACCGACGAAACGCCTGAATACATGCCGCTGTCACTGGTTTTGAGCCACCACTTAATGCAAAAACAAGCCCAACTGCGTAAGAGCGGCGAACTGCCGTACCTGCGGCCAGACGCTAAGGCCGAAGTCACCGTTGAATACGATGATAATGACAAACCGGTCCGCGTTGACACGGTGGTGCTGAGTACCCAGCATGATCCTGAAATTACCCAGGAACAGTTACACAAGGACGTTAAGGAACGGATCATCAAGGAAGTGATTCCGGCTAACCTGCTGGATGACCAGACCCGTTACCTGATCAACCCAACTGGCCGTTTTGTCATTGGTGGTCCCCAGGGGGACGCCGGGCTGACTGGTCGGAAGGTAATCGTTGATACCTACGGTGGGGCCGCTCACCATGGTGGCGGCGCCTTTTCAGGGAAGGATGCAACCAAGGTTGACCGGTCAGCTAGTTACGCTGCCCGCTACATTGCCAAGAACCTGGTAGCGGCTGGCTACGCGAAGAAGGCGGAAATTCAAGTGGCCTATGCCATTGGTGTGGCTCAACCGGTTTCCATCCGGATCGACACCTACGGGACTGGGATGCGCAGTGAATCTGAACTGATCGCCGCCGTCCGGAAGGTCTTTGACCTGCGTCCAGCGGGGATCATCAAGATGCTCGACTTGAAGCGGCCAATTTATCGGCAAACTGCCGCTTACGGTCACTTCGGTCGTGACGACATTTCTCTGCCATGGGAACAACTCGACAAGGTCGACGAATTAAAGAAGATTCTTGGTTAGTTTTCACAATTTAAAGATTGAAGCATGCCTGGTTTATCCCGGCATGCTTTTTTTGACGACTGATGGTGGTTTGTGCTAGAGAGAACAGCAGTGTATCGTTACCATTAACGACATTTCTTATCCGACGCGCGCGACGGTTGAAAGGTCCTGGTTGTCCTTGACTTAATGCTTTTAGGATGCTTTAACCAGGGTGATGAGTGCTGTGATTTTTCTCACGATCAAGGTCGCAGCACCCATACTGTGCGGACGGCGACAGTTGGACATTAGCGATGTAATTGATTGAGGATCGCTGTTGATGTTAGTGACTAAATCATGGGTATTTTGTAGTTCAACGGTTTTTTTCCTGTTAGGAAAGGCAGGATGGACAAATAAGAATAGACATCATGGTGTCACCGACAACGCCAGCTGTCTTCCCCAGCCAAACCGGGGTTGTTAATTATGAGGAAGCATGATCAAGGTCAGATGATTGTTGATCGTGCTTTTATTTGGCGTCAGAGGTGAATTGGCAGTTAGAGATATCAAGAGCTTTACGGTGGAAGCGCATCTTTTTAAGATTTTTGGTCAGTAAAAATCTTAAACGATAATGTTGATGATCCATGTGAATAATCAGATTTTCTTATAAAGAAATCAATTATCAACACAATTGCGGGCAAAAACCTCTCCTAAAATCGTTTACACTTAATTGGTTTTGCGTTAGTATGAAAGCGTTCCAGGAAAACGTTTTCCTGAACGGCATAACAACATTGAAGAGGTGATCCATGAATGAGTGAAAAGATCGGTGTCATTTTGACGAGTCATGGTGATATGGCGAAGGGTGTCTTGGATTCCGCCACAATGATCTTTGGTAAGCAAGAAGCTGTTGATGCTGATATTTTTCCAGATGGTTCGCGACCAGAAGACCTGCGGAAAAAGTATGAGGACAGTATTGCCAACTTTGGCGATGATGCTAAAGTTCTGTTCATGTGTGATATTTGGGGTGGCACGCCGTTTAACCAGGCAAGTCAGATAGTTGCTAAGCATCCAGATCGAATGGCATTGATAACGGGCATGAACCTGCCAATGCTGATTGAA
>DXGK01000024.1 GCA_019113965.1 Candidatus Limosilactobacillus merdipullorum
AAAAGAACTTCGCCAAGCGTTTATCTCTCGTTTGCGTCAGATGGACCTGCAGACCAAAAAGAAACAGGAACAAGAATTGCGCGAACAATTGTATATTTTACCCGAATGGACCAGCGCCAAAGTGATCGCCACGACCCTGAGTATGTCTTTTGAGTTGGATACCCAGCCACTGATTATTCACGCCCAGCATAAGGGGAAGGAAGTGGTTGTGCCGCGGGTAATTGGCAAGCGGCAAATGGAGTTTGTCCGGTTAACTGAACAGACACAATTTCACGAGAGCTCCTTCGGCGTCTTGGAACCGTTGGGTGATGACGTGGTTGGTTTGTACCAAATCGACCTGATGGTGGTTCCTGGAGTCGCTTTTACCAGTTCCGGGAAGCGTCTCGGCTTTGGTGGCGGTTTTTACGATACTTGTCTGGCCAAGTTTAACCACCAGACGGTTTCGCTGGCGTTGCGGCCGCAAATTGCTAGTGAGGATGCCTGGGAGACTCAGCCATACGACCAGTCTGTTGACCGGGTCTTAACGGTGGGTGATCAGGAATGAATTTTTCGTGGAAAAGAGCGCCGGTGACAACGGCCATTATTGCGATCTGCATTCTCATCTTCGTTGCGATGACCTTTGCCGGGGGTTCCACCAATAGCCAGATTTTACTGCGTTTTGGTGCTAATAACGGCGCTTTGGTGCGTGCCGGTGAATACTGGCGACTCGTTTCCGCCGGTTTTTTGCACATTGGGCTCAGTCACTTGGTGATTAATTGCTTAACTCTCTTCTTTATCGGCTTTTACGATGAAGTATTATTTGGTCACTGGCGACTAGCCGTTATTTTTCTGACCAGTACCATTACCGGTAATCTGTTCAGCATCTGGTCAACACCGGCGGAGATTGGTGCTGGCGCCAGTACCGGGATCTTTGGTCTCTTTGGTGCCTTTATTATGTTGGGGATCGTTTTTCGCCACAATCCGGCATTGAGAGCGGTGGGACGACAGTTTGTGATTTTGGTGGCCTTCAACCTGATTGCTGATTTATTTATGTCGGGGGTCGACCTGGCAGGACACATCGGCGGTCTTATTGGTGGTTTCCTCGTGTCAGTTGTGCTCGGTGCCCCACAGGTTGGGAAAATAAGCTTGATTAAGCGTTTTCTAAGTGGCATTATATTAGTTATAATCATCGGCTTAACGGCCGGAATGGGGGTCCGGTAATGATGGATAATAATCAGCATCTGCGGACCTATTACGATGTTTTACAGCTCTTAAAGCGATTTGACGTCTATATTTATGTTGGTCGCCGTCTGTACGATATTGAGTTGGCGGCGCTAGAGGTTGACCACCTGGCCCAGGCCGGGGTGATTGACCAGCAGACCTATTTACAGGCTAAGATGGTTTTGAGGTCGGAGCATCACCGTCAAGAAGTGGCGGACAAGAAAAAAGCGGAAAAGGAGTAAGCAATCATGGGTAAGAAGTTAATTGGTGTTGACCTTGGCGGGACGACAATTAAGTTTGCCATTCTCACCGCTGATGGTGAAATTCAGCAGAAGTGGTCGGTTCGGACAAACGTATTGGATGATGGCTCACATATTGTGCCTGATATTGTAAAATCGATTAACCACCACATTAACCTCTACAAGATGCACCGCGATGACTTTATTGGTATCGGGATGGGGACCCCAGGGACGGTTGACCGGAAGAAGGGGACCGTTATTGGCGCCTACAATCTTGGCTGGAAGGCGCTCCAACCAGTTAAAGAGCAAATCGAAGAGGGGACCGGTCTCTCCTTCTCGCTCGACAACGATGCCAACGTCGCTGCTTTAGGTGAGCAGTGGAAAGGTGCCGGCGACGAAGGCGATGACGTGGCCTTCATTACTTTGGGGACCGGTGTTGGTGGTGGTGTCATCACTAACGGTGAAATGGTTCACGGTTTTGGCGGTGCCGGTGGTGAAATTGGTCACATGAACGTTGAACCAGATGGTTACCTGTGTACCTGCGGTAACCGGGGTTGTCTGGAACAATACGCTTCGGCTACCGGGGTTGTTCACGTGGCGGAAGACACCGCTGAACAATACGAGGGTGACAGCACGCTGAAGGCAATGATCGACAACGGCGATCAGGTAACTGCCAAGGCCGTTTTTGACCTCGCTAAGGAACACGATTTCCTGGCCAATATGGTGGTCGACAAGGTTTGTCGCTACCTGGGCATTGCTTGTGCCAATGTTGCCAATATTTTGAACCCCCAATACCTAATTATCGGTGGGGGTGTCTCTGCTGCCGGTGATTTCTTGTTGACCCGGGTTAACAAGAACTTCCAAAAGTGCGCCTTCCCAACTGTGCGGAAGTCCACCCAACTGAAGTTGGCCGTGCTGGGAAACGATGCCGGGGTTATCGGTGCCGCTTCATTAGCACGTAAATTTATGTAAGTGAGATGGAGGATTAAAAAGTGTTTTTAGGATCAGCAACTAGTGTTTTTATCAATATTTGTTGGGTAATCATTGCCTTTGGTGTTGTCTGGGGTGTGACCTGGTTGGTTAACCGTTACCGGATGCACCACTACGCAACGGTCTTAAAAGAAGATGAATTTCAGGCCGGGATGCGGAAAGCGCAAGTGATTGATGTTCGTTCGGCATCAGACTTTAAGAAGGGTCACATCCTGGGTGCTCGGAACCTACCTTACGCCTTCCTACGTTCGCAGTATGGTGAAATCCGTGCAGACTTGCCGGTATACCTTTACGATGCCGGGACATCCGTTGCTGCTCAAGCAGCTAAGTTTTTGTCGAAAAAAGGGTTTCAGAAGCTTTACATCTTGGATGGCGGCTTTTTAAATTGGCAGGGCAAGACTAAGAAAGACAAATATGCTTATTAGCAACCACTTAGTTGGATAAAAATAACCCCTATCGTTTGGCACGATCGCCAAATGGTAGGGGTTATTGATATTTTGGGGAATCGTATTTAGCTGGTGATTAACCGGCCGGTCAAACTATCCCTGGTGAGCAGAACGACCCTTGCGGATGGCTGCCCGGCGGTTTGCATCGAACCGTTCTTCTTGTTCTTCAACCGGCTTGATGACCGTCTGGTGGAAAGCAAAGACACCACTAGCAACTGCTGTCAGTGTCGCAACTGTTCCCAGGAAAAAGCCCTTAGCAAATTTACCCATAGTTACAACCTCCTTTTAGTCTTATCTATATTATGATAGATTATGAATGATTTTACAATGTTGATGATGAATTACTTAATAAGCAGGTGATAGAGTGAGAAAGGTCGTAGCAATTGTCGGTCCAACGGCTGTGGGCAAGACTGCTTTGTCTATTCGACTGGCCCATGATTTGGCTGGTGAGGTCATTTCGGGCGATTCCATGCAGGTCTACCGCCATTTGAATATTGGGACGGCTAAGGTCACCCCCAGCGAACGTGCTGGTGTCCCGCATTACCTGATTGATATCTGTGACATCAATCAGCGTTTTTCGGCCGCGGATTTTCAGACACAGGCCCAGCAGGCAATTGGCAAGATTACCTCACGGGGACACCTGCCGCTAGTGGTCGGCGGCACGGGATTTTACGTGTCGTCCCTGGTGGATAACTTACAGCTGGGCGGCGACCACTTCAGTGAACAGTCGAAGCAGATACGGCAAAAGTGGCAGGATGCGGCGGATAAGTTAGGCAACGATCGCATTTGGGAAAAACTCAACGAGCAAGATCCTGAGGCTGCCGCTAAGATACCAATGAACAATGTCCGGCGGGTTATTCGGGCCCTAGAAGTGATTGAAACCACCGGCAAGCTCTTCTCCCAGCAACCAGATCGGCGGCCGATTGCCGACTTTTTGCTGATTGGACTGACGACTGACCGGCAGGCATTGTACGACCGGATTAACCGGCGGGTTGACCAGATGGTTCGCGCCGGTTTGGTGGATGAAGCGCGGTGGCTGTACGACCATGGCGGCGCGAACTACCAGTCCGGCAAAGGAATCGGTTACCGGGAACTGTTCCCTTATTTCCGTGGGGAAGTAGCTTTGCCGGCAGCTATTGAACAAATCAAACTCGATTCGCGGCATTATGCTAAGCGGCAGCTCACCTGGTTCCGCAACAAGCTGACCGTTCACTGGTTTGACCTGGTGAGCGGCCAGGATACCATTGAAGATATCGAAGATTTCACCAGGGACTGGTTAACAAAATAAACTTGCAACCGCTTGCGAATTGCATTGTTGATAAAACTGTCGAAGGCAATTGACTTTTGAAAATGATGTTGCTACCCTCAATATCAGTGAATAGTTCAAATTCAAAGGACCAACGATGCTGATTGTTCGGCTTTTGAAGCGAATTATGCGCTTGGTGTTGTTAATGGTCGGTTATCTGTCAACCGACGAGATGAGGAACAGTGAAGGGAAGGCTCCAAGATGTCGAAGCATGTATATACCAAGGATGAAGTGCACCAATTAGTAAAGGACGAAAATGTTCATTTCCTGCGGTTGATGTTCTCAGACCTGTTTGGGACGATGAAGAGTGTTGATATCCCAGTTAGCCAATTAGACAAGTTGCTGGACAACAAGATCATGTTTGATGGTTCGTCAATTGATGGTTTTGTTCGGATTGAAGAAAGTGACATGTACCTGTATCCAGATAACTCCACCTGGTTGGTATTCCCGTGGGGCGCTGAACACGGAAAGGTTGCCCGCGTGATTTGCAGCGTCCACAAGACTGATGGTACACCGTTTTCTGGTGACCCGCGGAACGCGCTGAAGGAACAGCTTAAGCAGATGACCGCTGCCGGTTTTACCAGTTTTAATATCGGTCCTGAACCTGAATTCTTCCTCTTCAAGACTGATGACCATGGTGAACCGACATTTGATGTCAATGACCATGAGAGCTACTTCGACATGGAACCTGCTGATAGTGGGGAAGACTGCCGTCGTGATATTGTTCTCACCCTGGAAAAGATGGGCTTCAATGTCGAGGCTAGCCACCACGAAGTCGCTCCTGGCCAGCACGAAATCGACTTTAAGTACGCTAACGCGCTTGAAGCAGCTGACAACATTCAGACTTTCAAGTTTGTGGTGAAGACGATTGCCAAGCAGCACGGGATGCACGCGACCTTTATGCCAAAGCCACTGTCAGGCATTAACGGTTCCGGTATGCACATGAACATGTCACTGTTTGATACGCAGGGGAAGAATGCCTTCTATGATCCAGATGACAAGATGCAATTGTCTGCGACCGCTTACCATTTCCTGGCTGGTTTGCTGAAGCACGTTCGTAGTCTGACGGCGATCTGCAACCCGATTGTGAACTCTTACAAGCGGCTGGTTCCTGGTTATGAAGCACCAGTTTACGTTGCCTGGTCTGCTTCTAACCGGTCACCGCTGGTTCGAATTCCGAGCGACCGGGGAATGGGAACCCGGCTTGAACTGCGGTCCGTTGACCCGTCAGCCAACCCTTACCTGGCCGCTGCCTCGATCCTGGCAGCCGGACTGGATGGGCTGAAGAACAAGCTAACCCCAATGCCAAGCGTCGACGAAAACATTTACCAAATGTCTGAAGAAGAACGGCTGGAAAAGGGAATCGACAATCTCCCAGATACCCTTCACAACGCCCTGAAGGACCTGAAGGTGGACCAGGTAGTTCGTGTTGCCTTGGGTGAACACCTCTTCGCTAGTTTCTATGAAGCTAAGACACGTGAATACGACACTTACCGTCAGCAGGTTTCCGATTGGGAAAGGAACAAGTACATGTCGCAGTACTAATTAAATAAACATCTCATCCCCTGAAGTGCGTACGTTTCTAAGGCTGAGACGGTCTGGAAAAAGTCCAATGGTTGGAAGACGGTTGGAAACTCATATCGAACTGAGTTTTTCACGCAACAACTGTTGGGCTTTTTTTGGTTACATGCAGAGAGATGCCACAAGAGGCCAGGTCGCCTAGTGGCCGGCTTGACAAATGCTGTTAATAGATTTAACTTTAAAATAAATAAAACAAAGTGGGAAGTGCAGGCGCACCCAAAATATTTGTGCCGTTGAGAGAAAGGATTACTATGCTCTCAACGGCACTTTTTGTTTGGTTAAATTTAGTTGTCAAGCCGCTCCCTCAATG
>DXGK01000025.1 GCA_019113965.1 Candidatus Limosilactobacillus merdipullorum
GGCACCACCCATGATCTTGTGCCATTCCAGGGCATCGGCCAGGGAAACGTCTGGTTCTTTTGAACAGAAGGTAACTAATGGTTCACCAATTGTAATAACTTCACTCATAATTAAATCCTACCTTTCTAACCAAAGAAGTGGTAAACAAGCAGTTCGTTAATGATACATACAATCCACATTACCGGTACACCGAGCTTGAGGAAGTCCTTTGATTCAACCTTCATGTAGTCAAGGCCCCAAACGTTCCATGATTGGGTAATGTCAGTCGAAATAGCAAACAGTGTTGCGGTGTACATCAGTGGCAGCATGAAGACGTCACTGAAGAGACCGGTCCCGGCCAACACAGCGGCAGTAGCGGCACCGGCACCCCAAACCTGCAGTGGTCCACGGAAGAGGGCCAGTGGTGAGAGAATCCCGAATGCCAAGCACAGTACCAGGGTGCTGTGAGGAAGAATTGCCGAGATGATTGGCCGGAACTTAGCAGCGTCGATTGATGCGGCACCACTGAAGAAGGTCAGGGACATCAGGAACATGACTAGACCGGCGATATCACTAATCGCTTGGGCAATCGTATCATTCATGAACTTAACCATGTGCTTGTAGTTCTTGAACTGACCAGTCAGCAGCATAGCAACCAGGACACCGAAGATCAGTGCCGGAACAGCATCCCACTTGAAGAGCATGTTCATTGCAACTGGGACAATCGGAACAATGTAGGTAATTGGTGAAACTTGCTTGATTTCATCAGCATTGTCGTTGGCACCGATAATTGCCAGGTTCTTTTCCGCGTTGGCGGGATCAATCCGCTTGCGGTGAATGAAGAGGAAGATCAGGACAACAACCATCTGCACAATCATAGCGCAGATACCAAATTGCAGGTACTTGCCACCGTAAACGGACTTCGGGAAGAAGGCCTTCATTTGGTTGTAGAGCACCACGTTGATGTACATTGGTGCACCGATCGACAGGGCAAACAGTGACAATGCCAAGTCACGAGGCATCCCAATTGACAACAGAATTGGCAGGAGGATAACCCCGATGGCAATAACGGAACCAACACCGTAAGCGGAAACGAAGATCAGGCAGGTAACCAGGGCAACCAGGACGGCAGCCAATAGCGGCCGCTTCTTACCGACCTTGTTAGTGGCAGCGGAAATGCCGGGGGCAATCCCACTGTCAACCAGGACCCGGCCAAACCAGGAACCGAAGGCGATGTAAATGATCGTTGGCCCGTAGTTAAGGGCTGGTTCAGCGAAAACTTTCTTTATTGCGACGTTAAATGGTACTAAACCAATGACGGACCAGAGGATCGCCATGATGAAGAAACCGATCATCAGGTTACCGCCCTTAATAATGTAAAAGATAAATGCAATAAAGGTAATTAATAGAAGTATTGCAATAACTGTTGAGGACAATTTAACTCACCTTACTTTTTTCTTGGCTACTACTGAGCACTTTCAAACAACTTGATTTGGGAAGCAATTTGGTCGTCGTTGTCCATTGGGAATTCGAGTGCGAACTGAACATCCTTTGGAAGGTAGCTAACGATGATCTGCCAGTTGAACATTCCCTTGCTCAGGTCGGCCGTCGTGGTCATGTTGCCTTCGGCGTCCAGCATTGAGTTCTTCAAGTGGATGTAGTCACAGAATGGTGCCAGCTTCTTAGCGGCTTCAACGGCATCAAAACCAGTAAAGGCCCAGTTACCTAAGTCGTAAACGTAACCGATGCTGTTCAAACCAGCTTGGCGAGCAGCCGTCAGGAAGGTAGCAATGGCGTCAGGAGTTCCGGAAACAGGGGTTTGATCGTTTTCAACGTTCATCTTGATTTCTGCCAACGGGAACTTAGCAAAGTCGTGAGCCAGGTTGCCACGGTAGTTGTCAAAGTGGCCGGTGTTGAACTTAATCTTGCTAATGCCCATCTTCTTGCCTTCTTCGAAGTATTGGCCCAGCTTAGGGTTAATTGAGCCGTCCTCTTCAAAGACAACGTCCGGAACACTGTAGTTAACGATCAGGTGATCCTTGGCAGCAGCCTTAGAAACACCATCGAGTTCAGAATCAAAGTCCTTGAAGTATTCCCGGCGAACTTCAATCCCGTCTGCACCTAACTTCTTAACCCGGTCAACCAGGTCAACCTGGCTAGTGCCGTTTTGAACGTCTTTTTCAAAAATCCAAGTGTTTAAAATTAATGTCATGGTTATCTTCTCCTTAGTACTTGTTAAGTTCTTTGACACGGTCAAGCAGTTCTTCAAAGGTCATGTCTTCAAACTTCTTGGCATCGGCCTTGCCGAAGTTCTGCCGTTCGATAGCGTTAAAGTCGTCAACCAGGTAGTAGGCGGTTAAGTAGCCCATCAAGAACTTCTTGGCTTCCTTAACTAGTTCATCATTCTTGACGTTCTTAGCGACCGCCGTCTGGGCAAAGTGCAAAGCAAACTTCTGTGGATCAATTAATGTCCGATTGTTCATCTTATTATCCCCTCCATCTTTTGTTATCGCTTACAGAAATTAGTGTAACCTGTTAACCAAAATAAATCAATAGGCTAAAAAAGAGTATAATGGTGATTAAGCAAGCCATGCTGGCAGGTTAACCGTTGTACTAAAAATTTCTTTGGTTAACCTGTTAACCAAAACTGGTGAAATTGTACGTGCGCTGATCGACAAAGTTCGGTAAAATAGTCTGGCGGACTGGAGTGAGTAATTTTGAAGACTAAGAGTAAGAAAAAACGGCCGACGATTCGTGATGTGGCGGCCCTGTCAGGCGTCTCAGTTGCAACTGTTTCCCGTTACTTAAACGGTAAAACCAATAAAATGACGAGTGCGACTGCTGAAAAAATTAAAGAGGCTATTACTAAGCTGCAATATATTCCTAACTCGGCGGCGCGCGAAATGTCTCACAATAAGAGCATGATTATCGTCATCGTGGTGGCGAACGTGGCCGACTACTTTTCTACGGAAATCTTCAAAGGGGCATCACGAAAACTCGAGGAAGCCGGTTATGTGCCGGTACTTTTGGACTCCAGTGCTGACCAGTCTCACGAACAAAGGATCCTCAATTCGGTAAATATCCATGGCTTTGATGGGATGCTTTTTCAACCACTAACCAGTGATACTGAATTAATTAAGAGTGAACTTACGCGAAACTTTCCAGTAGTTATTTTGGACCGGGAGCTGAAGCGATCGCCGTGGCCGCAAGTGGTGACTGATAACTACCAAGCCGCCAAGAAAGCGACTGAACACTTTGTTAGCGAGGGTTTTTCACACGTGGTGGTTTTGTCGTCAACCATTAGGCTTGCCTCGACGCGTCAAGAACGTTTTCATGGCATTATTGACTATGCCGACGATGTCGATGTGATTGAAATTGATGAAAACCACTTTGACCACCAGCAAGTGTACCAACGGTTAGCCACCTTAATGAAGACTGATCAGAAGACGGTCCTCTTTAGCCTAAAGGAACGGTGGCTGTTAGAGTTTTTGCCGCGGTTGATGCAGAACGGGTTGATTAATAAGAAGATCACGCGGGTCACCGGCTTTGCCGATACCAGCCTGATTAAGTCCATCTGTCCTGATTCCCACATGATTTCCCAAAACCCGTCTTATATGGGGAAACGGGCTGCCGAGATCTTGCTTCAAATGCTTGGCGGGGAGACCCGCGAAATTGACGACATTGTGATTAAGGCCAACTTTGATGCCATCAATCATCAATAAAAAAACCCGTTAGTTGCTTGTTAGCCAGCAGCTGGCGGGTGTTCATTGTTAATGACGATACTATTTGTTTTCTGAAGCACCAGTTGAAGCGTCGCTATCGTTATCGGATGCAGCATCGGTCGGTTGGTCTGCAAAGTCATCGTAGATCAATGCACCGTCCTCGTTATAATGCTTGCCGCGGTTTAGCGATTGGCTGATGTGGAGTGCCTGCTGCCAGGACTTCGTAGGGCTGCTGACCCGGCCGGTAATGTTAGTGACCTTGATTTGCCAAACGTTAATGCCCTTAACCTCTTCGGGGATGATTGCCACCGGACTTTTGGCGACGTAGTGGTGGATAATCATCTTCAGGGCGTTGGCTTTGGCCTGTGGGTCCTTGATGCGTTCGGAAACCCCGTTGCCGATGACCGACATGAACGACGGGTTAAATTCAGTTGGCGAAGGCGGCGTGTAGACCAGGTTTTCGTGACCGTGGTCGGTTTCAAAGCCAATCGACTTTTCCTTATCAAGAGCGGCTGCCTTTTCACCATCGCCGGTCCCGTGGATGTAAATGACGAAACTGCCATCGTCTTGCTGCGCAAAACCATAGTGAACGGGCACAATGTAGGAACCGTGCTGGTTGCTAAGACCGAGGTGCAGAATGTCGCAATGGTTGAGAATCCAGCTAATCTTGGCTGGATCATGGATGATATTGTGACGCATAATAACACTCCTTTTTGCTTTCTTAAACTCAGTATATCGCATTTGAAGACCTGATTATACTGATTTTGAAAGCGGTTGCGAATCGCTTTTGCTATTCTTCTTACAAAAAATAAGATAAAATAAAAAAGAGATATTTTATTAGGAGAGGTTTAAATGTCACAAGTATTTGTTGCTGGCGGATCAGGTCGGGTGGCCACCGAATTAATTAAGGACTTAACCAGTGCTGGCCACCAAGTGGTTGCGGGTGCCCGTCATCCAGAAAAATTATTGAACTGGCTGGCGTTACGCCAGTGAAGCTGGACTTTCATGCAGATGTTGACCAGCTGGCTGAGTCGATGAAGGGATCGGCGGCAGTTTACTTTGTCGCCGGTTCACGGGCAAAGACCTGCTGCAAACTGACGCGATGGGTGCTGTGAAGACGATGCGAGCAGCCGAACAGGACGGGATCAAACGTTATGTCATGCTCAGTTCCATGTATTCGCTCCAGCCGGAAAAGTGGGCCCAGTATCCGGCTCTAGCGGAGATTACCGATTACAATATCGCGAAGTTCTTCGCTGACCGTTACCTGATTGATAACACCTCGTTGGACTACACGATTGTTCAGCCGGCCACTTTAACGGAAAAGGCGGATACCGGCAAGGTTAGCTTCGGTGAAGGTGATGACATCACTAATCCGATTTGCGATGTGGCCCAGGTCCTGGCTGATAGCCTGGATGCGTCAAACACCATTGGTAAAGTGATTATGATGCGCAGTGGGCAAACGCCGATTAAAGAGGCACTAGCTCAGCTATAAGTGGGAAAGCAAAGCACCGACCAATATTGGCCGGTGCTTTTTTGTGAAGTAGTACATGCTTAATGCTGAAAAATGAGTATTGAATGAGTGTGGTTAACAAATTGCTCAGTTTGTAGCGGTCTGAAACGTGATGATATGCCGGGATTGTAGCATAAATTCCTTGTCAAATTTTAAAAGTTAACAAACGTTATCAATGGGCTCTATCTAACAAAACTGAACACCGGATGCCGGTTATTACTAGCAGTTGGCGATAAATCTAGCTCTTTTTTTGGTGAATAGGTAGTCGAAGCATTCTTTGAGAGCATTTTATCCCCTGCTAAATCATCATCTGTACGGACTCGACGACTGCAAACGCAAATGATGCTGAAACTAATGTTTAAATGTTCATGTGACGCACAGCTAGTCAAAAAAGAAAATTGCATCAGTTGGCGGTCTAAGTGGTGAGATTCGACTTAGCATTTTAATGCTTAGTCGAAGACCGAATTTGGAGACAAACTTGTTTGGCTCCAAATCGTGTCCACCACGTTCCAGACCGCTACAAACTTAGCAATTTTTTAGTGACACGGATACCCCATGCTGTTCTTAAAAATACCCAATAATCAACCAGCAGCATTAGAGTGTCAATTTAGGTCGTGCATTAAAAGTTAGTTTAACAAGCCGGTTTGCGGGTCGAGGGCGTTCAAGAAAGCAGCGTAGTCTTCCTTAACCTGTTTGGCATAGTGCACTGCCCAGTCTGCCAATGCACTGTCGATCTTCTTTTGACCTTTGAGGTATCCACGAATCATCGGGGCGGTTGGACTTTGGAAGTGCGCTTTGGCTAAGAGGAAACTGCAAATTTCGGAGTAAAGCGCAAACCCGTCCCAGTCTAGCTTGCCGACATCGATGGATTCCTTCATGTCCCGGAACTGACGAACGTAGTAGGAACGGTGACCAAAACTGGTACTCCCGAGGAACGGGTCTGAGGCCGATTGAAGGACTTTTTGGGCGGTGACGATCCGGTTGCCGGCGTTAACGGTTCGACGGATAACGTCATCTACAGTCAATCGTAGCAGATTGTAACGCAGCGGCAGCGATTCTTTCATTTGCAAAACGATGTGGGTACCATCGTTACCACGAAGTAGCAGTAAGTAACAACGAGTCCCAAAGCTGCCGACACCAACACTGTAACGAATAATGTCGATGATTGAATAGTTGGCCAGTAGAACCTTAACGTCGGCTGGTAGCTCGTTGCGGTACTGGTAAAAGCCGTTGACAATTTCGGTGTAGGCCTTTTCGTCAACGTGCTTGGCCCGCGGCGCATTTTCGATAAAGTGTCGACGACCATACTTATCCTGAATGGTCTTCTTTTCCACAATGGTTTCGGAATTGGACTTGGAACTCTTGACGACAATTTTTTGCAGGATGTGGGCCAGGTGGGAAGACTGGGTGAGGTTGTCAGCTTCATGCAATTGGTCCATCATGTCGTGAATTTCGTAACTGGAATAAAAGCGGTTAGGCAATGACTGGTGGTAAGAGTACTTAATTGCCCGGCGGTAGACTTTTGCTACCCGGCGACAGAGGTCCCGCAGTTTGGCATCGTCAAAGTTGTTTTCGCCCCCGGCAAGGAGGACGCTAACCATGAGCCGCTTGAGGTCTGATTCCCAGTTGCCAATGCGGGCTTCATCGAAGTCATTGAGGTCGAACAGTAATTTGCGTTCTGGAGAGGCATAAAACCCGTAGTTATTAATGTGGGCATCACCGCAAATAATTGTCGAAATCATGCTTTGATTCTGTGACTTGAGGTCGTCTTCCATCAGGTCGGCGGTCCCACGGTAAAAAGCGAAGAGGCTGGCTGACATTCGCTGGTGGCGCAGTGGCAATAATTCGGGGATCATGTTGGCTTCGGTCATTTTAATCAGTTCAACTGGGTCACGGTGAACGGGAACGTACTCACCTAGCAGGAGGGGGCTGACTACGTGACGCTGGTGCTCACCTTGCTGCTTCAATTCTTTTTTTGACCGTCTGACGGTAATCTGACTGAGGTTAAAAATATCCAAATGACGATTCATGAAATGATATTCCTTTCCTTTGGGGTAATTACCCGTATTTTAGCGCGATTCCGAAATGGTGTTGATCGAAATTTCACATAGAAACTTATTTTGATCATTTAAACAGACGCGCTAGACTACGACCGGCAATTTTAACTTCGTGCAGGTTTCCACAATGGTTGAACCATTGTGAAAAGATATTACAATAAAAGATGTAAGCGCTATTATTTGTTGTCGTCTCTTGTAAGGGGGATGTATTTGGATGAAACAATTGGATTTTGAACAACTCAAACGAACGCCAACCGACCAACCACTCCAAGTGCTCAATCAGGACGGCCAAGTTGTTGACCAAGATTTGCTGCCGGACTTGTCTGATGACCAGCTGGTGGACTTATTTAAGCAGATGGTGTGGTCGCGGATTGTCAATGACCGGACGACCAAGTTGAAACGGCAAGGGCGGCTGGGGTTCTTCGCGCCCACCAGCGGCGAGGAGGCCAGCCAGATGGGGTCTAATTACGCCATGAACAAGGATGATTTCCTGCTAGCTGGGTACCGTGATGTCCCGGAATTAGTTAAGCACGGCCTCCCGTTGTGGCAAGCCTTCCTTTGGTCCAAAGGCCACGTTGCTGGTAACATCTACCCACAAGAACTGCAGGCGGTACCACCGCAGATTATCATCGGCGCGCAATATGTCCAAACGGCTGGTGTCGCGCTGGGAATTAAGAAGAATGGTCAGCCAAATGTTGCCTATACCTACACCGGTGACGGGGGGACATCACAGGGAGATTTTTATGAAGGAATGAACTTTGCGGGGGCCTACCATGCTCCGGCACTGTTTATCGTGCAAAACAACCTCTACGCTATTTCGGTTCCCCGCAAAAAACAAACTGCTGCCAAAACGCTGGCCCAAAAAGCGATGGCAGCGGGAATTCCGGGCATTCAGGTTGATGGGATGGACGCCCTAGCAGTTTATGAAGTGACCCGGCAGGCTCGCGAATGGATTGTTGCTGGAAACGGTCCAGTGATGATTGAAACGTTGACCTATCGCTATGGCCCGCACACCCTTTCTGGTGATGACCCGCACCGCTACCGGACGAAAGAAGAAGAGAACCAGTGGCACGCGAATGATCCACTGGTTCGGATGCGCAAGTTCCTGGAAGGCAAGGGCTTATGGAACCAGCAACTGGAAGATGAATACACCGCCCAAGTTAACCAGGAAGTCGATGAGGCGATGAAACAAGTCGAAAGTCAACCAGCACAGCGGGTCTCCGAATTTTTGCAGAACGAGTACGTGCAAACACCGCCAGCAATCCAAAAACAAATTGATGACTACCAGCAAAGAGAGGCAAAGTAAAATGGCCAAGATGACAATGGTAAAGGCGATTACTGCTGCCTTAGATGAAGAATTAAGTCGCGACCCGAAGGTACTGGTTTTTGGTGAAGACGTTGGCAAGAACGGCGGTGTTTTCCGGGCAACGGACAAGCTCCAAGAAAAGCACGGCAAGGACCAGGTTTTTGATACGCCATTAGCTGAATCAGGAATTATTGGACTGTCCAACGGGTTAGCACTGCAAGGCTTCCGGCCGGTTCCGGAGCTGCAGTTCTTCGGCTTCGTCTTTGAGGCCTTTGACGAAATTGCCGGTCAGCTTGCCCGGGAACGGTTCCGGATGGGTGGCAGCCGGAAGATGCCGGTGACGATCCGTTCTGCGTTTGGTGGTGGGGTCAACACTCCTGAACTTCACTCCGATAGCTTTGAGGGATTAGTTGCCCAGGTGCCAGGCCTGCGGGTGGTTTGCCCAAGCGGTCCTTACGATGCTAAGGGCCTGCTGATTTCATCAATCCGCTCAGATGACCCGATTGTCTTCTTGGAACACATGAAGGCTTACCGGTCATTTAAGGAAGAGGTCCCTGACGATGCCTACACCGTGCCGCTTGATAAGGCTGGTATTAAACGTGAAGGCAAGGATGTCACTATCATTACTTATGGCTACATGGTTCGGCTGGCCTTACAGGCGGCTGATGAATTGGCTAAGGAAGGTATTGACGCCGAAGTCTTGGATCTGCGGACACTGGCACCGCTGGACGAGGATACTATCTTAGCTTCGGTCAAGAAGACCGGCCGGGTAGTCCTTGTTCAGGAAGCCCAGAAACAGGCCGGGGTCTCGGCCAACGTCGCGGCGCTGATTGCCGAAAAGGGCATTTTATCGCTGGGCGCACCAGTGGCCCGGGTAGCATCACCGGATACGCCATATCCGTTTGCCCAGGCCGAAAAAGCCTGGCTGCCAAACAAACAGGATATTATCAACCAAGTCAAGGAAACTGTTCAGTTTTAATCGCGGGGTGAACTTATGAGCGAAAAATATCAATTAAAACTTCCCGACATCGGCGAGGGAATTGCCGAAGGGACCGTTGGCGAATGGCATGTTAAGGCCGGTGATCAGGTCAAAAAGGATGGAGACTTGGTTCAGATCGAAAACGACAAGTCGGTCGAAGAGATTCCGTCACCAGTTGACGGGACGGTTACCAAGATCCTCGTTCAAGAGGGTGAAACCGCCGAGGTTGGTCAGGCCTTGGTGGAGTTAACGGTGGCTGATGGGTTGGGCAATGTCGACTCCTCGACCGCTGCCGATCAAACATCGGCAACTCCTGATGAAGGAGCCGAGCTAGCTGCCAGCGAGCAGTCGACGCCGGCAACTTCAAGTACTGCAGCACCAGCAGAGCAAGACCACCATTTACCGGTCCTGGCAATGCCGGCGGTGCGGAAGTATGCCCGTGATCACAGTGTTGACCTGACCCAGATTAAGGGGACTGGTCGTCACGGCCAGATCCTGCGTTCCGATGTCGATGCCTTCCTAGAGAACGACGGGGTAGTTGATACTTCCGCACCAGAGAAGACAGTGGCAACAGCAACCGCTGCACCGGCAGCTAGTGACGGTTGGCCGGAACATGCCGAGAAGATGTCACCGGTTCGCAAGGCAACGGCCAAAGCGATGATCAAGTCCGTTGCGGAAATTCCAATGATTAACATCTTTGACCAAGTCACTGTTGAGAAGCTCTGGAACCACCGCAATAAGTACAAGGAATTAGCCAAGAAACACGGTGTTCACCTTACCTTCATGGCTTACCTTGTGAAGGCATTGGCGGTAATTATGAAGGAATTTCCGGTATTCAATGCCAAAGTGGACATGGCTAACCATGAAATTCATTACCGTGACTACGTGAACGTGGGAATTGCTACCGACACTGACCACGGCTTGTACGTACCAAATATTAAGCACGCGGACACCAAGAGCTTATTTGAGATCGCTGGCGAGATTATGGACAATACCGAAGCGGCTCAGGCAAAGCAACTGACGGCAGACCAGATGGCTCACACTGGCATGACCATTAGCAACATTGGTTCAATTGGTGGCGGCTACTTTACACCGCTGATTAACTGGCCGGAAGTGGCCATTTTGGGCATGGGTCGGATTGCTGAAGAGCCAATCATTAACAATGGCCGCGTCACGGTTGGCAAAGTTTTGAAGCTATCCCTGACGGTTGACCACCGGATTATTGATGGTGGGACCGCGCAGCGGGCGATGAACCGGCTGAAGGAACTGCTGGCTGACCCTGAACTCTTGCTGATGGAAGCCTAGTGAGGAGTGATAACTGATGGTTGTTGGTGATTTTGCAATTGATTTGGATACCGTCGTCATTGGTGCCGGACCCGGTGGTTACGTCGCAGCGATCCATGCGGCCGCACTGGGACAGAAGGTCACGGTTATTGAAAAAGAATTCCTCGGTGGGGTCTGCCTCAACGTCGGCTGTATTCCGTCGAAGGCCTTGATTCAGGTCGGGCATAATTACCAAACGGCACTTCATTCCGATGAGATGGGGATTGAAGGCCGTGAGGTGGCTTTCCATATGGACAAGGCCCACGAGTTTAAGAACAAGGTTGTTAACCGGATGACCAGTGGTGTCGGCTACCTCTTCAAAAAACACCATATCGACGTGATCTGGGGGAGCGCCTTTCTGAAGGATGACCATAGTCTGCGGGTGATCAAGGATGATCAGGCCCAAACGTACACCTTTAAGCACCTGATTATCGCGACGGGCAGTCACCCGGTAGAAATCCCGCACTTCAAGTTTGGTGGCCGAATTTTGGACTCCACCGGTGCCCTGGACCTGACAGAGGTGCCGAAGGAATTAGTAATTATTGGTGGCGGCTACATTGGCTGCGAGTTGGCAGGAGCATACGCCAACTTTGGTGCCCACGTCACCATTTTGGAAGGCTTGCCACAGATTATGTCTAACTATGAAACAGACCTGGTTAAGGTGGCGGTCAAGGACTTTAAGGCGCACCATGTCGACATTGTTACCGGTGCGATGGCCAAGAGTTCTAAGGATGATGGCGACCACGTTGAGGTGGTTTATACGAAAAGTGGCCAGGATCACCGGCTGAATGCCGATTACGTGGTTGTCGCCGTTGGCCGTAAGCCTAATACCAGTGAGATGGGCTTTGAACAGGCCGGCATTGAGCTGGACGACCATGGGCTGGTCAAGGTTGACGCCCAGGGGCGGACCAACTTGCCAAACGTTTTTGCCATCGGTGACATTGTTCCCGGTGCCGCTCTGGCCCACAAGGCTTCCTATGAAGGGAAGGTGGCTGCTGAAGCCATTGCGGGGAGGAAGACCACCGTTGACTACCATGCGATGCCAGCGGTTTGCTATGTTAATACCCCGATTGCCACTACCGGGTTAACTGCCAAGGAAGCAACTAAGCAGGGGCTGAAAGTCAAGACCGCCCAGTTCCCGTTCATGGCTAATGGCCGGGCGGTTTCACTGAACCAGCCTGCTGGTTTTGTCCGGATGGTTTACCAAGACGATGACCAAAAACAACTAGTGGGAGCCCAGATTGTGGGGGCCGATGCAGCTGATTTGATCAGTGAATTGACGCTGGCCATTGAGTGCGGCTGCACGGTAGAAGATGTTGCGTTAACTATCCACCCACACCCGAGTTTGTCCGAAACAATTATGGATTGCGCTGATGTTGGTCTGGGGATGCCAACGAACATTTAGTGTTTTTTGAGAGGGAGAAAAGATGAAATACCTTGCGATGAAGTCAAATGATATTCGGCAAAACCTGGCAACAGAAGAGTACCTGATGAATAGTGATGAGATTCCGCTGCCATTTATGCTGTTCTACATTGAAAAACCGTGCATTATTGTGGGACGCAACCAGAACACCTTGGAAGAAATCAACCAGCAATACTGCGAAGAGCACCACATCACAGTCACGCGGCGTCTTTCCGGCGGCGGTGCCATGTACCAGGATCTCGGCAACCTGTGTTTCAGCTTTGTTGTCCCAGCTAAGGACCAGCGTTTTGGTGATTTTAAGCAGCTGGTATCCCCGGTGGTCGATGCTCTGCATCAAATGGGGGCGACCGGCGCAGAAGTCACCGGTCGTAACGACATCGTGATTGACGGTCGCAAATTTTCTGGCAATGCCATGTACTCTCGCAACCAGAAAACCTTCTCCCATGGAACGTTGATGTACGACGTGGACACCGATGCGGTTGCAGGGGCGCTCCATGTTGCTCACGATAAGATTGCTTCTAAGGGGATCAAGTCGGTTCGCTCTCGAGTCACTAACGTTCGCCAATACCTTGCGCCAGAGTTTCAACATTTGACAACGGCCAAATTTCGTGATGAGCTGATTAAGCGCATCTGGCATGTTGCATCGATTGACGAAGCCCGCCAGAACGAGTACCAGTTGACAGGACAAGACGAGCAAGCAATTCAACGGCTAGTCAAGGAACGTTATGCTAATTGGGACTGGGTTTACGGGAAGTCACCGCAGTTTACAGTCAAGAAGCGCCACCATTTTGATAGTGGCACGATTGATGCTCGCTACCAGGTAGAAAACGGTAAAATTGTCGCCGTCCACCTTTATGGTGACTTTTTTGGCACCGGCGACGTCAATGAAGTTGCACAGGCGCTGGTGAGGATCCCGTACGCGCCAGCCGCAATTCGCAAGGTATTAGGTCGATTTGACTTGCAAAAGTACTTCCTCGGTATCCCTGATGAGCAGGTGATTAACTTGCTGGCTGAACAGCACTAATAGTCAAGGTCGCGTGAAGAACGCGGCCTTTTTTAGGAGATGAAGACATGAAACAATGGCAAACAGCGGTCTGGTATGGTTGCAGCAATTTTGCTTCCCTCCCGTTTCGCTTCAAGCACTTAACCCAGTTAGTTAAACTAACACCGGGCCTTAACGGGACCTCACTACGGCTAGTCTTGATGAACCGTTACGGGGATCAAAACCTGGTGTTTAATCAGGTAATGGTGGCTGACAATCCGGAGATGACGCAGGCCGTAAGGGTGACAATCAATGGACAGCGCGAACTAACGATCCCGCGGGGACAAGTGGTGCGGACGGATCCGGTACGGGTTGCCTCAGTTGCTGATCAGCCTCTCTACGTGATGATGGTCGCCAGCCGGTCACAACGGTATGCTGACTTCAACTCGACCTATGATCCCACCTTGGCAAACGCAATCTACAGCCAGGCACTTCATTTTCGTCCGCAGCTACCGACAGGTGACCACGCGCGCAAGGGGTGGTTTTGTCTGGCGGGCATGGAGGTGTTAAGCGGCGAACACCCGTTGGTAGTGGAATTAACCGGCGACTCGCTGGCTGAAATGGGGCTGGTGGCGACGTCATTAGTAGCACGACTGCGACGGCAGTTGAACCGCCATGTGGTGCTGTGCAACACCGCGATTTCTGGTAGTCGCTTACTTCATGGGGCGTCGAACGATGAACCCTTGTATGCCACTTTTGGTGACAGCCTGATATCACGAATAGCAGGAGAATCGTTCCCCGTTGACCTGGTGGTGGCGTTGATAGGGAGCAATGACCTGCTCCTCCCGTTTTGGAGCCGGGACGCCCAGTTGCCGACGGCCAAGCAACTGGTTGACGGCTTCGACCGGTTGAACCAGCTGGTACATCGTCGTGGCAGTGATTTAATCACCACCACCATTCCGCCCGTTGGTCTGCACTTGGCTAACGATCAACGGCGCACCAGCCGCCACGTTGCCGCAATTCGTCACCAGGTTAACCGTCAGCTAGCGACGCGCCCATTCGTCTTTGAGGTGGAGCCACTAATTGCGACGAATGGCGCCTGGCAGCCAGGCGCTGATTTTGGGGACCAGCTTCACTATTCGGCATCCGGTGCAAATTTGGTAGCGAGTGCCATTTTGAGCCGGATTGATGATAAAATGTCGTTATTAAAGTCGGACGTCAAGAAGGACAACGGAGAATGAGCATGATGAAAGAACAGTATGATGTTGTGGTAATTGGTGCCGGTGGTGCGGGGATGACTGCTGCATTGCAGGCAAGTGAACTGGGAGCCAGCGTCGCCGTCCTCGAAAAGGAGGCCAAGGCTGGTGGGAACACCAACCGTGCTTCGTCGGGGATGAATGCGGCGGAAACCGATGTTCAATTGCAGCACCGGGTGACCGATTCGATGACCGCTTTCTACCACGAAACGTTTCAGGGGGGCGGCAGGCTCAATGACCCGGCAATGCTTGACTTTTTCGTTCACCATGCACCACTAGCGATTGACTGGCTGGCAGCCCGCCGGATGCCACTGACGAGTTTAACCATCACCGGCGGCATGACTAAGCCGCGAACCCACCGTCCCCAGTCAACCGCGCCGGTCGGTAATTACCTGGTTAAGGGGTTACTAGCACGGCTCAAGGAAAAGCGGGTGCCGGTTTTTACTAACAGCCGGGTAAGTAATTTGTTGACCAACGACCACCGCATCACCGGCGTAGAAGTGGATCAAGATGGTCACTTGCAAACGATCCAGACTAAAGCCGTAATCGTCGCTACCGGCGGTTTTGGTGCCAATGCGAAGTTGATCAGTCGCCTCCGCCCGGACTTGAGCGGGTTGAAGACGACCAACCAGCCGGGGGCCACCGGTGACGGCTTGCAACTAGCTGAAGAAGTGGGAGCGGCGGTTCGCGACTTGCCATTCATCCAGGTTCATCCGACGGTCCAGCAAGACCAACCTCACGCTTTTTTGATCGGTGAAGCGGTGCGTGGCGAAGGAGCGATCCTGGTCGGCCAAAACGGCCGGCGTTTTATCAACGAACTGGCCACTCGACGGGTCGTCAGCAACGCCATTTTTGCCTTGCCGGAAAAGAGCGCCTACCTGATTTTTGACCAGTCTGTTCGTGAACGAGCCAAGGCAATTGATTTTTACTGTCATGTTGGTTTGGTTAAACAGGCTGACAGCTTAACAGAATTAGGCAAAACGATCGGTATTGATGGTGGTCAGTTGACCGCCACGGTTCAAAACTGGAACCAAATAGTTGAACAACACCAAGAGGATTCTCTGAAGCGGACGACCGGCCGGCACCCGCTAAAGAAAGGGCCGTTTTACGCTATTCACGTTGCCCCAGCAATTCACTACACGATGGGAGGTCTTCATACCGACCCGCAAACCCGGGTGCTAGATGCCAACGGGCAGCCGATTGCTGGTCTTTATGCGGCAGGTGAAGTGGTTGGCGGCCTGCACGGAAACAACCGGATCGGTGGCAATTCAATCGCCGAGACTGTGGTCTTTGGCCGCCAGGCGGGAATCCAAGCAGCTAGCGACCTCCGAGATTGTGAGTAGTCGTGGTTGGTTGCCCCAAGCACCACTAGCGGTTGTGTTAGAATGGGCTTATTAAACAGAAAAGGAGCACCGCAAATGCTGAAAATTTATAACACGCTGACTCGGCAAAAAGAAGAATTTAAGCCGCTCGTTCCCGGAAAGGTCAGTATGTATGTCTGTGGGCCGACCGTCTACAATTACATCCACATTGGCAACGGACGCAGTGCGGTCGCCTTTGATACCGTTCGACGCTACCTGGAATTCAAGGGTTACAAGGTCAAGTATGTTTCCAACTTTACGGATGTCGACGACAAGATGATCAAGGAGGCCAATGCGGAGGGGATTACCGTCCCTGAGCTGGCCAAGCGGTTTATTGCCGCCTTCATGGCAGACACGAAGGCCCTGAATATTGAGCCGGCAACCCTCCACCCGCGGGCTACGGAGAACATTGACGATATTATCGACTTTGTCAAGGTATTGGTTGACAAGGGCTACGCCTATGAAGCAGACGGGGATGTTTACTATCGCGCCCGCAAATTTGCCCACTATGGTGAACTGTCTGGTCAGTCGTTGGACGACTTGGAAGCCGGCGCGAGCGAACACGTGACCGCAGGCGAAATGGCGAAAAAGGAAGACCCGCTGGACTTTGCCCTCTGGAAAGCCGCTAAACCTGGTGAAATTAGCTGGGATTCGCCGTGGGGAAAGGGCCGGCCAGGCTGGCACATCGAATGCTCGGTAATGAGCACTAAGTACCTGGGCAAGACGATTGATATCCACGGTGGTGGGCAGGACCTTGAGTTCCCACACCACGAAAATGAAATTGCCCAAAGTGAAGCTGCCACCGGTCAAAAGTTTGTCCGCTATTGGATGCACAACGGCTTTGTCACCATTGGCGAAGACAACGAAAAGATGAGTAAGTCCCTGCATAACTTTGTCACCGTCCATGAGATGGGTAAGAAGGTTGCCCCGCAGGTGCTGCGTTTCAGCATGTCAACAACCCAATACCGGCGGCCGATCCAGTTCTCGCAGACGGCTCTGCAGGATGCGGCTAACAACCTCAACCACATTAAGACCGCCGTTCGCAACCTGACCTACCGGCAAAAAGACGCAGTCGCCGGGACTGACGAAGAAATTTCGCGGAAAGTCAAAGACTTCGAAAAGCAGTTTGTGGAAGCCATGGACGACGACTTTAACGTGCAAAACGGGATCGCCGTGGTTTACGAACTGATTAAGTTTGCCAACGTTTATTCGCATCGAAATACCGTCAAGCAACCGGTGTTGGTTGAACTGACCGACGAAATTCAGCGCTTGATGAACATTTTTGGAATCGAGTTGAGCCCGGCTGACGTAGACGAAATTGATGATAACCAGATCAAGTCCTTGATTGAGGAACGTAACCAGGCACGCAAAAACCGCGACTTTGAACGCAGTGACGCAATCCGGGACCAGTTAAAGGCCCAGGGGATCATCCTCGAAGATACCCCGCAGGGCACCCGGTTTAGGAAGGAATAAGATGCCAGAAGCAAAAGATTACCAACAGATTAACGGAATTGCATTGGCCTACCTTGGCGATGCGGTTTACGAAGTATACATTCGCCAACATTTGCTGAAAATGGGGATGACTAAACCGACCAAGCTGCAACGACGTGCCACCCACTTTGTTTCAGCCAAGGCCCAGGCAGCCTTGGTCAAGTTGATGGAACAAGACCAGTTGCTGACTGATGAGGAATGGTCGTACTTTAAGCGTGGCCGTAATGCCAACAGTCATACTCATGCCAAGCACACCTCGGTGTTGACATACCGGATTTCAACTGGTTTTGAGGCCCTCTTTGGCTACCTCAAATTGGCGGACAAGACTGAGCGCATCGATGAACTGGCACAGTGGTGCATTGACCAAGTAGAAGCGGGGCGACTAGAACATGAAGAATAATTCCCAGAACAACGATGACTTTATTATTGGTCGCCACCCGGCCGTGGCGGCATTAAAAGCCGACGGCCAGGAGATTAACAAGGTCTTTATTCAGTCCGGCCTGCGTGCCGGGGCCATTGGGGAGATCATTAAGCTGGCCAAGAAACGCCACCTGGTCGTTACCAACGTCCCCAAGGCAAAGCTCGACCGGTTGGTTAACCACGAAAACCACCAGGGGGTTGTGCTGGCGGTCGCCGCTTACCAGTACGCGACGATCGATGACCTCTTTGACCGGGCTCAGGAGCGGGATGAAGCACCGTTTTTCCTGATTCTCGACCAGCTGGCGGACCCACACAACCTAGGATCCATTTTGCGGACCGCTGATGCGGCCGGGGTCCACGGGGTGATTATCCCTAAGCGGCGTTCCGTTGGCTTGACGTCCGTCGTGGCCAAAACGGCTGCCGGAGCCCTGGAACACGTGCCGGTTGCCCGGGTTAATAACCTGGTGCAAACCGCAGAAGAGTTAAAGGAACGTGGCGTCTGGCTCTTTGGTACCGATATGAAGGGTACCGACTACCGGCGCTGGGATGCGACTGGCCCGTCTGCCGTAGTGATCGGCAACGAGGGGAAGGGTATTTCCCCGCTGATGAAGAAAACCTGCGATGAAACGCTAACCATTCCGATGGTGGGTCACGTGCAAAGTTTGAACGCCAGTGTGGCGGCCAGCCTGTTAATTTATCAAGGGTTCAACAGCCGTCATCCAGTGAATTAATAAAAAATTTAAAAGCGGTGTTGCCTTAGCAGCACCGCTTTTAAACTTTATGATATACATCCAAAAGACCAGCTAGTTATAAAATTTATCTTGTAACTATACCAATTTTCTGTTAATTTAAATAATGTCATGAAGGCGGTCACATTGATGTAAAATCATTGCGGAGAACTATTAAATAAGTCTTTGATGGAGAGATGATGTGATGAAACCCTTTCACGGATCACTTTGGATGACCAGTCATGCCATGATTACTTTTAATTTTGGGAGGATTGGTCTTTATGGATTTAAGATCATTCATCGAAGAAAATCAGGAAGAATTAACGTTAATTAGCGGGGCCAAGTTTGGCGACCGTCAAAGTATTGATGCTTTATTCGAACGTTATGAACCATTGGTGAGAAAACAATGGAACCGGAATAAAATTTGCGCATACGAGTATGATGACTGGCGTCAGGAATCGCTGATGACGATGATGCGGGTGGTTAGCCAGTACCATGCCGATGAGATGGTTCGCTTCTGCTGGTTTTATAAGCGAGCATTGGTTAATCGAGCACGAGATCTTTACCGGACACAAGCTGCTAGTAAACGGATTCCGGAAGAAATTACCAGCAGCATTGGCGAGGAGGGAGAACAATATCTCTTCGAACGAAACATTTATGGTGCACCAGGCGAAGTGGTAATGATTCGCCAACGGTTTCGTGACCTACTAAGTCATTGTTCCAAAATGGAAGCGGAAGTTTTTATCATGTGGATTCATGGTTATGGGGTGGCTGAAATTGCTGATAAAATTCACTGTAAGCCAAGTCAAGCTACTTCTGCATTGGCGCGAGCCCGGAAAAAGGCTCGTGAATTGGGGGATTAGTGGCCAGCAGTTGAAAAATCCTAGGCAAACGTGATAAGCTATGTCTCGTGTGGAGGTGGGATGATGAGTAAGACAAAGGTTGCACTGGAATGCACAAAGTGCGGTGCGCATAACTACGTCACAACCACCAGTTCGAACGAAACGCAGCGTTTAGAGCTGCGAAAGTTTTGCAAACATTGTGGAGAGTATACGATCCACCGTGAAGCGAGGTAGGAAACTTGAAGTTTATCAAGAGTGTCTTTCATGAAATGCACCTGGTTGTCTGGCCAACGGCAAAGGAAAACCGACGCGATACGTCAATCGTTATTTCATTGACGATTTTCTTCATTTTGTTCTTTGCACTGGTTGACTGGTTGATCAAAAACGCAATGCTTTTATTTGTTAAGTAGCGGTGGCGGTTAATGCCGTTATCTGGTATAATCATCGCAGGTCAAAACTTCGTGTTACACGAAGTTTTTTATTTTGGTAAAGATTAGGCAAAATTAATAAGGAGAAAACAGTGGAAACAAATGAAAAACGTTGGTACGTGCTACACACGTACTCTGGCTACGAAAACCGTGTAAAGAGCAACTTGCTGTCACGTGTTCAGTCCATGAACATGCAGGATTACATTTTTGACGTGGTGGTTCCTGAAGAAACTGTCCGGACAGTCAAGGATGGGGAAGCTAAGGAAACGGTTGAAAAGACTTTCCCAGGTTACGTGATGGTGCAAATGATCATGACCGACCAGGCATGGTACATTGCCCGTAACACTCCCGGTGTTACCGGCTTCCTCGGCTCGCACGGTGGTGGTTCCAAGCCAACGCCACTGCTGCCTGAAGAAGTTGACCGGATTATGAAGCGGATGGGTGAAGACGTTCCACAAACCGATATCGACGTTAACGTTGGCGATGAAGTCAAGATTATTGCCGGGCCATTCGCTGACTTGACTGGGAATGTCACGGAAGTAGACCATGAAAAGATGAAGCTCCGGGTTGATATTGACATGTTTGGGCGGTCCACTTCCACTGAACTGGGCTTTAACCAGATTGATACTGTGACCGATTAAGGAAACAGATGACGAGTGCTTTGAATGAAGTGCCCGTTTTTTCTATATGTAAAGATTTATAAAGGTTATTGCTTTTTAAATGAGAAAAGGGTACGCTGAACTTGACTTTAATGGAGGTACTGCTATGAAACCAAACATTAGTACTCAGCGCAATATTCTAAACTGGCCGCTCGACCGTGACTTGACGGATGCGGAAATCATTCAACGACTGGGGGTTTACGCCACTGACGAAAATGGTAAGGATATTACCGACAGTGTGTCGGTTAACCGGACCCAGGTTAACTTTCGGCAACGTGGGACTTACCAGGTCGTCTTAACGGTGGTTGACCAGCATGGGAATGCGGCGACCAAGACTATTGAGGCCGACGTGGCGCCAATGCGTCAACAGACTAACCAGCAAAGCGGGGAACAACAAGCAATGCAAAACGAACAAAAGCAGAAAAAGAGCCACAAAGGTCTGATTGCGGTGATTATCATTATCATCGTGCTGCTGGCCATTTTCTTGGGTGTTCGCAGTCACGAACGCAATGTGGCTCAGCAGCAGGCGCGTGAATCATCGCAGTCGAGCCAGATCCAACAAAATTCCAGCAGCATCAAGCACCTCAGCAGCGAAAATGCTAAATTGGCACGGCAACTGGCCCGCTTAACTGGTGCAGTCGCTCAGTACGAAAAGGACCACGACCAACAAGAGTTACGCGACCGCTTAAATACCCTGAAACAGCAAAACAATGACCTGAAGAACCAGCTGAGCCAGTCAGGCCAGGAAAAGGTCCAGGTGATTTCCGACACGGCCAACAATATTAGCCAGAACCCGAGTCAGGCTAAGCAAGATGTCCAGCAATTAAAGCAGGATTCTCGCTTTGACGGACTTTGGGGACGGCTGAGCAGTCAGGTCAAGGACTGGTTGGATAGCCTTTCTAACAACTAAGTTGCTGGTCCATTCCAAACCTGGTGACGGTGGTCGCCGGGTTTTTGCTGTTATTAGGTTAGTAATCGTTGCTCTTAATGGCAAAATGTGATAACCTACTAAAGTATGTGTTTGACATACTGTGGGAGGGGTAAATTTCAAGACTCCATCATGACCACATCACGGACTAAGGAGGTTATGTCTCGTGGCAAAGAAAGTTGCAAACATTGTCAAGTTGCAAATCCCTGCTGGTGCAGCTACTCCTGCACCTCCAGTTGGCCCGGCTCTGGGTCAAGCTGGTATCAACATCATGGGCTTTACGAAGGAATTCAACGCCCGGACTGCTGATCAAAAGGGGATGCTGATCCCGGTTGTTATTACGGTTTACGAAGATCGTTCATTCGACTTCATTACTAAGACTCCGCCGGCATCAGTTCTGTTGAAGAAGGCCGCTGGTGTTCAACACGGTTCCGGTGAACCTAACACGAAGAAGGTTGCCAAGGTAACCAAGGACCAAGTTAAGGAAATCGCCGAAACTAAGATGCAAGATCTAAACGCAGCTGACGTTGAAGCAGCTATGCGCATGATTGAAGGTACTGCTCGCAGCATGGGCTTCGAAGTCGAAGGCTAGGGTAATACCGGACGATTGAGTGAAAGCTCAACTGTCTCAAGTGGGAGGTAACTCCGTTCGACCACAATTGCAAGGAGGAATACTACAGATGGCTAAAAAACGTGGTAAGAAGTACCAAGACGCACTGAAGAAGGTTGACAGCAGCAAGGCTTACGCTGTCAAGGACGCAGTGCAATTAGTTAAGGATATCGATTTTGCTAACTTCGACTCAACGATCGAGGTTGCTTTTAAGCTGAACCTGGACACGAAGCAGGCTGACCAACAGCTCCGTGGCGCCGTTGTGCTGCCAAACGGGACTGGTAAGGACCAGACTGTGATTGTGTTCGCCAAGGGTGACAAGGCCAAGGATGCCGAAGAAGCTGGTGCCGACTTTGTTGGTGACACTGACTTGGCTGAAAAGATCCAGGATGGCTGGCTAGACTTTGACGTGGCAATTGCTACGCCAGACATGATGCCAACTGTTGGTCGTCTTGGCCGGATCCTGGGGCCTAAGGGCCTGATGCCAAACCCGAAGACTGGCACGGTAACGATGGACGTTGCCCAGGCGGTTTCTGACGCCAAGGCTGGTCAGGTTACCTACCGGACTGACCGGGATGGTAACGTTGCTGTTCCATTCGGGAAGGCTTCCTTTGACACCGACAAGCTAGTTGAAAACCTGAAGACGCTGGCTGACATCGTGGTTAAGGCTCGTCCTGCTTCTGTTAAGGGGACTTACATTCAACACGTCTCCATCGCTTCAACGTTTGGTCCAAGTGTCGAAATCGACCTGGACACGTTCTAACGATGTGTCAATAATAACCAAAGCCGCTTCCTTTTTAGGAGGCGGCTTTTTTGTAGCTAAAAGTTTTTCAAATAAGTTTCTACTGAACGATATTCGCCACGAATTTTGGCGACGTCAGTTAATTCCCCGACGTAATGGTAACCCTGACTGGCAAAGAGTCGCTGGCTTGGCTTGTTTCGTTCGTAGATGTAAGAAATAATGGTTTTGATCCCGAGATGACAGGCTTGCTGATCAATGAACTGCAGCGTCTTGGTGCCCAATCCCTGGTGGTGGAACTGGTCATCAAAGTAAATTGAAATCTGCACCGAATGAGCAAAGTTAGGATGGGGGAAGAAGAGTTCGAGCCCCACCCAGCCAACCACTTGGCTATCAACCATGACAACCCAGAGTGGGTATTGGTCGTCGAACGACTGGAACCAACCGCGTTGACTTTCCACCGTTTGGGGTTGGTCATCGTCAGTTGCTATCCCGTGGCTAACAGCCTGGTTGTAGATTGCGACGATACGCGGTAAATCCATTAACTGGGCTTTTCGCCATGAAATATCTGTCATGTTTTCACCTTCTATCAGGCTACATTATGATCTTTTAGTGGCCGGCCGACAAGTCAAAAGGTGGGTCGATCTGTTGGAGACGATCTTGACAATTGATGGCGGAGAGCGTACATTATGATCAACAAAACCTTTAACGTTAGTCCCGTGAGGCTAGCAAGGTGATGACGGATAAATTGGGGTCCAATAGTGGGACTCCAGCCAAACGCCGACACTTCCTTCACGGGTAGTGTGGGCTTTTTTTTGTGGAGAATTCCAGAGGAGGATCTCATGAACAAACAACAATTGGTTGAGAAGAAAAACTTTGTGACTGTCAAAGACCTTGATGCAGAAACAGTGATGAAACTGATTAACCGGGCGGAATACTTTAAAGCTGGCGGAGCGGTGGAACAACTGGATAAGCCGGTTTACGTGGCCAACCTGTTTTTTGAAAATTCAACCCGGACGCATAACAGCTTCGGGATGGCGGAACGAAAGCTAGGACTGACGGAACTGCCAGTTGATACTGCCCACAGCTCCATGAGCAAGGGAGAAACGTTGTATGACACCTTGCTGATGTTGAACGCTCTGGGTGTTGATTTGGCGGTCATGCGGCACTCACAAAACGGTTTTTATGAGCCACTCATCCACCCGCAACCGTACCAACATCTGGATATGGGGATTGTCAACGCTGGCGACGGGAACAACCAGCACCCGTCACAGTGCATGTTGGACATGATGACCATCCACGAACACTTTGGCCATTTTGATGGTCTGAAAGTGGCCATCGTCGGTGATATTCACTATTCACGGGTTGCCCGTAGCAACATGGAAATGCTCAATAAGATGGGTGCCAAAGTTTACTTCTCTGGTCCGGAATACTGGTACGACCACAAATTTGACGCCTACGGGACCTTTATGCCAATTGATGAATTGGTTGGTCAGGTTGATGTTTTAAACCTGCTCCGTGTCCAGCACGAACGTCATGCGGGTGACCCGAATGAAAAGGATTTCAGCAAAGAAAGCTACTTTAAGAAGTACGGGATTAACCAGCAACGCTACGATGCCATGAAGGATAATGCCATTATTATGCACCCGGGTCCGATTAACCACGGTGTTGAGCTGGCTGGTGACCTGGTGGAAGCACCAAAGTCCGCCTACGTCACCCAGGTTAAGAACGGGGTCTTTATGCGGATGGCAATGCTGGAAAGCGTCATGCGCGGTCGCAATCTGGGAGGACTGAAATAATGACTAGCAAGCAAATCCTAATTAAAAATGGCCTGGTAGATGCGATGGAGAAACTAATCCACGCTGACGTCCTGATCGATGACGGCAAGATTGCCGCGATCGGCCACGACCTCGCCGCATCCGATGATGCCAAGGTGATTGACGCTAACAACATGTTAGTTGCTCCCGGATTGGTGGATGTCCACGTTCACTACCGTGAGCCAGGGCAGACTTATAAGGAAACGATCCGCACTGGCTCGATGGCCGCAGCTCACGGTGGCTTTACGACAGTGGGGGCGATGGCCAACGTTGACCCGACTCCGGATACTCCGGCCAAGATGCAGGCGATGATTAAGCGGAATGCCGATGAAGGGGTGATCCGGATCAAGCAGTACTCACCGGTGACCGTTAACCGGGCAGGTGAAAAGGTGGTCGATTTTGCTGCACAAAAGCAGGCAGGGGCCTTTGCCTTTTCCGATGATGGGAGCGGCATTCAGACTGCCGGGGTCATGTACCGCGCCCTCCAGCAGGCGGCAACCACCGATAGCATTGTGGCCGCCCACGTCGAAGATAACTCACTGACTTTTGGCGGGGTCATTAATGCGGGCAAGAAAGCCGATGAACTCGGACTGCCGGGCAAAATCAGTGCTAGTGAAACTTCCCAGTTGGCCCGCGACCTAATTTTGTGTCAGGCTACTGGTGGTCATTACCACATGTGCCATGTTTCCACCAAGGAAAGCTTGGAACTAGTGCGGATTGCCAAGGAGATGGGACTGAACGTCACCTGTGAAGTGGCACCACACCATTTGCTGTTAAATGACGACGAAATCGTCGGCTGTGATTCTAATTACAAGATGAATCCGCCACTGCGTCACGAAGATGACCGGCAGGCCCTGATTGGCGGCTTGCTCGACGGGACGATCGATATGATTGCGACTGATCATGCCCCGCATGCTGCCAAGGAAAAACCACATGATGACCTGGTATACGCCGCCAACGGGATTACCGGTAGCGAGACCTGCTTTAACAAGCTCTATACCGAATTTGTCAAACCAGGAATCTTCAGACTGTCACAGTTACTTCACTGGTTGACCGACGCTCCCGCCGATGTCTTTGGTATTAACGACGCTGGCCGACTGATGCCCGGATCACCAGCTGACGTGGCGATTTTCGACCTGCAGACGCCGCACGTTTTGACTAATGATGAGTACCTATCCAAGGGAAAGAACACGCCATTTACCGGCGATACGGTTTATGGGACCACGGTGATGACCATGGTTGGTGGCCAGGTGGTTTACCAAAAGGAGGACCGCAAATGAGCAAACGATACCTAGTTTTAGAAGACGGAACGGTATTTGAAGGTGAAGCCTTTGGCGCCGATCGCGAAACAACCGGTGAAGTAGTCTTTACCACCGGGATGACCGGTTATCAGGAAGCCATTACCGACCAGTCCTATGCGAACCAGATCCTGGTCTTTACCAACCCGCTGATTGGTAACTACGGCGTGACGTTGGACGACTACGAGTCATTGCAGCCCCATATCAAGGGGGTTATTTGCCGCGAAGTGGCCCATCACCCGTGCAACTGGCGGATACAGGACACCCTGCCACACTTCCTAGAACAAAATGATATTCCCGGTTTGAAGGGGATCGATACTCGTGAGCTAGTACGACAATTACGGGTTCACGGGACCTTGCGTGGCCGGCTACTCGACAGTGTCGACAACGTTGACCAGGTAGTTGGTGAACTTCAACAAGAAAACCCGACGGCGGGAATTATTCAGCAGGTATCAACGAAAACGCCATTCCCTAACCCGGGTACCAAACGCAATATCGTGGTGGTTGATTTTGGGTTGAAGAACAGCATCCTGCGTGAACTGGCCCAGCGAGATTGCAACGAGATTGTTCTCCCATACAACACCAGTGCCAAGCAGATCTTGAACCTCAAACCAGATGGGGTCTTGCTGAGTAACGGACCTGGAGATCCAAAGGAAATGAAGGCGGCCTTTCCAATGGTTCGCGAAGTTGAAAAATACCTACCGTTATTTGGTATCTGTATGGGCCACCAGGTTTTTGCGCTGGCTAACGGCGCCGACACCTACCAGATGAAGTTTGGTCACCGGGGATTTAATCACCCGGTTCGCGAACTGGCGACCGGTCGGATTGACTTCACCTCGCAAAACCACGGTTACGCCGTTGATCCGCAGTCGATTGCCAATACGCCGTTGATGGTGACGCGTGTGGAAATCAACGATAATACCGTGGAAGGCCTGCAGCACCGGCACTACCCGGCATTCTCGGTTCAATTCCACCCGGATGCTGCGCCGGGGCCGCACGATGCGGTATCGATTTTCGATGATTTCATCAGTATGGTTGACCAACGGAGAAAGGAAGCTCACGATGCCGAAGAGAACTGATATTCATAAAATTATGGTGATTGGGTCCGGCCCGATCATCATTGGCCAGGCGGCCGAATTCGACTATTCCGGAACCCAGGCCTGCTTGTCTCTACGCGAAGAAGGCTATGAAACGGTGCTGGTGAACTCTAACCCGGCGACGATCATGACCGACACCGAAATCGCCGACAAGGTCTACATCGAACCATTGACGGTTGATTCCGTCTCACGGATTATTCGACAGGAATACCCGGATGCCATCCTCCCAACTCTGGGTGGTCAGATTGGCTTGAACCTGGCGGTGGAACTCTCCAAGTCGGGAATCCTGGATGAACTTGGCATTGAGTTGTTGGGAACGAAGCTGGATTCGATTGATGAAGCCGAAGACCGGGAAAAGTTCAAGGAGTTGATGCTCAAGTTAGGTGAACCGGTGCCTGCGTCACAAACCGTCAGCACGGTCGATGAAGCACTCGCCTTTGCCGACAAGATCGGCTACCCGGTGATCGTTCGGCCTGCCTTTACCATGGGCGGGACCGGTGGTGGTATTTGTAAAAACAAGGCGGAACTGGCCCGGATTGCTGAAAACGGGTTGGACCTTTCGCCGGCCACCCAGTGTTTGATTGAAAAGTCAATTGCCGGCTATAAGGAAATCGAATTTGAAGTGATGCGCGACGCTGCTGATAACGCGATGGTCGTTTGCTGTATGGAAAACTTTGACCCGGTGGGGATTCACACGGGGGATTCGATTGTCTTTTCACCATCGCAAACCTTGTCCGACCGTGAATACCAGATGTTGCGCGACTGTGCCCTCAAACTGATCCGCGCGCTGAAGATCGAGGGTGGCTGCAACGTTCAATTGGCACTGGATCCCAAGAGCTACCACTACGACGTCATCGAAGTCAACCCGCGGGTTTCCCGGTCATCAGCACTGGCGTCGAAGGCCACTGGTTACCCGATTGCCAAGATGGCGGCCAAGATCGCCGTCGGTCTGACCCTCGATGAGATCAAAAACCCGGTTACCGGGACAACTTACGCCGAATTTGAACCGGCATTAGACTACGTAGTCTGCAAGATTCCGCGGTGGCCATTTGACAAGTTCACCCGTGCTGACCGCCGCTTAGGCAGCCAGATGAAGGCTACCGGGGAAGTAATGGCTATCGGGCGGAATGCCGAAGAAGCACTGCAGAAAGCGGTTCGTTCGCTCGAAATTGACGTGAAGGACCTCTACTCACCAAAGGCCCACGCCGCGACCGACACCGCACTGGAAGACAAATTAGTTCACGCCCAGGATGACCGCCTGTTTTACCTGGCCGAAGCCTTCCGTCGTGGTTACTCGCTGCAAACAGTCCACGAACTGACGAAGATTACCCCGTACTTCCTCGACATCGTTGACCACCTCGTCAAGATGGAACAGGAAATCACAAGCCATCCGAACGATTTGGCAGTCCTGAAGGAAGCTAAGCGTTATGGCTTCAGTGATCCGACCATCGCCAGGTTGTGGCAAACGAGTGCTGATGACGTCCGCCAACTACGCAAGCGGCACCAACTAACTCCGGTTTATAAGATGGTGGATACCTGTGCGGCCGAGTTTGAGTCCAAGACGCCGTACATGTACAGTACCTACGACCGGGAAAACGAAAGTCAGCAGCTGTCGCCTAAGTCAGTCCTGGTTATCGGGTCGGGCCCGATCCGCATTGGTCAGGGGGTGGAGTTCGATTACGCCACCGTTCATAGTGTGCGGGCCATTCAGCGACTGGGCTACAAGGCGATTGTCATCAATTCCAATCCCGAAACGGTCTCGACGGACTTCTCGATTTCTGACAAGCTGTACTTCGAGCCGTTGACGCTGGAAGATGTCCTCAACGTCATTGACATTGAAAAGCCACTGGGAGTCATCGTTCAATTCGGTGGTCAGACGGCAATTAACCTGGCTGCTGGGTTGTGTGACCACGGGGTGAAAATCCTCGGGACCACAGTGGCAGACCTTGACAAGGCCGAAGACCGGGAAGAATTTGACGAAACCATCAAACGACTCCAGCTGCACCAACCAGTTGGCCTCACCGCCACAACTCACCAGGGTGTCGTTGATGCTGCTCATCAGATCGGCTACCCAGTACTGGTAAGGCCATCGTATGTCCTGGGTGGTAAGGCGATGGAAATCGTCTACAACGATGATGAACTGGAGGAATACCTGACCGAAAATGCTAACATTGCAACCGATCACCCAATCCTGATTGATTCCTACCTGGACGGGACCGAATGTGAAGTGGACGCCATTTGTGATGGACAACGGGTCCTGCTACCGGGAATTATGGAACACATTGAACACGCCGGAGTGCACTCTGGTGACTCCATGGCCGTTTACCCGTCACAAACGTTGAGTGACGATGTTAAGCAGCAGATTGTAGATGCCACGACCAAGCTGGCGATCGCCCTCAAGTGTGTGGGGATCATGAACATCCAGTTCATCGTCAGCCGTGGCCAAGTTTACGTCCTGGAAGTTAACCCGCGGGCCAGTCGAACGGTGCCGTTCTTAAGCAAGATTACTGGAATCGAAATGGCGCAAGTGGCGACGCGGGTTATCCTTGGCCAATCACTGGCCGAACAGGGTTACCAGAACGGACTGGCCCCTGAACCAGATAACGTCTACGTTAAGGCACCTGTCTTTAGTTTTAACAAGCTGGCCGATGTTGACTCTTACTTGGGGCCCGAAATGAAGTCGACCGGTGAAGTAATGGGTGCTGACCGGACTTTCCAGAAGGCACTGATGAAGGCTTTCGCCGGTGCGAAGATGCAGATTCCGGATAACGGGACAGTTCTTTTAACTATCGAAGACAACGATAAGCAGAAGATCTTGCCACTGGCCAAACGATTTGCGACGATCGGCTACCGGATGATGGCGACTGCCGGGACGGCTAAGTTTCTCAAGGGCCACGGGATGCACGTCGAAACGGTTACCAAGGTTCACGAGGATGAAAACAGTCCCCACAATATCCTTAAGGCGATTGAAAATCGCCGGGTCGACCTGGTTATCAATACGATGGGCCACGATTTGGAAAAGACTTCCGACGGGTTCATTATCCGGCAAGTGGCCATTTCCTATAACGTACCACTTTTGACGGCGCTGGATACGGTTGACGCCCTATTAAAGGCACTGGAATCACGTTCATTCTACGTCCACCCGGTTGAGACCAACCGCAACGATGAGTAACATTTAAGAAATAAGAAGACCTGGTTCGCCAAAAGCGAAACGGGTCTTTTTGTCCTTGTCATTTCAGAAGGAATATGTTAAAGTCTAATAGTTGATTTAAATATGACTCTGCCTAAGACTCAGGTGGCGAAAGCCTTAATGATCTGCCTGCCGAGGAAGAATGAAATTCCTTCTCTATGTCTGCGGTCATAGGGATTTTTTAATCCAAATCTTCAATTTGTGTACAGGAGGTGAAAATCAATGAGTGAAGCTGCTATTGCTAAAAAGGCGGAAATCGTTAAGCAAACAACTGACCTGCTGAACAACGCTGAGTCAGCAATCGTTGTTGACTACCGTGGTCTGTCAGTTGCCGAAATTACCGATTTGCGTAAGCAACTCCGTGATGCTGACGTTCACATGCACGTTATCAAGAACAAGGTTCTGGACCGCGCTGTTGAAGGTACTGATTACGAAGACCTGAAGGACACCTTTGTTGGTCCTACTGCCGTTGCCTTCTCTGATGAAGACCCAATCGCTCCAGCAAAGATTCTGAAGAAGTTTGCTGACGATCACGACCAACTGACTATCAAGGGTGGTTTCATCGAAAAGGAAGTTAAGACCCTCGATGAAATCAACACCTTCGCAACGATGCCAAGTCGGGACGAACTGCTGTCCATGCTTGCATCTGCACTATCCGACCCAATGCGGAAGATCGCACGGGCCGTCAAGGCTGTTGCCGACAAGGAAAACGAAGCCGCATAAGCTGGTCATTAGTTTTTACCTTGAATTTAACCAAAACAAAAATAAACCAATAATATTGGAGGAAATTTAACATGGCTTTTGATAAAGATGCTATCATTGCTTCCCTGAAGGAAGCTTCAATTGCTGACCTTAACGACCTGGTTAAGGCTATCGAAGACGAATTTGACGTTTCTGCTGCTGCTCCAGTTGCAGTTGCAGGTGCTGCTGGCGGTGACGCTGCTGCTAAGGACAGCTTCACTGTTGAACTGACTGAACCTGGCCAAGCTAAGGTTAAGGTTATCAAGGCTGTTAAGGACATCACTGGCCTTGGTCTGAAGGATGCTAAGGCCCTCGTTGACGGTGCTCCTAAGGCTGTTAAGGAAGACGTCAAGGAAGACGAAGCAAACGACATCAAGGAAAAGCTGGAAGCTGCCGGTGCTACTGTTACCCTGAAGTAATCAGGCTGGCATTAACTGCTTTTTCAACCGCGGAGGGGTTTCCCTTCGCGGTTTTTATTTTGCCTGCAAAAGTCAGGGATCTATGATACTGTAAATTTATTAATAATGAAGAGGGTGTTTGTCGTGAATGAGGCCTTAACGATTGCGGGACTGGATTCCAACGGGAGTGCGGGGATGAGTGCGGACTTGCATTCCTTTTTTGCCGATCACGTCTATGGTCATAGCGTCTTGACGGGAGCGGTTGCCGAAAATGCCACCCGGATTACTGCGGAGCAGGGCATGCCGGTGAGCTTTATTCAACAACAGTTGCTGGCTCAGCGAGACTTTCCCATCCGGGCGGTCAAAACGGGAATGCTGGCCACTAGTGAGGTGATCAAAACAGTGGTGGATAATTGCGCGGACGGGCAATTTGGGCCCCTGGTGGTTGACCCAGTGATTGTGACCAAGCAGGGGGATCGGTTATTGGCAGATGACGCCTTTTCCTCCTTTTGCGACCTGCTCATTCCCAGTGCCACCGTCATTACCCCTAATTTTGCCGAAGCCCAAGAGTTAACTGGCCAGACATTGACGACGCCACGGTCATTTCTGAATGCTGCGCGACAACTTCAACGCCAAGGTGCCCAGAACGTGGTCATCAAGGGTCAGCATCCGCAACACGGGCAGGACAGGCGGATTACCACCCTGGTCTTGCTCGCCGACGGGCAGTCATTCTGGTTGAAGAACCGCTTTATGCCGGGGAAGAAGGTTAACGGGGCCGGCGATACTTTTTCGGCTATTATTGCGGCGGAGTTAGCAAAGGGTAGTGAAGTTCGACACGCGATTGTAAAAGCTAATGACTTTGTGGCCGCAGCGATTGATCACCCGCTCAATATTGGCAAGGCATTTATGCCGCTTAACCACTGGGCTGGTCAAAACTGGCTTTTTAGGAATGAACAGTAATCGCTTTTTTGGTACAATTAAATGGTAAACCAACCAATTAAAGGAGTTGTTATTCATGAAAGCAGATACATACTTTGATCATGAACATATTAACCAGGTGTTGGACGACATGGAAGTATTGGTCATCGGGATGCACGATGGTGAAAGTATTTATCAAACGCCGGTTCACTTTGGCTACGAAGAAGTCGATGGTCAGTACACATTCTGGTTCCATGGCGATGATTCCCATACTACTGGCCGACTGCTGGCGGCGGACCCGCATGTTGGGTTCGAGTTGGACGGCGGGCAGGAATTCCTGCTGGTGCCTAAGCCGTTCCACTACAGCGCCAAGTTCAAGAGTGTTATTGGTCAGGGGATTGTCACCAAGGTGACCGACCACCAGGAGATGATCCACGGCTTGGAAGTAATGACTGACCACTACATCAAGAACCACCCACAGTATACCGACCGGATGCTTGGTAAGGTGGCCGTTTGGCGCCTGGATGCCAACAAGATTTCTGCACGGATTCATATTCCAGCGGCAATCAAGGACGGTAGTAATGACCAAAAGCTGACTGGTTCGGAAACTGTCTATGGCGATCCAAACACCAAGGTAGACCTGGATGCTTTGGCAAGCGCTTCGGTCAACGCTGACTACTCCGACGTTTACAAAGAAAACGATGAGGATAAAAAGGACGACAAGTAAGAACGGTGAATGAACATCGTTCGCTAATTTAAGACCGTTGGAAATAGGACCAATGGTCTTTTTATTTTGGACTGCTAGATATTTAATATTGGCACGGTTGTTTCTTTTTTGTACATTTACTGGGAATTGTCAGCCCATTTCAATTACCGGACTGACCAATTGTGCATATAATGGAGGCGAAGCGAGCGGGAGAATAGCGAAAAAAGTAAAGCGAGATAATTTAATTACCTCTTTTTAATTCGCCCCGAACGAAAAGAAACTGATTCGTTACTTGCAAGCTAGCACCAGTTCGTCAACCGCGACGAAATTTTCTTGGCTGGCGGACTGGTGATGCACGGGGACGACTGACAAAAACTATTGTGACAACGATAACGTTGATCATTTCTGCGGTGCCGCTGGCCGTTAACATATTCCATGTAGCCAAAGCCTCAAGAGGCTGGCAAGCATTGGTCAGCGGGATTGAGGAGATGTTATGAGATGAGTGCTGAACGTCAATCGACAACCGAACAAGATGAGATTAACCAAGCCGCATTATTAACTGATACCTCTGCCATTTACCAGCAGGAAAACACTTCTGCTCACGGGCTCTCTGATTCTGAGATACAGTCGCGGCAAGCTAAGTATGGCAAGAACGTTTTACAAAAGCCCAAGGGTGTGCCAATGTAGCAACGCTTCTTAAGTAACTTTACCAGTACGATGGCGTGCCTCCTATGGGTTGCCGGGATTATCGCCTTCTGCGCTAAGCTGCTGCAACTCGGGATTGCCATCTGGATGGTCAACGTCATTAACGGTTGCTTCAGTTTTTGGCAAGAATACCAGGCCGACAAGGCCACCGAGGCGCTGAATTCAATGATGCCTTCCTACAGCTGAGTGATTCGTAACGGCAAGGAAGAAAAGGTGTTATCGACGGAATTGGTTCCGGGAGACATTGTCCTCGTCGAAGAAGGTGACGATGTGCCAGCAGACATGAGGGTGATTGAAGCAACCAGCCTGCAAGTGAACTAGTCATCGCTGACCGGCGAAGTCAACCCGGTCAACAAGAACGCCCGGCCAGTGAAGATGATTAGTGGTAATCATTACGAATTGAGCAACATTATCTGTTCCTGGACCACTATCGTGAAAGGCAATGCAAAGGGGGTCGTCATCAAGACCGGGATGAACACCGATTTTTGTCAAATTGCGACCCTGACTCAGAACGTCAAGGAAGACAGCAGTCCTCTGCAAAAGGAACTGAGCGTGCTGACGAAGCAGCTCTCCATTCTGGCCGTTTCCATCAGTGTGGTTTTCTTCCTGCTTGCCACCTTTGTTGTTCATTACCCACTGGTTAAGTCATTTATCTTTGCCCTGGGGATGATTGTGGCATTTATTCCTGAAGGGCTGCTGCCAACCGTTACTTTGTCCTTGGCGGAGCGGTTCAACGGATGGCGAAGAAGAATGCCCTCGTGAAGAGATTGTCGAGTGTTGAAACTCTCGGGTCTGCCTCGGTGATTTGTTCCGATAAGACCGGGACACTGACGCAAAACCAAATGACGGTGACCCATCTGTGGACACTCAACCACAGTTATGAGGTGACTGGTCAAGGCTACCAGGCCAAGGGTCACATCCATATTGGGCCGACGCAGATTGATGCTCACCATGACCAGACGCTGTTTGAATTACTTCGTGCCGACCTTTTGGTTGACAATGCCCGGATTGTGACGCCTGATGAGCACCATCAGCGTTACACCATCCTGGGTGACCCGACCGAGGCCTGCCTGGAAGTGGTAGCTGAAAAGGGTGGCTTAGATCCCAAAGCTGAACGTCAGGCAACACCGCGAATCAAGGAATTGCCGTTTGATTCAGACCGCAAGATGATGACGGTCATTTTGAAGTCTGATGCGCAGCACCAGTTTAACGTGGCGACCAAGGGTGCGCCCAACCGCGTCATTGAGCAATGCAGTACCTGTCTGTTGAACGGGCAGGTAGTGCCGTTGACCGCCGAACTGAAGCAGCAGGTGATGGACGCCAATAACGGCTATGCTCGGCGGGGTCTCCGGGTACTGGCGGTTGCTGGTCGGCGGCTGCCGGACGAAATGGATAATGACTTATCGCAGGCAACGATTAAAACCGTTGAAAAGGACCTCACCTTTATCGGTCTGTCAGTGATGGTTGACCCACCGCGCGAAGAAGTTCGCAAGTCCGCCGAATCTTGCCACCGCGCCCACATTAAGATCATTATGATTACTGGTGACTATGGGCTGACCGCTAAGAGCATTGCCCAAAACATTGGGATTGTGGATCCGCACAAACCGTTAGCAGTCGTTACGGGGCCAGAACTCAAGAAAATGAGCGATGACGAGTTGAAGGAAAAGTTGAAGGGCGAAATCGTCTTTGCCCGGATGACACCTGAACAAAAGTACCGGGTTGTCCACACACTGCAATCAATGGGTGAAGTCATTGCCGTTACGGGTGACGGTGTCAATGATGCGCCAGCGCTGAAAAAGGCTGACATTGGTGTTGCCATGGGTCTGACGGGAACTGACGTCGCAAAGGAAGCTGCTGACATGATTCTAACGGATGACAACTTTGCTTCAATCGTGGCGGCCATTCGTGAGGGCCGTGGTGTCTATGCCAATATTCGAAAGTTCCTGTTGTACATTCTGAACTCAAACGAGCCGGAAGCATTACCGTCAGTGCTTTTCCTGCTGAGTGGCGGGACCATTCCGCTAGCGTTGAGTGTCATGCAGATCCTGTCCGTTGACCTCGGGACCGACCTGATTCCAGCAATCGGGTTGGGAAAGGAAAATGCCGAAAAAGGTGTTATGGACCAACCACCACGTTCGCCAAAGTCGCACTTGATCAATAAAAACCTGTTACTAAAGGCCTTTGCTTGGTATGGCTTACTAGCATCGATTATTTCCACGGCGGCGTACTTTGCAGACAACTACTGGAATGGCCACGTTTGGCCAAATTTGGCGTCGAGTGGGCTTGATTATAGTCAAGCAACGACGATGACGCTGGCAGCGATTATCTTCTGCCAGATTGCCGCTGTTTTGAACATCCGTTACCAGCGGAACACCATGTTCAACAAGCATTTTTGGGACAATTCAATGATTTTTATTGGGATTCTCTTTGAAATTATTCTCTTGTTGTGCATTTGCAACGTGCCGTTCTTACGGAGTGTCTTCGGGACTGCGCCGCTGCTGGGACACCACTGGATCATCTTGGCATGCATTCCATTTGTCCTCATTGCCGTTGATGAGCTGCGAAAGGTCATCCTGCGGCACTGGCATAAGTAAAATAACCGCTTAGGATTCAGCGCTGAATCCTAAGCGGTTTTTGTCTGTCAGGTAATTAATCAAATGGCTCCCACTTGTAATTTGCACGGGCACCACCGATCAGCTTTGGCCGTGAGCTCATGAAACGGGTGTGAGCCTGACCAACGGTGTCGATTGACGTCCGTACCGGCAACTGAACAAAGCGAATATGCATTCCAATGTCACAGTCACCAATGTCCATTCCTGCATCTGCCGTGATGTGTTCTACTTCGACCGGGTCGTCGAAACGTTGGAAAGCAGCAATTTGAGCGGCACCACTGGCCCTCATCGATGGGTAAACCGTCACGATCTCAAGATGGTGCTTCTCAGCTACCCGGCGTTCAACGGTGAGGGCACGGTTAATCTCGACACAGCCTTCAACTGCTAACTCAATTCCCTGGGGTTGCAGAATGTCGTAGAGGGTGTCAACCACCGCCTTGCCGATTTTTGCAGAAGGCGCACTGGCCATCTTGGCACCGGCAATTGCACTGGTAGAAATACCGAGGACGAAAATGGCCCCCTTAGAGAGTTTGGCCTGTTCCAGGAGTTCGTTAGACCCCTGGGCGACCTGCTCTTTGACTTTGGCTAAATCAACTGTCATTTAGTTCGCCACCTTTCTGCATTTATTATAAAGGATCGACTAACGGTTGGTCTACAGTTGAGTGGGCAAGCAAAAAGGACGGCCGTTCAGCCGTCCAGTAACTTTATTTGTGGTTAGGGTCTTTAACGTGGTAGTCGTCATCGTTCATGGCTTCCACAGCACCTAAACGGTAACCGTTACCGACCTGGCTGAAGAAGTCATGGTTGGAGGTCGTCGTGGAAATGCCGTTCATGACGACGGGGTTGACATCCGAGCTCGTGTCAGGGAACAGTGGTTCCTGACCAAGGTTCATCAGGGCCTTGTTAGCGTTGTAACGGATAAAGGTCAAAACGTCATCGGTCCAACCAACGGTATCGTAAAGCATGTGGGTGTACTTTTCTTCATTGT
>DXGK01000026.1 GCA_019113965.1 Candidatus Limosilactobacillus merdipullorum
ATTCAAAAACAGGTGCTGTAAATAAGCAGGGGAGGAAGAATAATGAAATTTAAGAAAAAGCTGTTAGCCGGCTTAGCAGTCGTTGCACTGTTGGTTGGCGGCCTGGCTGGTTGCGGTAAACAATCAGCAGACAATAGTGTGAAGCGGATTAAGGATAAGGGTACACTGACAATTGGGACGTCAGCCGACTTTGCCCCGTTTGAGTTCCCGGTTATGCGTAACGGTAAGAAGGTCATCATGGGTTATGACATCATGGTGGCCCGGAAGATTGCTCAGAGTATGGGCGTTAAGCTGAAGGTGCAAAACATTGAATTCCCGTCGCTGATCAGCGAATTGCAGAACCACAAGGTTGACCTGGTCCTTGCCGGGATGACCAAGACCAAGAAGCGTGAAAACGCCGTGGACTTCTCAAAGCCATATTACACGGAATCTGAAAAGATCCTGGTTAAGAAGTCCGATGCCAATAAGTTCAACACTAAGGCAGACACTAAAGGTGCCAACCTCGGTGCACAACAGTCATCCACTCAAGAAACTCTGGGGAAGAGTGAAACTGATGCCCACATCGTCACGGAAAGCTTAACGACTGGCTTGACCACTGACTTGAAGGCCGGCAAGCTGGATGGGGTCATCTTAGCGACGACGGTTGCCGAACAGTACGTGAAGAAGTACCCGAATGATTACGCCCTAGCTAAGTACAACATGAAGGTGCCAAACTCACTGAAGTACTTGAACATTGCTATTCCGAAGAACGAACCAGCCCTGAAGAAGCAGATTAATAAGGAAATTACCCACCTGCAAAAGACCGGTCAGTTAGACAAGATGTTTAAGAAGGCTCAGCAACAACAAGAAAAGTACGGTAAATAATAGTAGAAAAAGGTGATTAATATGTTTAGTTTTCTCGGCCACTATTGGCCAATGTTCTTACAGGGGACGCTGCAAACCCTGCTGATCTCCGTGATCGGGGTGCTGATTGGGTTCCTGGTTGGTCTTTTGATGACCCTGATGCGGATGTCTAACGTCAAAGTGATTTCGTGGATTGCCCGGATTTACGTTTCAATCGTCCGGGGGACGCCATCAATGATTCAAGTCATGCTGGTTTACTACTTCTTGTCCAAGACCCTGCCACTGCCGGATGTGCAGGTGCTGGGTTCCGGGCTTGATCGGATTATTCCTGGTGCCCTTGCACTAGGGCTTAACTCAGGTGCCTACACTTCCGAAATCTTCCGGTCCGGGATCATTTCGATTCCAGCAGGGCAGACCGAGGCAGGCTTGTCGTTAGGGATGAGCCAGCGGCAGACGATGTTCTCCATTATCTTGCCACAGGCATTGCGGAATACATTACCTGCCATGGGTAACGAATTTATTACCTTGATTAAGGAATCCTCAGTGCTGTTCTATATTGGTGTTCAAGAAGTTACCGCCGAAGCCCTTGGTGTAGGTGGGACGCTTTACAACTTCATTCCACCTCTGTTAGTTGCTGCCGCAATTTACTTCGTAATTACTCAGGCACTTTCTCTGCTGTTAAACTACTTAGAAGCCAAGATGAGTAAGAAGTACACTGTTGCAGGTTAAGGTTGTCCACTGCATAAACATATCAATCACAAAAACTAGGTGACATGATTAGTGCCACCTAGTTTTTTTACACAAATTGAAGGTTTCCAACCACAATCTGTGGGTCAAACAAAACAATTTGGTATCCGTCTGTTTGGCCGTATGAAGGGGTTTTGGACGTTTATACATTTACTAACAGTCCTAAAACAGCGTTGTGACGCGATTTGCTTGAAACATCTGAAAAACAGTGCATGCATAAAAAAGTTTCAATTCGTTTATCGAACGAAAAAATAGTACAACACGGAATGACTATTCTTGACGTCGAAATCTTTTAACTGATAAATCAATCTAATAAACCGCGACAGTAAAGCATTTGGTTGATTATCAATTGATTAAATATCATTGCCGCCTAGTTATATTTAAAGATTCCCAAGATATGGTGATGACAAAATGTATAAACACTACATCTTGTGTTTGTGTTTGCGCCAGGATAACATATTAATTGTCAGCTAATGAGGCCCTGAGTAAGACAACCCATTAGCCATAGATCAAGGAATTTATTTTTCAAATATAAGGCAGAGAGGTAATGACGATGAAGGTACAGACAAGCATTCAAACGGGTCTGGAAAACCTGAAAACAATGAAGGTTGAAAAACGTGGCGGGACCGTCACGGCCTTTTACCAGTACAAGATTGAGATGGTTCTGGATAACCTGGGTGCTGATGCTGAAACCCAGCAAAAGGTTGCCAACCATCTTTGCGACCAGTTGGCGGACGTTGAACAGACTTCGGCCAGCGAAATTGCTGATTTAATGGTTGAAGGTCTGCGCCTTGCAGGTCATGACGAACTGGCAACCAGCTTCATTGACCACCGCAAGATGGACGAAAAGCAATTTGCTGAGGCCACTGATGCAACCCGGAAGGTTAAGCAATTATTTGGTCGCAAGGATCGGGTTGTCCACGAAAATGCTAACAAGGATTCAAAGGTCTTTAACACTCAACGGGACCTGGAGGCCGGGATGGTTAGCCGGGCAATTGGTTTAAAGATGTTGCCGGATATTGTTGCCAAGGCACACCTGCGTGGTGACATTCACTGGCATGACTTAGATTACTCGCCTGTTACTCCGGAAACTAACTGCTGCTTGATTGACTTTGATGAAATGTTCAAGCACGGGTTCAAGATTGGTAACGCCTGGGTTTCATCACCACACTCAATCCAAACGGCCACGGCCCAAATGTCACAGATCATTGCCAATGTTGCCTCATTGCAATATGGTGGCTGTACCGGCAACCGGATTGACCAGGTGTTGGAACCATACGCCAAGTTAAACTACGAAAAGCACATGAAGGATGCCGAAGAATGGATCGTTCCTGAAAAGCGTGAAGCCTTTGCCAAGGCGAAGACGAAGAAGGATATTTACGATGCCATGCAGGCACTGGAATACGAAATCAATACCCTTTACTCCAGCCAGGGGCAAACGCCATTTACGACCATTAACTTTGGTCTGGGGACCAGCTGGATTTGCCGTGAAATTCAAAAGTCCATTTTGAAGATCCGGATTAAGGGACTGGGCCGGGAACACCGGACAGCGATCTTCCCAAAGCTGGTCTTCACCCTGAAGCGCGGTCTGAACCTGAATCCTGGTGACCCGAACTACGATGTCAAGCAACTGGCACTGGAATGCTCCACAAAGCGGATGTACCCGGACCTGTTGATGTACGACAAGATCAAGGATATCACCGGTAGTTTCAAGGCCCCAATGGGTTGCCGTTCATTTCTGCAGGGTTGGAAGGACCCTGAGACCGGCAAGGAAGTCAACTCCGGACGGATGAACTTGGGGGTTGTCACCGTCAACCTGCCACGGATTGCCCTGGAAGCAAAGGGTGATAAAAAGCTGTTCTGGGAAATCTTTAACGAAAAGATGAACATCTGCAAGATTGCCCTGGATTACCGGATTGCCCGAACCAAGGAAGCTAAGCCAGAAAACGCACCGCTGCTGTACATGTATGGTGCCTTTGGCAAGCGCCTGAAGAAGGGCGACAGCGTTGACAAAGTCTTTAAGAACTCCCGGGCAACCGTTTCGCTCGGTTACATCGGTCTCTATGAAGTCTGCACGACCTTCTATGGCCCAAAGTGGGAGCACAATAAGGAAGCTCATGACTTCGCCAAGTCGATTACCCATGCTATGCACAACCGTTGTGCCGAATGGGAAAAGGAAGAAGGCTACCACTTTAGTCTTTACTCTACGCCAGCAGAATCTCTGACCGACACCTTTGCCCAGGATCACATTAAGAAGTTTGGCCGGATCGAAGACATCACCGACAAGGAATACTACACTAACAGTTTCCACTATGATGTTCGGAAGCACCCAACACCATTTGAAAAGTTGGAATTTGAAGAAGACTTCCCATACGATGCTGCTGGTGGTTTCATTCACTACTGCGAATACCCGAACCTGCGTCAAAACCCGAAGGCCCTGGAAGCTGTTTGGGACTGGGCATACGACCACGTCGGCTACCTGGGTACTAACACCAGCATTGATCAGTGCTTCAAGTGCGGGTTCAAGGGCGAATTCAAAGCCACTGCCCGTGGCTTCAAGTGCCCACAATGCGGTAACAGTGACCCAGCCACCTGTGACGTGGTTAAGCGGACCTGTGGTTACCTGGGGAACCCTCAGCAACGGCCAATGGTTCACGGTCGTCACGAAGAAATCATCCACCGTGTCAAGCACATGGACTCTCAGATGATTGCCAACGTTGCTCGCTTTGAACGTGATAAGCAGGCAGATAACGTCCGGATTCAGCACCACAGTCACGCTAACTAAGGAGGAATCCGCAATTGACTGAAGTAAAGGAAAGACATCACCGGGTTCGTCAACCGAATAACCCCAAGCCAAAGGAATGGTTGGCTAAGGATCATTCGTTGGGTTACGTCGCCGACTATAAGCCATTTAACTTCGTTGACGGTGAAGGGGTTCGTTGCAGTATCTATGTCAGCGGATGCCTCTTCAACTGTCCCGGTTGCTACAACAAAGCGGCGCAGAATTTCCACTATGGTCAGCCCTACACCCAGGCACTAGAAGACCAGATTATTGAGGACCTCAGCCATGACTATGTTCAGGGTTTGACTTTGCTTGGCGGGGAACCATTCCTTAATACGCCAATCCTCATTAAGCTTTGCAAGCGGGTTCGCAAGGAATTCGGCCACAAAAAGGACATCTGGGCCTGGTCTGGGTATTACTGGGATGAACTGCTGAAGGATTCTGACGACAAGAAGGAATTACTGAGCATGTGTGACATCCTGGTTGACGGCCGCTTCCTGCTGTCAAAAAAGGACTTGACCCTGCAATTTCGGGGGAGTTCTAACCAGCGGATTATCGACGTACCTAAGTCATTAAAGGCCGGCAAGGTCATTATTTGGGACAAATTACAACACTAACGATTGCGAGGACATGCCATGAACGAATTAGTTTCACGTGTCCAGGCAGCATGTGCCAA
>DXGK01000027.1 GCA_019113965.1 Candidatus Limosilactobacillus merdipullorum
AAAACACGTTTTCAAAAAATTACGATGGTCGTTGTTTGGCTGATGCTGATCGCCATGCTTGGCTCCTTACTGTTCAGCGCAGTAGCGGCCTTAGGGTTGGATTAGGTTCACGAAATCTGAGAAAAACGCAAGTCCCCGCATCTGTGAAGGTGCGGGGACTTTTTTATTACTCATTAATCATCATTGCTGTTCATCTGTTGATGAATCATTAGCAGGATTTTTATAAACCTCACGCGGTTTTGAACCATTGGCCGGTCCAATAATTCCCCGGTTTTCCATTTCGTCAATAATCCGGGCAGCTCGGTTATAACCAATCCGAAAACGGCGTTGTAATAACGACGTGGATGCCCGCTGAGCATCAGCAACAAATTTAACGGCATCATCGAACAGTTCATCAGTCTCGTCGTCCGCCTCTTCCTGCTTAATTTCGGCGTCACTGACAACCATCTTCTGGTCGTATTCGGCTGGCCGCTCCTTCTTGATAAAGTCAACAACCGCCTCAACGTCATGGTCAGAAATAAAGGCGCCCTGAACCCGGACAGGCTTGTTCTTATCAATCGGCTGGAAGAGCATGTCACCGCGGCCCAGCAGCTTTTCAGCCCCATTGCTGTCCAAGATGGTCCGCGAGTCAACACCGCTGGAGACTGCAAAGGCCATCCGCGACGGCACATTGGCCTTAATTAATCCAGTAATGACATCGACAGATGGACGCTGGGTTGCCAGGATCATGTGAATTCCGGCTGCCCGCCCCATCTGGGCGATTCTGACAATGGCGTCTTCCACATCGTGACTGACCGTCATCATCAAGTCGGATAATTCATCCACTACCACCAAAATTAGTGGTAAGTAAGGCTGTGGTTTCTGGGGATCCTTGGCATTCTGCTGCTTAACCAAGCTGTTATAGCCCTTGATATTGCGGACACCAAAATTGGAAAATAGCTCGTAGCGCCGTTCCATTTCGCTGACCACCTTTCCCAGTGCCCGTGCCGCTTTTTTCGGGTCGGAAACCACTGGTGTCAGTAAGTGGGGGATATCGTTGTAGACACTTAACTCAACCTTCTTTGGGTCAATCAGTAATAATTTCACTTGGTGTGGCTTGGCCTTCATCAAGATACTGGTCAAGATAACGTTAATTGCCACCGACTTCCCACTCCCGGTTGCCCCGGCAATTAGCAGGTGAGGCATTTTCGTTAAGTCAGCTGTCATCACGTCGCCGGTGACCGTCCGCCCGAGAGGAACATCCAGCGGGCGTTCATCGTGAGGAGTACTTTCCAGCATGTCACGAAAGCCAACGGTAGCAACATTTTTATTGGGCACTTCGATGCCGATCAATGACTTCCCCGGAATCGGTGCTTCAATCCGAATATCACGGGCCGCCAACGCTAAGGCTAAGTCGTCAGCCAAGTGGGTAATCCGACTGACCTTCACCCCCACTGCCGGCCGCAATTCATACTTGGTAACCGATGGCCCCAGGTTAACATTTTCAACCGTGGCATCAACACCAAAGGACTGAAGGGTGTCCTGAAGTTTCTTCGTATTTGCTTTAATCAGCTTCAAGTCAGAGCTCTGATCGGTTGGTGGTGTCTTGGTCAACAGGCTGAGAGGCGGCAGTTGGTAATCGTCATCTGCCTGCTCTTCCGCATCAGCCATTGGTAGATCAACATCATTATCGCTTTCTTGCTTGCCCCCATCCGCAACACTTTGTGGACAGCTTTCGGCCTGGTTGATTGTTGGCTGAGCTACTTTGATCTGCGGCTCTTGATGCGGCTTAGCTGCTGGTTGATCGTCTTTCTGCCGTTGCGGTGTTTCTTGTTGAGCCGAAGTATCAGTCATTGACGAAGGCTGTGGCAGATGACGTTGGGTTTTTGCCTCATTATGGGATTGCCGTTTTTCCACCCGCTGCTGGTGATGCTCCTTCGCCTTTTCGGTTTGACCGCGCAACCAAGCTAGCAAGTGGCGAAGGTACAACATGATTTTATCCACCGGTAACGCGAAAAAGATTGAAATCCCCACCAGCATTAACAGCCATGCCAACACCTTGGTTCCAGTCTGCGCAATCAGGTAACAGCTACCCGCGTAAAGGTAAGCACCGATCATCCCGCCACCAATGTTGACCGTCGAATCATCATTAAACAGGAAGCGGTTGATGTTATCCCAGCTGAGCCGAATAAAATCGGTATGGCGGCCCAGTTCGTCGAACATTTGCGCGTGGAAAAACAATAATAAGCCGCAATAGGCCACGATCAAGCCGGCAATTAATCGCCCTTTAATCCGTGGAAAGTGACTGGTGAACATCACTGATAACGCATTGATCAGACAAATCACAATCAACACGGGGGCAGTATGCCCCACCAGAATGCTAAATGGCCCCTTCACCAGGTTACCAAGGGCTCCGAGATGAAATAAACCGACCAGCAGTAATAGTGCCACTAATGCTGCTACTAAGTTTGCCAGGTACTTTTCAGCAAAACTTTCTTTTTTTCGCGGTGACCTTTTTCGTCGAGTTGTTTTTCTTTTACGCCTTGCCATTAGCGGTCGTCCTCATTTCTCAATTAAATCTCGTCCTTTAGTTTATCATGCTGGTAATGATGCACCCGTGCCAAATTAGGAAAGCCCTGTTGCCTTAGT
>DXGK01000028.1 GCA_019113965.1 Candidatus Limosilactobacillus merdipullorum
GTATGAGCTGCAAACGACTCTTGGCAAAGATAATTAAGCGCTTCCTGGTCGGTTATGGTATGATGATTAAAATAATAAGGCCGTTTTTTGTGTGAAAGGATGAACGAAGTTGAACGAACAGCAGTATGTCATGGCAATCGATCAGGGGACCACTAGCTCCCGGGCCATTATTTTTGACCACCAGGGTCGTAAAGTGGCAATGTCCCAGCGCGAGTTCCCCCAGTACTTCCCACACCCGGGCTGGGTGGAGCACGATGCCATGGAAATCTGGGATAGTGTTCAGGCGGTGATTTCGGATGTAATGATTAAGTCGGCGATTAAACCATATAAGATCGTCGGTATCGGGATTACCAACCAGCGGGAAACGACAGTTATTTGGGATCGTCACACCGGCAAGCCGATTTACCACGCGATTGTTTGGCAATCAAAACAAACAAGCAGTATTGCCGAAAAGCTGACGGCAGATGGTTATGCCGATATGATCCACCAAAAAACCGGCCTGGTCATTGATTCCTACTTCTCGGCCACCAAGATCAAATGGATTCTGGACCACGTGGCTGGAGCGCGCCGGAAGGCCGAAAATGGTGACCTGATGTTTGGGACCATTGACAGCTGGCTTTTGTGGAACCTCAGCGGGCACAAGGTCCATGCGACTGACGTTACCAATGCTAGCCGGACCATGCTGTTTAATATCCATCAGCTGGCCTGGGATGAGGACATCCTTAAACTATTGGACATCCCGAAGGTTATGCTGCCGGAAGTGAAATCTTCGTCGGAAGTTTATGGTTATACCGGTGATTACCACTTCTTCGGGGTTCAGATCCCAATTTGCGGGATCGCTGGGGACCAGCAGGCGGCACTGTTTGGGCAGACTGCCTTCACGAAGGGTTCCGTTAAAAATACTTACGGAACTGGTGCATTCATTGTGATGAATACTGGTAAGGAACCGACCTTATCAGCCAACGGCCTGCTGACGACCATTGCCTACGGCTTGAAAGACGACGTTAACTACGCTTTGGAAGGTAGTATTTTCGTTGCCGGCTCGGCTGTCCAGTGGTTACGTGACGGGCTGAAGTTCTTCGATAACGCCAGTGTGTCGGAAAAGATGGCAGTTGATGCGAAGACCACCGGTGGTGTTTACGTTGTACCATCATTTACCGGCTTGGGCGCTCCGTACTGGGACCAGGAAGTTCGCGGCGCCATGTTTGGACTGACGCGGGGAAGTTCGCGCGGGGCAATTACTCGTGCGACGCTGGAAGCAATTGCCTACCAGACCCGTGACGTGGTGGACACAATGGTCAAGGACACCGGTCTTGAGCTGGACAGCCTGACCGTTAACGGTGGGGCTTCGCGGAATAACTTCCTGATGCAATTCCAGGCAGATATTTTGCAAACGCAGATCAAGCGGGCGGAGATGGAAGAAACGACGGCCCTCGGGGCGGCCTTCCTTGCCGGACTGGCGGTTGATTTCTGGAGTGACCAGGAAGAGTTGAAAAATTACAGCAAGATTGGTGCCCAGTTTGCACCGCAATTTAGCCGGGAAGAGGCAGACCAACACTATGCTGGCTGGCAGCGCGCCATCAAAGCTGCACAATATTTCAGCCATGGCGCAAAATAAACCGTTATTAATAACAAAACAGCGGGGATCAAGTGATCCTCGCTGTTTTGCATTTAAATGAGTTGGTTAATTAGTAACCCAACTTAGCCATCCCATTCTTGGCAACCTTTTCCAGCGTTTCAGCTGAGGAAGCCATGGCCTTCTTTTCACGGTTGTCCAACGGAACTTCCAGTACAGAAGCAACGCCAGAAGCGTTAACCACTGCTGGGGAGCCGATGTAGAGGTCCTTCAGACCGTATTCGCCATTCATTGGTGCGCCAATTGGCAGAACGGCATTTTCGTCACGCAGGATAGCGCGTGAAATCCGCATCAGGGCAGTAGCAACACCGTAGAAGGTTGCACCCTTGCGATTAATAATTTCGTAAGCCTTGTTCCGAACGTCGTCCTCGATCTTCAGCAGTTCGTCCATTGAAACACCTTGTTCCTTGGCCATGTCCAGAACCGGCTTGCCACCGATAGTAGCGCTGCTGTAAGCGGCAAATTCGGAGTCGCCGTGTTCACCCATGATGTTAGCAGAAACATCCAGTGGGGAAACGTTGAACTTCTTGGCCAGGGCAACACGCAGACGAGCGGAGTCCAGGGAAGTCCCGGAGCCAACAACCTTGTTGCGTGGGTAGCCGGAAATCTTTTGAACGGCGTAGGTCAGGATGTCAACCGGGTTAGCAGCAACCACGAAAATACCGTTGAAGCCGCTCTTCATCACTGGTTCAACAACAGACTTGATGATCTTCAGGTTCTTGTCAACCAGTTGCAAACGGGTTTCACCAGGCTTCTGTGGGGCACCGGCAGTAATGACAACCAGGTCAGCATCCTTGCAAGTGTCGTAGTCAGCTGAGTAGAAAATCTTTGGGGCGGTGAAGGCAGTAGCGTCTTCAAGGTCGAGGGCGTCACCCTCAGTCCGCTTCTTAATAATGTCGACGATGGCAAATTCTTCTGCCAGTCCTTGTTGGGCCATTGCAAAAGCGTAGCTTGAACCAACGGCACCGTCACCGACTAAGACAACTTTTTGATGATTCTTAGACATGTGTTAATCTCCCTTTCTTTCAACCAGATGGTTAGTGTATATCAAATACTAACGCCACAATTATATCATCATTTAAAAATGACGAAAGAAAAAATTCTCGATGAAACGTCGGTAGCATCGGCTTTGGCAAAGAAGGGCAATTGTGATACAATGTTACAGATATAAATAGCCTGTCGTGATTGAGACTGGCATGATAGAGAAGATATGAAAGGAGGAGATGATTACATGCTCAATCGGACCAAACGATTTATGCGTGACAATGACTTGACTTACCATAAAGAATATATCCGACCGATGATGACACCACAGCATATTTATGTTTTTCGCTTTGGCAAGCACCGTCTAAATAACCGAGTAATCATTCGCTACTCCCATACCTGGACCGGTAGGCTGAAGATCAACGAGATCGATGTCCGGCTGCACCACCAGCAGCACCCACGGATCTTTAAGACTGAAACGGAAATGATTGACTACCTTCAGCATCATATGGAAAAGAAGCGGGCAAAGCGTTTGCGCAAACAGGAAGAAAAAACGAACGCTGAAAATTAAGCAAGAGGGGCACACGACGTTTTGTCATGCGCTCCTTTTATTTCAGAAAGCGGGGAATTGGCAATGGAATGGACAGCAATTGAAGTTGAAACAAGTAATGAAGTAGTCGATGCGGTCGCTAACATCCTGACCGAAGCTGGGGCGAGCGGCGTCCAGATTGACAACGCCACCGACTACGCCCACCTGTCGGCAGGCCGCTTTGGTAAGCGCGGCGAAATCGTCGATCCGGCTGAATTGCCGCACCGCCAACAAGGGGCAGCCTTGACTGGCTACTTTCCGCCGAAGACCTTTGTTCCGGAACTGATCCCGCAAATCCAGCAAAGGGTCGACCAGCTGAGTGATTATGGGTTAGACCCAGCACCAGCAAAAGTTTCGGCAGCGGGAATTAAGGATGAACAGTGGTCAACGGTTTGGCAAAAGTACTACCACCCGGTAAGGGTGACAAACCAGCTGACGGTGGGTCCAAAGTGGGAAGACTACCAGCCGGTCCAAGCGGGTGAAAAGATTATTACCCTGGATCCGGGGATGGCCTTCGGGACAGGGACCCACCCGACAACCCGGCTAATGCTTCAGGCGCTAGAAATTGTTGTTCACGGTGGTGAGTCAATGATCGATGTTGGCACTGGTTCTGGGGTGCTGAGTATTGCGGCTAAACTACTCGGTGTTGGACAGGTGGTCGCCTACGATATTGATGAGACCGCGGTGAAGTCTGCCGAGGAGAACCTGGCCCTTAATACGGCAGCAAAGGACGTCAAACTGGGAGTTAACAGCCTGTTAGACGGTATCAATGCCAAGGTGGATTTAATCGTGGCTAATATCCTGGCTGAAATCATTGTTCCACTGATTCCGCAAGCCTGGCAGAATCTGAAGGCTGGCGGCAAGCTCTTGTTATCCGGGATTATTGCTGACAAGCAAGACTTGGTTGCCCAGCACCTGTCTGACCAGGGTTTTATCATCGACGAAACGATGCGCATTGATGACTGGTATGGCATCATCGCTCACCGGCCAACAAAGGAGGAAGATTACTAGTGCAACGTTACTTTGTTCCCGATGCCCAGCCGGGTGACAAAATCTTGCTCCCCAAAGACATTAGCCACCACTTGGTGGACGTCATGCGGGCGGCGGTCGGTGACCAGGTTGAAATCGTCCTGGCTGGTCACCAGCCATACTTGGCAACGGTGACCAACCTGCAACCGGCGACAGTGAAGACCATTCGTCCACTGGTTGACTACTCGGAGTTGCCGGTGACCGTCATGATTGCTTGCGGGCTACCCAAGACAAAGGAAAAACCACAGCTGATTGTTCAAAAGGGGACCGAGCTCGGGGCTGACCGGATTGTTTTCTTTGACTGCCAGCGCGCAGTGAGCCACTGGTCCCCGTCGCGGCGGGCTAAAAAAATTGCCCGCCTGCAAAAAATTGCTAACGGGGCTGCGGAACAGTCCCACCGGGTAGTTCAACCGCAGGTCGAATATCGCGACAGTTGGCAGGATGTTTTGCGGGACTTTCCCAGCGACGTCGCGGTGGTGGCCTGGGAAGAGTCAGCCAAGCAAGGCGAAGTGAGTCGTTTAAAAAAGGCCCTGGTTGGCCTTCAGGGGGGCCAGCACCTGCTAGCGTTTTTTGGCCCAGAAGGCGGGCTTTCCAAGCAGGAAGTTGACCAGATGACAGCTCAAGGTGTAGAAGCCGTTGGGCTCGGGCCGCGGATTCTGCGGACGGAAACGGCCCCGCTCTACTTTTTAAGTGCTGTCTCCTATCAGACAGAATTGAATGGCTAAGCCGCCGCTTTGTGGTAAAATATTCTCCATTAAATAAGATGTTAAAGGAGCAGTTTATTGGCATGTTAAAACGGGTTCGACAGGGAATTTCTAATCTTGGCTGGCAGTGGTGGTTGGCAATGATTTGCGGGGCAGCAGTTTTACCGCTTCTGGGTCGCTATTTACCATTTATCAACCGGGCCAAGCTAGTTGGCTGGGTATTGTTTATCATCAACGGGCTACTGAGCTGGTGGCTTGGTCAATCACTGGCTAAACGTCAGCAGTCCGGTTGGTGGATTTTTGCAATGCCGGTCATCTTTTTTGTGGTCGATTACCAATTTTTACCGAAATATACCCGTTACTTTGCACTGTTCTATCTCGGGATCAGTTATCTCAGCTGGTCAATGACTAACCATCGTTTCCAGCATTAGGATGACCAGAAGGGAGGAAGTTCGATGGCAGTTAGTAAAAAAGAAGAATCCCGTGAGCTGACTCACGAAGATGTGGCCAACATCTGCCGGACCTATATGAATAAAGAACACGTGGATAAAGTGGAAAGGGCATACCACTTTGCTGCGGTTGCCCACCATGATCAGCGGCGAAAGTCAGGCGAGCCATATATTATCCACCCGATCCAAGTTGCTGGGATTTTGGCCAACCTTCACATGGATCCCGATACTGTTTGCGCCGGTTACCTGCATGATATCGTCGAAGATACCGGTGCCACGCTAGATGATATCGGTGAGCTCTTTGGGCCAACGATTGCCAACATCGTTGACGGCGATACGAAGCTGGGCAAGATTCATTACAAGTCTAACAAGGAACAGATGGCGGATACTCACCGAAAATTGCTGCTAGCGATGAGCAAGGACATCCGGGTAATGATTGTCAAGCTGGCTGACCGGCTGCATAATATGCGCACCCTGCAGCACCTACGCCCGGATAAGCAACGGCGGATTGCCAACGAAACACTGGAAATCTATGCCCAAATTGCAGACCGGTTGGGGATTAGTACGATTAAGTGGGAGCTAGAAGACCTCTCGCTTCGTTACTTGAACCCGCAACAATACTACCGGATCGTTCACCTGATGAACTCGCGTCGTGATCAGCGGGTTGAGTACATCAACAATGCCATCAAGGACATTAAGAAGGCTATTAGCGATTTGGACCTCGGCAAGAACGTGGAAATTTATGGCCGGCCGAAGCATATTTACTCCATCTACCATAAAATGGTGACCAAGCACAAGCAGTTTAGTGAGATTTATGACTTGTTGGCTGTGC
>DXGK01000029.1 GCA_019113965.1 Candidatus Limosilactobacillus merdipullorum
AATTGACACCCAGCAGATTTAACAACTGAACGGCGCAGAACAATAATCACGAATTTATTGTAACCGTTTTCTTTGTTGGGAGGCTTATTTAATGGTTTCAAAGAATAATCGTGATTATTGGATAAAAGAGCAATCAAAGCGACGCCCACACTATGGCTTGAGAAAGCTGACCGTGGGGGTTGCTTCCATTTTGCTAAGTACAACCTTTTACATGCAGATGAATGTGGTTAGTGCCCACGCTGCAACTGATGAGGCTGCGGCTCAATCATCCGCTCAACCGCAAACTGAGTCGGCGGAAAAGCCGGCAGTTAAGGCCACGACGGCCGAAACGACAACTGATCAATCGACCAAGGCACAGCCAGCTGCCTCACAGACCGCGACAGCCAAAAATGGGGGGGTCCAGCCGCTGATCAGAATGCTGCGGCAACCACGGCGACAAAGGAACCTGCCCACCAACCGGCGACGACTTTTGCCGCTGCTAAGCAGGCGCTGGTTCAGACGGCAGCGACTTCTTCGCTAACTGCTAACAATGGGGTGACGATGGACCCCACCAACAGCACCCTTAACTTGACTTTCAGTGCGTCGAATTATCAAAAGGGCGACCAGTACACCATCACCATTCCAAAGGGTGATTTTTGGAGTAATGTTAACCCGAGCGAGCCAGCAGTTGTTGCTGCCCCGGTTCCAGGCGCTAATGTCAATGTGGCCCGGCAAGCGGACGGCTCTTACGTGATTACGGATAAGTTTACCAGCAACGGTGCCGGTGCCGGCCTTGCGCAGGCCATCACGATTGCCATGCAGCCAGTTGATCACTTTACGGAGTTTGGCAACATTGCCAAAACGATCATTGTTCGCAAGAATGGCCACGACGATACCAGTCTGACCATTTATGAAAACATTGACCCACGGATTATCACCAGCAAGGTGACCCGGGAATCACCAAGTCAGCAGGCATATGCGAGGATCCGGGTTCACCAGAAAGTCTTCTACGGTCTGGATGTCACCAATTCCTACCTGGGGACGAGTGAAGACCAGTCGTTGAGCAACCAGCAGTTTGGGACTTTCAAGTTGACATTGAACGTGCCGGCTCATTTTCTGGCAGACACGGCAATGATGAAATCGTATCTCACTAGTCAGGGGTTAGCTTGTCAAAGTATTACGCAAAGTGCCGCGGGGGCACCCATTGTCTTTACCGGCATTTCCATCACGACGCCTTTGAAGACAGTCGAAATCATCGGGCAGTATGAGCAGGCTGCGCCGGCCGTTGATACGCCAGTCAACGCTGAGGCGTCGCAACTGACGTTTACCTTCAATGACGGGCACCAACAAGTAGTCACTATTCCTGCCTGGTCAGACATCCTGCTTGGCAATGAACAATCTGTTCTGGAAGGACAAATTTTTGAGGGACAGGTAGATAATGAATATCCGAAAGGCGATTCAGTCAACGGTATTCAGCCAAATACCGTACCCCTCAGGAGCCAGGGTCGGCTCAATAGTTTCACAGTCACCAATATGACTGATCGCTATATTGCGAATGCCACTTACACGGCAAACTTTTCTGCCGGATATTCATTAAACCAAGTGACGCTTACCACGAGTAATCAAGCAGTGGGGGCGAGCTCCTTGCCAACTTTGACCGTTACTTATGCTGATGGGACCACGGCGACGGTCAACGGCAATGGTGGCGTTTATCAGCTAACTGGAAAACAAGTCAAGAGTATTCAGTGGTCCGGTGCACTAGCCTCGGGGGCAAACTACATTCTGACGGTTAATGGACAGCCGGCAAGTGACTGCACCATTAATCAAAAGTTAACGGCGTCAATTTCTGCGACCTATTATGGAACGACGACACAGCTGAATCAAAATGCCCAGATCCTGGTAGGAGAAGCCACTGGGACCTACGATTTTGATATTATGGATAACCAGGTCAACCACTATCGGACGGTCGCTGACCCCAATCAAATGGCTAATGATAATGGGAAAACCTGGGATGGTTCCTTCACCTTGGAGAACAGTGCTGAGCACGCCTATCCGTTAAAGAATCCGCGGATTTACTTGGTTGTTCCGTCAACGGTCAATCCACAAAGCCTCCTGAGTCCATATAATCTTGATCCCCAAGGGAGTATGTTTGGTGCACTGGAATGGCCAGCGAAGGCCAAGCTCTACCAGGCTGGTGGCAAATACGTGATTGAATTCGACGGGCAAGGAACGACCAAGACCTTTAGTATGACCGATTCACTATCCTTGAATTATCAACTAAAAGTCGGCATGCCGTCATCGTCCGATAGTGGCGAGTGGTTTATTTCGGCCGACAATTTAGATGATACTGCGGATGACTCTGCAACCGCTGACGAGATGAAATTGCTCAAGGGTGCCGTTAGTGGACACACCTTTAAGGTGCCAACTAATCCGGTGATTATCCAGAACATGACAAAACAACAGAGCGGTGAACTAGCACAGGGAAACGAGGATAATGGTCCATACCAGCAACATGGGACATCCAATGACAAACAGAGTGCTGACATGACCTACGTGCGTTACGTGATGGCTGATAAAGATAGCCGTATTCCCCAAATGACGAACGTGGTGGCAGTAACGAATTTGCCGCAAAGCTCGACCAGCAGCTTTAGTTTTCAGCTGAAACCCAATGGGGTTACGGTTCTGAACCGGGCCAATCAGCAACCATTTGCCGGGGCCACGATTTTGTACTCTACCCAGCTCGGTAACAGCAATAATGTGAAGACGGACCTGGCTAGTTACAAGCCAGCCAACGAGGTGACTTACTGGAGTCAGATCAAGTTAGTGGCAGTCAAGGTGCCTAAGCTAACCAATGCGGCCTTCGAAATCGTATTTGCTGGGACGGACCCAACCCTCCCTACCGATGCCCAGAAGGTGGGGGTCTTAACCGGGCAAACCTGGTGTGATGAGATTCCAGTACCGATGTATAACGGGTTAGATGCTGCTTCGAAGGACACCACCTCCTCAGTGAAAATCAAGGGTCAATCGACGATTCACATTCTTTACCGGTATAAGGACAAGGATGGGGTTTCCCACCTGATTAATCCGGCAAATTACGTGGCAGATGGCGTGAACGAAGCCGATACTGAGGTGACACTCAAAGATAACCAGTATCACTTGTCATCCACGGATCTGGGTAACCAGGCTGACAGTTGCTTAACGGAGTTGACGACAAAGGTACCGGCCGCCCAACTGGGGATTGACGATACTTATAGCCTGACTAACAAGAATGCTCCCCAGGCAACCCAGAATTCATCCCACGGCAGCTACGACGGGCAACCGAACCGGCAGTTGTCAGTCAATGACGTTAAGAATGGGGCCCTCGCCCAGTATTACATGGATGGTGACTCCTTAATCTATGACATTAGCTCGTATAACGATAACCAGTCAGCGACGGTTAAGTTTGTAGACGACGATAACACGCATAATACAAGCCTACCAGCAGTTGCTTCAACCACTGGTGCTAGCGGTGGCAAGATTATCTTTGATGGTTTGCAAGAAGTGGTCAACAACCTGTTAAACCAGCATTACGAGATCAATAAAGTTACGGGTCAATACCTTACCAAAGCAGGTGGACAGTTAGGTAGCGAAACGACATTAGCAAATGGTTCCGCGGATTGGAACACTGTTTTTTGGACCTTTGATAGTATCTTTGACGCGCGGACCAGGAATAGCCAGCAATTTACCATTCACTTGGGTCACCACAAGACTACGACGACCACCACTAAGACTTTTACCGAGGTGGTCCACTACCGGTACAACGATGGCCAAACAGCCAGTCCAGATCAGACAGCAACACCTCTGACCTTCACCCGGACGGTTACTCACGATGATGTGACGAATACTGACTCGCCAGCGACATGGGACGCCGAGAGGAAGACGTTTGCTCCCGTAGTTTCTCCAACGATTGCTAATTACAAGGCGGATCAACCGAGGATTAGCGGCGTTTCAGTTAAGCCAACCGATCAAAAGACAACTATTGAAAAGACGGTTATCTACAGTCCAGATATCCAAACGGCCACGGTGAAATACATTGATGACACGGATAATAAGACATTGACCACGAAAGATTTGTCTGGTAATTCCGATGCAGATTCGGGTTATTCTACGACCAGCACGATCGATGGTTATAAGAACCATGGCTACGTTTTGGTGTCA
>DXGK01000030.1 GCA_019113965.1 Candidatus Limosilactobacillus merdipullorum
ATAGAGGTGTTCACCGGCACCCTGCTTTTGCCCTTGGTCATTGAATAAGTAGTAAGGATCACCCATCTTTTCTTCGGCAATGCCAGTGGCCATTAAGCCATTAGCTTTCGGGTTAAAGAAATAGGTGTGACCATCAATGACCTGCTCGCCCATCACGCGGTTGCCATCTTGGTCATAATAGAATACCCCGCCGTCTTCGTGTTGGAAGCCGGTCTTCTTCACCTGCTGGCGGGTCAGGTAAATGGTAGTAGAGTCGTCCTGTTCGCCAATGGTGATCACAAATGCTCCCTGACTGGGATTGTCAAACACATAGCCAGCCGGTATCGTCAAATCATGGTCCGTAAACTGCTGCCCGGGCTGTCCCGTTAGCACCTGGCTACCAAGTTGCTGCTGAGACTGAGCATCGACGAAGTTAACAGTTACGTGAACTACCTTGGCAGGTGTCGATACAACGTTGACGGTGACCGCAGTTGTTTGTGCATTGAGGGTGATCGATACCGCTGTTCCTGTCGCCAATTGATAGTTGACCGGTAAATGCAGATCCGCACTGGTGAAGGTTTGCCCATCTTTACCGGATAAGACTTCGGTACCAACCGTCCGCCCTTGAGCATCAACATAGGTAACCGTGCAGCTCAGCGTCTGTTCATGAAGCTGCTGTTTCAAGGCGGTTAGTTGTGCGGTCAAGGTTGCCAACTGTGCCTGATCTTGATCCAGTTTCTGCTTAGCATTATTCCACACCAGGTTGGCCGCTTGGGTGGCCGCCGAAGAATCCCGCTGTTTGGCCAATGCATCTCGATATGCCTGACGAGCAGACCCATTTTCGAGAGCATCGTTGACTGTCTTCCACTTATTAAAAGCCATCATTGCCGCATCGATGGCCTGACTAAATTGAGTTGGCAAATTCCCCAGTAAATCCGTCATCTGCTTTTGTAGGGATTCAAACTGGTTGTACTGCGCCAGATTATTCTTCTGCAAATCGTCGACACTTTGCAACTTTTCTGAATAAGTGCCGGTATAATAACCGGGACACAATGTCTTGGCCTGTTGAAGTAAGGATTGATACTGGGACCCCTGCTGAACTTGCCCCTGCTGGGCCTTGATGGCCATTTCCTTTTCATATAAGGAATTATACTGGTCATATAAGGTATCCGCTTGTGCCTTCTGGTTATTGTAGGCCTGGCTAGTCGACTTGACTTCATCGTCGATTGCTACTGATTGATTAATCTTTTGTGAATAGTCATTCCAGGCTTGGTCTACCATTGCTTGCTGCTGCTTCACAACCTGGGTTTGCTGGTCAACTGATTGCTGAACCTGGTTGATTCGTTGCTGAAGGTTTTGATTATTATCAATAGTAGCAGCAACCTTCACGTTTGCTTGTTGCGCAACTGGTTGGGACTGACTATTTGCTGACGATCCTTGCACTTGAGCAACCGCGGACGCTTGTGGTTGCGAGTTCGCACCGGGCATCACCTGATCGGCATGGGCGTTGATCGTTGAGAACGTCATTACGGCGGCCCCCGTCATAATCGTGGCAACCAACCAGTTTTTACCGGCTTTGTATAATTTCTTATGCATCTTCATTCAGAAGTCACTCCTCACTTTCGTTGACTTCAATTTAAGCCCGTTCAGATTAAGTGTCAACGCTTATTTATTCATCAATAAAAAAATTGCTTAATCATGATTGTAAACTTTTTCAATTTTGACATACGACAAATATTCAAATTGGTCGTATTCGGAATTTTTAAAATTCGCAAATCCTCAACTTGGACACCCGACCTATACGTGGATATGTCGTGTCTTCAAATTCAATTGAAGACAAAAAATAATCGGCTGCATCTCTCACAGCCGATTTTCTTGTTACTTCTTAAATTGTTCATCGTGGCGAATTCGCAATCGATCCAACCACTTGACCAGGCCCCAAATCGGCAGGCCAACAATGACGATGCCGACGAAGAGGATCACCCCTTGCGGGTCGTTGATCACTTCGCTAACCAGCACAAAGAGCCCCCCCAGCAGCGCGATCAGCGGAATCAACGGGTAAAGCGGGACCGAGAACGGTCGATTCGCCGGGTCTGGTTGACGGTGGCGGAGGACAAAGATCCCCACAAAGGCCAGCGTATAGAAGATGTAGACGGTGAACACACACAGGTCCGACAGGTGGTCGGGATCAAAGAAGCACATCATCACCGTGGCCAGCACCAGGATAAAAGCCGTGGCGGCCACAGGAACCCGCGACTTTGGGGTGACGTAGGCCAGGAACCGCGAGAATGGTAAGTCGCGACGCTTCGCCATGGCGTAAACGATCCGTGGGAAGGTCATCATCTTCCCGTTCAAGGTCCCCATCATCGAGATGATGATCCCCAACGACAGGAGCTTCCCACCGATCTTCCCGAAGGCAGCGGTGGCCAGGTAAGCCGTCGTGTTTTCACCCAAGCGGTCGATCTGGTCGGCACTCAGGAAACGGAAGACCCCATAGGTGATCAGGGTGTAGATCACCAACACGGCGGTGATCCCGAGGATAATGACCTTCGGCAATAATTTCTGCGGATCCTTCATTTCGCCACCCAGGTTGGCGATTAGAATCCAGCCGTCATAACCGAACAGCGTGGCCAGGACGGCGACCCCGAAATTGCCGGCGCTTTGGTGCACCTGACTGATCATTTGCCCGAGGGCGTGTTCGTGACCAAAGAAGATCCCGAAGATGATAATTACCGCGATTGGGATCAGCTTTCCAGCGGTCGTGACGATGGCAAAAGCCGCCCCGACCTTGTTTTCTAGCATGTTCATCAGGGCGATCAGGACGATGGTAATCACCGCCAACGGAATCCGCCAGGCCGCTGACAGCCCAAAGAAGTTCGCCATCAGGATGCTCATGAAGCCGGCGACCGCGGCGATAATGGCGGGGCCGTAGACAATCACCTGCATCCATCCGGCCATAAAGCCCATCAGGCGACCATAGAGTTCTTCGATATAGACGTAAAGACCACCGGTATAGGGCATTTGCGCCCCAATTTCGGCAATCGTCAGTCCACCGGTCAGGGTAATCACCCCGCCGAGCACCCACGCGATCAAGGCGTTCGTGGAGGAACCGGCACTATCCAAAACTGAGCCCTGTTTGAAGAAGATCCCGGAGCCGATGATCGTTCCAATCACAATCGATAGTGCCGACCAGAAGCCGAGCGAGCGTTTTAATTCGTTTGCCGGTTCTTGCTGCATACTGCGTTCCCCCATTCATTGGTTTAATTAGATTTTTCTCATTTTATCATAAATTTACCACAAATCAACCGGACACCTTATTTTGCCCACAGGAAATTGTTGATCAGTTTGAAGACTTTCGGGTTCTCGTGCATCTTACTGTGCTGGGCCTGGGAGCCATGAATCATCACCTGATGGTAGGACGCTGGCCGGTCACCGAGCATCTGCTTGACCGACCGCGAGGCGTCATTCGGGATCCGCCCATCGGTGCCGCCACCCTTGTCGCCGATGATGTTGAGGACCTTGGCGTGCGGGTAGTTGTTCTTCAGGTTTTGCAGGTGCGTCGCAATCTGCTGGTAAAGTCCCTGGTCACGCCGAGCAGCCGTCAGCCCTGCCCCCGCAAGGACGACCTGCTTCTTTAACTTCGGCATCCCCGGCTGGTCACCATAATCGTTGAGAAAAGCAAAGATGTCGGTGTTTCCCATTGAGTGACCCACCACGTTGTATGACTTGATGTGGTCCTCACGTTGCAATTTACGGACCACGTTGTAAATATAACGCGAACCTTCGGCCATGTTGGTATTGCGGTTATCCTGCAGGTTCACCTGAACGATTGGGTTACGCTTCCCACGGATGGACGGACCGGAAAGGATGACGTGCCCGTTCGGTGCCACCTGAGCATGGGCCACCGTTGACGTCACCCCAGCCTGCTTGGCTGCCCGAACCATTGAATTTTCCGCCCGCGAACTGGACCCGTAACCGTGAACAAAGATCGTCGGCGTCGTCGAATTCATCCACTTATTCTGCTGCGCCTGTGAATTCCCACAACCAGCCAGTACCACTGTGGCCAGTGCCGTTAGTAAAAGCACCCATCGTTTTTTCATGAATAAATCTCCCTTAAAAAAAAGTGCCCAATATTTGGGCACTATCTTACCTTTTCCTGTGAGTATGAATCAAGTACAGAATCACCATCAACAGGATTAACGCTGAGGTGATCAACAAGCTGTCAACCCAGGCCAAGTTGCGACTGGCCAGTGGCAAGTACATGTTCATCCCGTAAAAGCCGGAAACAATCGGCGGGATGGCCAGCACTAACGACCAAACGGTCAGGAACATCATCGTGTCGTTCAACCGGTTGTCCAGCAAGTTGCCGAAGGACTCGGCGGTTTCACTCAGTTCGTCGCTCACTACGTCAAACATCGCCTGGCACTGTTTGAATTCCACCAGTGTATCAGCAAGTTCCTGGTTAATCTTCTGGGCGCGTTGCGTCCGGTCGCCAAAGCGCTGCTGCAAAATTCCCTGGAGCTCCTGCATGGCAACCAGGTTACTACCGGTTGCCGCCCGCAGGTAGATCAGCCGTGTTCGCAATAATGACAGCTGGTCAAGCCGTTTATTGGTAATCCGGTAGTGCAGCTGCTGGTTTGACAAGCGGTCGGTGCGGGCAATAATGTCGTCTAAGGCACTAAAATACGGCTGCAGGAGACGGTTGATAATCCGCAAAATGGGCTCGCTGACGTTCCCGTGAGGGTCCACCGGCATGTGAGCAAACATCCACTGGTGATTACGCACGTGGCTAACCGTCACCAGGACGTGCTCGTTGAAGGCCAAACAAAGCGGCGTGGTTCTTTGCTGTTGGTTATTGGCCCCACTGACTGCCCGCAAAACGAGCATGGCAAAGTCGGTCATCAAGTCGGCATCCGCCCGCGGCTGCTCGTGACGGTCCAGCAAATAATTTTTAAACTTCAGCGGCAGGTGGTGGCGTTTAACCACCTGGGAAACCTCCTCCGGACTGGGAGTCACGAGGTTCACCCAGATGTAATTGTCAAAGGATCGTTCCTTAATCATCGGCCTGCACCTACTAGTTTAACTGCAGGCGGCCCAAGGCGTGTTCAACATGGTGCCGGTCACTGGACGGCGCCTTTTCAAAGGCAGCCCCGTACTTTTCGGCATGACGCTGGGCCTGTTTGACGGCCTTCCCGTCGATCCCGTCTTCGCAAACGACAACCGCGTCAACCTGGCGAATTGCCTGCTTCAGCTTGCTAGAGGTAACATTTTGTGGCCGCGAAGCATCTACCCCGTAGAAGACACCGTGGTGGTCAGTCATCACTTCGCGTAGCGGTGCCCACTGCTTTGGATTGGCACTAATGATCAGGATCTTGCGCTGGTTTAAATCGAAGTGCGGATCAACCGGTTGGGCAGCTGTTGGGGCTGGCTTGGTCGACTGGTCTTTTACTTCCTGCGGTTGCCCATCAGTTTTCTTTGGTGCAACCGTTTCATCTTCATAAGCCCACCGCAGGGTTCCCGAAGCGGCATCCCGCATACCATGACCGTGGTCGTAGTAGGCAAAATCAATTGGCATGCCCGCGTGGAGGTTCAATTGGCCATAACGCTTGGGATCGATTAGCAGCGTGGCTCCCTCTTCGTCATCAAGGACGGAATCGCCATTTTGGGTCTCGCTAATCTGGAACATCTTCGTTCCGGCCACTTCGCGCAGCGGCGCCTTGCGAAGCACGCGGATGACCTGGCCGCCGTGGTGTACCTTCATCTTCTTGACGATTGGTGCCAAACCGGCGCCATGCCGTTCACCAAGTTCTACCACGTCCCCGTCTTCCAGCTCGTACGGCAGGTCGTGCAGGGCCCGTTCCGGATAGTACTGGCGGTTAATCATCGCCCCGCTAAGCTTGCGGTGAACCACGTAACGGTTGTCCGCCGCCAGTTCAGCTTCCGTCGGCTGATGGTGTTCTTGTTCGTGCAGGGTCTCTTGGTGATCCACGTGTTGTGGTACTACGTGGGCCTCATCGGCCATCTGGGTTAACGGCGTACTCTCCTGTTGGTCAGCCACGTTATTCAGCGACCGGTCGAGCAAGGAGGCAAATTCACCGCTGACCTGTTTTGGCATCTTTTCACCAGGATGGCTCGTCAATTCGTGCGTTCGCCGGTGGTGCTCGTGCCGGTCATGGTTTTGGTGGTTCTCCTTAACCTGGTGGTTATCCCGCGGCTTATCATGCCTGGTGCGCATCCGAAAGTGACGACCGCCCTCCTGCTCCTGGTGGTGCTCCCGCTTCTTATGCGGGTGGTGGTTCCAGTCGTCATCCCCCTCACCGACTGCCCAGTCATCCGCCGGTTGCAAGCGGTTGAGCAGGCGCAGAATCATGGTCAAACTCCGCTGCGTTTGCTTGAGGCTGGCGAGGTCGTCGGTCGTATGTTTTAAGATTTCCATTAATTCGTTACGATAATCGTACATTTTGGGCCCTCCTAAGATTGTTCTAACTTTATTGTAACAGTTATCATAAACTAAACAGAACGATAAGCAAAAAAGACCGCAAAATAATTTGCGGTCTTTAGTAGTTTTTCTCGACCTAGCGGTCTAATTGCCAGCTGACGCTTGTTTTGGGGCTGGAACGCCGCGACGCAAAGCTAGCCTATCTGGTGGACACTGCTTTGAACCAATCAAAGATTGTTTCAAAGTCAGGTCTTGTCGTAAATTCGACTGCGTCTCATTAACGACAATTTCACGGCTGAGCCCCAAAGCGCCAGCTGGCATGCATTACATAAATTATTAAGCTAACCCCAAATTGAAAATCAATGAGCCTGCTGGTTGAGCTTATCTACCTCTGGGTCGACTTGCCTTTCCCGGCTAGCAATACCCCATAAGAAAAAGAGGTAGGAAATAATAGCAATCACGATCAGGTCGAGCGGGTATTGGATGATACCAAGGCCGCCAAAGCCCTTGTCGCCGAGATAAGACATGAGCGACATAAAGACCATGTACACAATAAGCCAGGCAGCACCGCGTAATTGCCCCTTCCACGGGCGGTGCTGGTAGCGAATTTCGTAGTAGAGATAAATTGGCAATCCCATGGCGATGACCAGGATCACTTGAATCGTCGTCGGCCACATGGTCCAATAGATGGCCATGCTGGCAAGGATAAAGGAAAACGGCGCCAGCCATGACATGTAGCGGGGTGCAAACGGCCGCCTTAAGTCAGGGGCCATCTTGCGCAGCGAAATGACGGTGACCGGGCCAGTCAGGTAGGCAATCAGGGTCGAACCGGTGATGACGGTGGCCAGCAATGACCAGTTTCGAAAGACGTTGACGATAATCACCGCCAAGATCAGGTTGGCGACCATTGCAAAGCGCGGCACCATGTAGCGACGTGCCAACCGACCTAACCAGGCTGGCAGGTGCCTGGTCCGCGTCATCGCTGCCAGCGCCCGGGAAGCGGTCGCCACGAAAGCAACACCGGTACCAAATGGCGAGACAAAGGCATCCATGTAGAGCAAGATGGCCAACCAGTTCATCCCCAAAATGATCGCGATGTCGGCAAACGGTGAGGTGTAGTTGATACCGTGCCAACCGACGCGGGCCAAGGTGTGCGGGTTGACCGCGCCGATAAAGGCTACCTGCAAGAGGATGTAGATGGCGGCCGTAATCAGCATCGAAATCAGGACCCCGCGCACGATATTTTTGTGCGGATCGACAATTTCACCACCCATGTTGATGATGGTTTGAAAAGCATCGTAGGACATGATGATCCCGGCAACTGCCGTCGCCTCGAAAATCGACCGACTACCATAGGGCATGAAGCCACCGACATGAGCGGTATGGAAATTACCGGTATGAAATCCCGAGAGAATAAGGGTAATGATTGTCAGCGTTGGCAAGGCGATCTTAAAGAAGGAGATCAGGTTGGTAAAGTGGGTCATCAACTTCACTGACCAGAAATTGATCAGGGTGAAGACGATCATGAACAAGACAACGACCCAAATTCCCTGCCTAGTTACCTGACCGTTGCTGAGGAAGCGGTGAGTCCAATTGGCCCACGACCACGGCCACGAACTCATGTATTGGACGGACGCCACCGCCTCCATCGGCACCAGGGTGATCAGCGAAATCCAGTTGGCCCAGGCGGCGATAAAACCGAGCATCTCCCCATGGCTGTACTGCGCATAACGCGACATCCCGCCACTCTGGGGAAACATCGCTCCTAGTTCAACGTAGTTCAGCGCGATGCTAATGATAATCACTGCCCCCAGAACCCAGGACAGGATGGCGGCCGGTCCTGCCACCTTGGCCGCCGTCCCGGCACCAAAGAGCCAGCCAGAACCGATTAACGAGTTCAGTGCCAGCATGATACCGGAAAATAGGCTAATTTTATGCATTTGGGGCTTGTTCATGCGCTACTCCTCCCATAGTTCACGATGTTGCCAACGATGTTCTTTTTTTCAAAACTAAAGTCGTATCTATTAGAATACCAAAAAATGCAATGTGATGAATAGTTAATCTTTTATAACTACTCACAACCTACTCGGTTTTTAGCGGTCTGGAACGTGGTGGCCATTATTTGAAGCCAATTGCTGCACAATGTGTCTTCAAACTGAGGCTTTACCTAAGCGGTAAACCGCTAAGGTAAATTTCACCACTGAGACCGCCAACCGATGCAGGTTGTGAGATTAGTAATTTATAGCTACAAAAAGCTCCCTAACGTCTCAAGACATTAAGGAGCTTGGCGATTAAGGCAACATTACTTTGCTTTCCGCGGTCTGGAACTTTACCTAAGCGTTAAAACGCAAAAGTCAACGACGCGAAGCTAGCCTATTTGGTCTCACCACTGAGACCGCGAGTTTAAGCAGCTTCGCCTGTTATTTAATTGATTAGCTATTATTATTTATCAGCTGGCGCTGTGGGGCTCAGCCGTGAAATTGTCGTTGGCGATTTATCGCTTACCAAATAGGCTAGCTTTGCGTCGCGGCGTTCCAGCCCCAAAAACAGCGCTAGCTGATAAAGCCAAGACTAATTGACTAGTTAAGCATTCTTCAGCGATTCCAGCCGTTCCTTAGCTGCGGCCAGCTTGTCTTGCCATTCAGCGGCCTTCTGCTTTTCGGCGTTAACGACCTTTTCTGGAGCGTTGGCCACGAACTTCTCGTTGCCCAGCTTCTTAGCGGAACGGTCCACTTCCTTTTGCAACTTGGCGATTTCCTTTTCCATCCGCTGACGTTCTTCGTCCAGGTCAACCAGTTCGGCCATCGGGATGAAGACTTCGGCGTTGGTAATCACGGCAGACATGGCCAGCTTTGGTGCGGTCAGGCTGCTGTCGATCTTGATATCGCTGGTGTTGCAGAACCGTTGGAGGTAGTCCTGGTTGTTGGCAAAGATCTTGGCAACATCGTCGTTGGCCGGCTTGATCAGCAGTTCAACCGGCTTGGACAGCGGCGCACCAGCCTCGTTCCGGATGTTCCGCACGGCGGTGATCAGTTCGATCAGGCGGTCCATCTGGACTTCGGCGTCCTGGTTAGCCAGTTCGTCATGGGTCGTTGGGTATTCAGCAACCATGATTGACTTACCATCGTGTGGCATTGACTGCCACAGTTCTTCGGTGGCAAACGGCATGATCGGGTGGATCAGACGCAGGGTCTGGTCAAGAACGTAGGCCAGGATGTCACGGGTGTTGGACTTTTCTTCCTCGGTCCCGTTGTTCAGCGTTTCCTTGGTCAGTTCGATGTACCAGTCACAAAGGTCGTTCCAGATAAAGTTATACATTGCCCGACCAGCTTCACCGAATTCAAACTTGTCAAACTGTTCGTTAACCTGCTTGATGGTGGCGTTAAGCTTACTCAAAATCCAGCGGTCAGCCAGGTTCCACTGGCTTTCATCCGGCAGGACCGGCTTGGTGTCGTCTGCCAGGTTCATGATGACATAGCGGCTGGCGTTCCAGATTTTGTTGATGAAGTTCCATGCCGCATCCATCTTCTTGTAGGAGAAGCGGATGTCCTGGCCCGGCGTCGACCCGTTCGTCAGGAACCAGCGCAGGGCGTCAACCCCGTACTTATCGATGACGTCCATTGGGTCGATCCCGTTTCCCAGCGACTTACTCATCTTCCGCCCCTGTTCGTCACGGATCAGCCCGTGCAAAATAACGTTGCGGAACGGTGCCTTACCAGTAAACTGGAGGCTTTGGAAGATCATCCGGGAAACCCAGAAGAAGATGATGTCGTACCCCGTAACCAGGGTGCTAGTTGGGAAGTAACGCTTGAAGTCCGGATTGTCGGTATCAGGCCAACCCATGGTCGTGAATGGCCAGAGGGCACTGGAGAACCAGGTGTCCAGAACGTCCGGGTCCTGTTCCCAGTTTTCGGCGTCCTTTGGTGCTTCCATACCAACGTAAGTTTCACCGGTCTTCTTGTTGTACCAGGCCGGAATTTGGTGACCCCACCACAGCTGACGGGAAATAACCCAGTCGTGGGCGTTTTCCATCCACTGCTTGAAGGTGTGTTCAAAGCGCTTTGGCACGAAGTTAACGGCGTCATCAGTCTTCTGGTTGTCCAAAGCAGCTTGGGCCAGCGGCTTCATCTTGACGAACCACTGGGTGGACAGCCGGGCTTCAACCTGAACCCCGGTCCGTTCGGAGTGACCAACGGAGTGGACAATTGGTTCAACATTCAGCAGGTAGCCGCCTTCGTCCAGGTCGTGAACGATCGCCTTACGAGCGGTGAAGCGGTCCATTCCTTCGTAGTTACCACCGTTTTCGTTCAGGGTAGCATCTTCGTTGAAGGTGTTCAGTTCTGGCAGATTGTGACGCTTACCAACCAGGAAGTCGTTCGGGTCGTGGGCCGGCGTAATCTTTACCATCCCGGTACCGAAGTCCGGAGTAACGTAGTCGTCGGCAATGATTTCGATCTCGCGATCAACCAACGGCACGCGAATGTGCTTGCCAACCAGGTCCTTGTAGCGTTCATCCTTCGGGTTAACGGCAACGGCTTCGTCACCAAACATGGTTTCCGGACGAGTCGTGGCAATTTCAATGTAGTCCTTGCCGTTAAACTTGGTCCCGTCGGTGAACGGGTACTTCACGTGGTAGAAGGCACCCTTGTCGTCCTTGTGGATGACTTCGATGTCGGACAAGGCCGTCCGGGCTTGCGGGTCCCAGTTGATGATGTAAGTGCCCCGGTAGATCAGGCCCTTCTTGTACATGTCAACGAAGACCTTGCGAACCGCCTTGTTCAAGCCCTTGTCCAGGGTGAAGCGTTCACGGTCGTAGTCCACGGAAATGCCCATCTTGGCCCACTGCTTGTGGATGATGTCGGCGTATTCGTCCTTCCAGTCCCAGACTTGTTGAACGAACTTTTCGCGACCCAGGTCGTAACGAGAAATTCCCTGCTTACGCAGCCGGGCTTCCACCTTCGCCTGGGTGGCAATCCCGGCGTGGTCCATGCCGGGAACCCAGAGGGTGTCGTAACCCTGCATCCGCTTGCGCCGGATGATGATATCCTGCAGCGTCGTGTCCCAGGCGTGGCCCAAGTGGAGCTTCCCGGTAACATTCGGCGGCGGAATCACGATTGAGTACGGGTGTGCTTTTTTGTCGCCACTCGGCTTAAAGAGACCTTCGTCGATCCACCATTGGTAGCGGCCGCTTTCAACCGCTTGCGGATCGTACTTGGTCGACATTGATTTCTTGTCTGCCATAATAAATCCTCCATGAATTTTGTTCACTGCTGCTGATACTTGTCTTTATAACGCGTCATTCGTCCGCTAACGGGCTGGAACGTAGTGGCCACCACTTGAAGCCAACAAGTTATCTTCAAGCTGGGGGTTATTCTAAGCACTGGCGTTGCCATTGCTAAGAATAATTCCACTACTGAGCACGTGCAGACGTCGTTCCGCATTGAAAGATAACGAGCCGCATGAAGTAGCAATTTACTAAAATATTGCGTCACTCCACAGTTGCGACGGGCTGTGAGTCTCAGCAGTGAAATTTCAGTTAGTGGTGCGATAACAGCACTTACTGAAAGGTCGAGCTTTGAGACAAACGCGATTGCGGTTGGCTCAAAGTCGTGCCAACTGCGTTCCAGACCCACGACAGCACTAGCAGCTGTGGTGTTTCAGTGATGAACAATGTTTCGTTGGCAAAGAAAAAGCCCGTCCTACAAATAGGACGAGCTAACTCGCGGTACCACCTAAATTGGGTTGTATTGCAACCCCGCTTGAAGTTGGTAACGGAGTGTCACTCCGCGATTGCCTACTGACGTTCAGCAACCGGACTCACGAGCTACTAGACAACCTTGACTGGCACCCTTACAGCAACCGGGTGCTCTCTGAGCAGTCGCTAGTTGTCACTTCTCGGTCAACGTTTAATGTCTAAATGTTAATCAACTTTGTCCTGTCCGTCAAGACCTACTTTTTCAGCTGGTCGAGGGCGTGGAGCACTGCCAAGTAATCAGGCTCGTTCGTCTGTTCCTTGACCACTTGCTCGTAGACGATCTTGCCGTTCTCGTCCATGATAATGACGGAACGGGCCAACTGGGCCTCATCGGGGATCAGCAGCTTCAGCGCATAGCCGAAGGATTGCTCATAGTCGGACATCAGATGAATGTGGTCGAGACCAGCAGCGGCGCACCAACCACGCTGTTCAGCCACCGTGTTGGTAGAAACCGTAATGAAGTTAACCTCCGGGTAGTCTTCCATTGCCCGGTTGAACTTCCGCGTTTGCGTACTGCAGACCGGTGTGTTGATATCTGGTACCACGTTAAAGAGCGTTACCTTACCGAATAATTCCCGTGTCTTCACCCGCTGGTTATCCTTGTCGAATAACTTGAAGTGCGGAATATCTTCCCCCACCTTTGGCAAATCACCAACGGTTGACAGCGGCCGACCTTTGATCGTTACTTCCACGAGCAAACACTCCTTTCAATAAGCGAATGACCGCCTGCTCAAGCGGTCAAATCTCATTAAATTTTAATCTAGCATTACCTTAAGGATAACATAGTTTACCCGTTGTCACCAGGTCAAAACGGCCTTTTAAAGCAGTTCGGCAAAAACGTCTTCGTTGGCGTTGAGGAATTCATCCCCGGGGTGGATGGTCGTGATCTTAATGCCGTCCAGTGCCCGCTGCATCAGGCCATCAACATCGAGGGCCTGTTCGTATTGGCGAGCCTTGTCAACCCGTGGCTTGGTCTTCGGGCGCGGTGGTGTGAAGACGGTGCAGCAGTCTTCGTAAGGCAGGATTGACAGGTCGTAGGTGTCGATGTCTTCAGCGATCTTAATAATCTCAGTCTTGTCGTAACTTAATACTGGCCGCAGGACCGGTAAGTTGGTGACTTCTTCGATTGCCCGCATGCTTTCCATCGTCTGCGAGGCGACCTGCCCCAACGATTCACCGTTGAAGACAGCCAGGCCGCGACGACGGTGGGCTAACTCAACGGCCAGCCGCAGCATGAACCGCCGTTGCACGGTCATCAGGTAACCCTCCGGCACCTTTTCCTTGACCGTTTCCTGGATTTCGGTAAACGGTACCTGGATGAACTTGATCCGGCCGGAGTACTTGGCGAGCTTAGCGGTTAGCTCCTTAGCCTTAGCCAGGGCCTGCTCGCTGGTGTACGGCGGGCTGTAGAAGTGAACCATCTCCAGGTCAACGCCCCGCTTCATGGCCAAGTAAGCGGCCACTGGCGAGTCAATTCCGCCGGAGAGCATCATCATTCCCTTGCCGGCGGTACCAACCGGCAGACCACCGGCGGCCTTAATCGTTTCGCACGACAAGAAGATCCCGTTCTTCCGGATTTCTACCCGCATCTCCAGGTCCGGGTGGTGGACGTCGACCTTCAACAGGTCAGGGAACTCGTCGAGCAGCGCCGCACCGAGGTCGCGGTTCATGTCCATCGAAGTCATGGCAAAGTCGTGGTCGGCCCGCCGGGTCTGGATCTTAAAAGTGATTGGGTGGTCAACCAGCTTCTTAATCAGGGCAATGGCGGCTTCCTTCGTCGCGTCAAAGGTCCGTTCAACCCTGATACTTGGTGAGAAGTTTTGAATTCCAAACACATTTGACAGTCGGTCCATCACCCGTTGGCTAGGCGTCCCGTTGAGGGTGACGTGCAGACGATCTGGTCCGGGATGAACCTTGACGTCCGGGAAGTCGTGGACGGCGTGGCGGACATTGCTGCCGAGCCGGTCGATGAACGACTTACGGTTGTGGCCCTTGGTCGATAGTTCACCGTAGCGGACCATAATTTCATCGTAATTAACGGTCATGTCAATCCTCCTTAGTTAATAATCTTCTGGAAACCGGCGTAAAGTTCGTCAAAGACCTGGTTGAACTTGTCGGCTTCTGCCAGGGTGTTTTGGTCGCCGAGGCTGACCCGGACGGCACTAGTCGCCTCATTGTCCGGTACCTTCATGGCAACCAACGTCCCCGCTTCGTCGGTCTTCTTGGACGAGCAAGCCGAGGTCGTTGAAATGTAGATCCCGTGTTCCTCGAAGGCGTGAACGATCGTTTCCCCACGGACACCGACAATGGCAAAGGTCAACACGTGCGGCGCAAAGTGCGGGTTATCGCTGTCACCGGAGAAAATCTTGACGTGGGGCTTGCCCACCAGGTGCTGGTAGATACGGTGTTTGACCGCCAATTCCCACTTGACGTTTTCGTCCTCGTGTTCCTTGACCAGGCGCAGCGCCCGCGCGAGGGCAACATCCCCGGCCAAATTTTCCGTCCCGCTGCGGTGGTTGTGTTCCTGACCGCCGCCGGCAACCAGCGGCATGATCTTGCGGCCGGCCCGGTGGAAGACAAAGCCAGTTCCCCGCAGGCCGTGGAACTTGTGAGCCGAGAAGGTAGCAAAGTCAACCCGCGGGCCGAAGACCATCGGATCCAGTCCCTTGCCGACCGCCTGAACCGCGTCAACGTGGAAGTGGATCTTCGGGTACTTCTTTAAGATCTCGCCGATTTCGTTGATCGGTTCGATAGCGCCGACTTCGTTGTTGACCGCCATGATCGAGACCAGGATGGTGTCCGGGCGGATGGCATCAGCGACGTCTTGGGGATTGACCCGGCCCTCGCTGTCCACGGGGAGGACGGTAATGTCAAATCCCAGGTCCTTTAACTCCGCCATCGCGTTGCGCACCGCGGCGTGCTCCACACTGGAAGTAATAATGTGCTTACCGTACTGGCGCTTAGCAAAGGCCGTCCCCTTGATGACGGCGTTATCCCCTTCCGAACCACCGGAATTGAAGATAATTTCACCGGGCTTGACCCCGCAAAGCTTGGCGACTTGCGCCCGGGCCTGTTCCAGCAGGTTCCAGGCCGGTTCGCCGAGGTTGTGAAGGCTGGACGGGTTGCCCCAAATATCGGTAGCGACCTTATTAAAGGTGTCGAGAACTTCCGGCAGTGGCCGGGTCGTGGCACTGTTATCAAAGTAAATCACGTTGGCTTCTTCCTTTCATTTAGCGTAACAAAGCCTAACGCCACTATTGGACGTTAGGCTGTCGTAAACCCGCAATATTATAACAAATCCCCCGCCAAAAAACATGGATAAGGGACTGAGGATTAATCAGACATCAAGGTGCTGTTCTTGACGTCGCGGTAGTAGGCATCCTCAATTCGCTTCAGAGCGCCCGGTTCAGCGATTTCCAGCGCAGTAGCAATCGCCTCCATGGCCTCCTTATATTCGTAGCTGTCGTACAACTTCTGGGCCTTAGCAGCAGCCTGGGTCACATCCTCGTTGTCATCGAAACGGTTCGCATACTGCATCAACCGTTCCGTCAGCATGGCCGCGTCTCGCAAGTCATCGGTCTTGTCGCTCAGCGTCTGCATGTCTGATTGGACGATCAGCAATTGCTTGGTAATTTCGTCCATGTTCAATTTCTCAGCATGGATGTTGTCGTTGAGCTTGCCAATTTCGTCACTAACCATGAAGAAGTAGTCAAGGTACTTCTTGCTCAAGCCCGGAAGGTTGAGGGCTTCGGCGTGGCGCTTGATCGTCTTCAGTTGGCTGGCAAAGTGTTTGACCGCCTTTTCGGCCCGCTGTTCGTCCTCCTGCATCATGGCAACACTGTCGTTAATCTTTTGCTGCTGGACTTCGATGGCGTTCAGTGCCTTTTCGTTTTGCTGGCAGTTGTCGAGGATTCGGCTATCAACAGCAGTCTGGTTCTTGACGGCATCACTGTCGTGCTGGTACTGGTTAGCGATGTTGGCCAGTTGACCATCCAAGTCACGGGTCGTAGCAATTTCGTCGTTATTAAAGGTGTAGGATTCGCTCAACCGAGTCAGCATCGATTTCAGCTCGTTATTTTGCTCCTGGGCGTGGTGGAGGTGGGAACCCAGGTTATCAAGGGCCTGCTGAACGTGCGGCCGGGCGTCAATTTCCCGCTGCATGATGTCGTAGTAGTGGTCGATCTGCGTCTTCAGGTGTTCGTTGGTGTGAGCAACTTCACCTAATTCCAGTTGGTTAAGCTGCTCCAGGGCGGACGTGGCTTCCTGCTTGAGGCTGTTGATCTTGTCCCCGAGGTTTTCTTCAACAAAGTGGTAGTGCTGGTCAGTTAATTGTTGAACCGCCCCAGTCAGTTCCTTCAGCTGGTCAGGATAGACCGTCAGCAGCGGCTTGTACAGTGGTGGAACCTGGTCAACCAGTTGCTTGAAGGCTGTCGTTTCGGTTTGCACGTTCTTCAGCAATTCCTGAGCCGCCAAGTAGTCACCGCTCTTGTACATCTTTAAGAAGTGCTGGTAGTCGGCTTCAAGGTCGGCCAGCCGCTTTCCTAACAGGTGGACGCTCTTGCCAAACTGGTAGCCGTCGGTGTCAAACTGCTGGTGGAACTCTTCGAACTGCTTGGCGAGGGTGGCCTCCGCCGTCTGCTGGATGCTCTGCAGTTGGGACAACTCGTTGATTTGTTGGCTGATCGACCGCGCCGTCTGCTGGATTTGCGTCAGTTGCTGGCTCAAATCGGTCAGCTTGCTGCGGGAGCTAAAGAGCTTGCTCCCTTGCAAAAGCTGCCCTGCCGACTCAATTTCGTTATCCAACATTTTCAGCGGGTTAACCACCTGTTCCTGGTAGTCATGTAAAAATGAGGTCGCCTGCTTCTTCGTCTTGCCAGAAAGGTCGGCCTCATTTAACTTATCCAGTTTCTTAATGATGTCGTCTTCGTTAATCCCCTGCCGCAGGTCCTGCAACTTGGCGACCGTCTTCTTTCCCTGCCGTTGCAAATATAGAACGC
>DXGK01000031.1 GCA_019113965.1 Candidatus Limosilactobacillus merdipullorum
CTACTGGTGATAATCAAGTGGTCACCCGCTTCCAGAACCGTGCTGCCGTGTGGCGTGATCCACTTACCGTCCCGGAAAATTCTTGAAACAGTAATCTTATTGATCATCGGTAACGCTTGCATTTCCATCCCTGCGTAACGACGATTTCTGAGTACAATTTCAAAAATCGTGTGTTGGTTATCGGTAATCATCTTCATGACGGTTGGCGACTCGATCAGCGACCGGAGCATACTCGACAACGCCGTGTACGGGTGGAACAATTCCACCCCGGACCTAGTTAGCTGGTCTAACTGAGCATACTCACCGCTGTTCTTTCGCCGCATAGCGATAACCCGGTTGACCCCATGTTTTTTCGCCGCCAACGCCAAGCCAAAGTTCTGCTGGTCATCAAGGAACGAAACGACGAGAATGTCACAATCAAAGTAGCCATTTTCTTCTAGCGATTGCTCGTTAAGCGGATCAATCAGTTTCAGGTCGACAACTTCTGAATTGTACGCCTCAAAGTTGTCCTTTTTGTTCGTCACCATCTTGACCTGGTAAAGGCTGTTAGTCAGCTGCTGGGCAATTGGTACCGTCAGCACATTAGTCCCTAAAATAACCACCCGCTGCTTAATCAAGTCCTCTGGTGCCGGTTTATACAGCTTGTTAAAGCCGATTGGTCCGCAAACACAGGCAATCAAAGCGGCCAAGATGAAAGCATCAGACTGCATGCTGGTAATGGACTTTAAATTACGCGCTACTTCCAGGGTTGGCAGGACGAGCGTGATGGTGGTAGCACAAAGGAAGGCACCAGCCAACCCGTTGCGCCGTCCATAATGCTTGGTAAAGACAAAGGCCGGAACTGCTTTGGCAACAAAGAAACCCACTACCAATGCCGGAATCAGGGCCAGCGCCCGTGGATTGGCAAACAGCTCCCGGAGGTTTAACTTGGCCCCCGTCGTAATAAAGAAGATCGGAATAAAGAAACCATAACCGATCGAAGTCAGCTTATCCTCGGTCGCATCAGACGGGTGCAAAAGCTTCATTACCATCCCCGCTAAGAAAGCACCCAGGATGTTTTCCGCACCGACCGTCACGGCAATCGTCACCAGGGTAAAGATCAGGAAAAAGGCCAAGCGGACGTCCAACTGCGTAGTTGACTTTGTAATGTCATTAAACCATTGGTAGGGCTGCTGGAACCGCCGCAAGAGGATGATGGCCGCCAAAAACAGGAGGACAATCAGCCAGAGGCGCCCGGCGTTGCCGCCATTAAGCGAAGCATAAACGGTCAAAGAAATCATCGGGATGACCTCCCCGAAAACAGCCGTCAGCAAGAGTGTTTGCCCCACCGGTCGGCTGAGAATTTCCTTTTCCTTCAGCGTGGCGATCACAACTCCCAGCGCCACTGATGAAAAGATAATCAGCGACAGCAAGACCCCGTTAAAGAGACCGGTGAATTTCAGCACCAAGCCGACTGCCAACGACATCACCAGGACGCTGGCAAAGGCCATCATTGAGATGGCAACCGGCGAATTACCATCGCGTTTTTGTCCGGGTTGCTTCTTAAAGAGGTCAAAATTGATTTCCATCCCGGAAAGGAAAATCAGGAGAATCACCCCCAGGTTGGAGAGAAAAGTCAGATCGTAGTTCATCACGATCAGGTTAAAGCCACTCTGCCCAATCACAATGCCGATCAGGATTTCAGCGACCGCCGTTGGCAATGTTGAAACCTCGAAACGAGCCATAATCAAGGGAACCACTAAAGCGGCTAGCATCACAATGAAAATTGAAAGCTGTTCCATTCTTAATCATTCCTAAAAAAGTGTGTAATTTCGTACCTAATGTGTAATTTCGTACCTAAAAGGGTAAAATATAGTTGTCAAACGTTTGTCATAATCATGAGGAGGCAAATAATAAAATGTCAATGAAATTATCATCCTGCACCAGTATTTTAGTCGGTAAACAGGCATCTGTCGATGGGACAATTATGATCGGCCGTAACGAAGACTCAAAGGCCGCTTGGCCGAAGCGGGTTGTTATTCACCCACACGGTGACCTGGATACTCGTTTTGAGTCCAAGGACACCGGTCTCAAGCTGACCCTGCCAAAGGGCAGTTTCAAATACAGCGCCACTCCAGAATGGACAAACAAGTATGGATTATTTGAAGAAGATGGGATTAACGAGTACAACGTTGCCATGAGTGCCACTGAAAGTGCTTACTGTAACGACCGCGTCCTGGGTTGTGACCCGCTCGTCAAGGGCGGTTTAAACGAAGAAGCGATGGTGACGGTTGTTTTGCCATTTGTCAAAACTGCCCGTGAAGGGGTCCAACGTCTTGGTGACCTCATCGCTGAACACGGGACTGGTGAAACCAACGGCATTCTCTTCGCCGATGACAATGAAGCCTGGTATTTCGAATCCGGTGCCGGTCACTACTGGGTCGCTCAGCGGATCCCGGACGATTCTTACGCGGTCGTGGCCAACCAGCTGGCCATCCAGGAAGTGGACTTCGACGACCCGGATAACTTCATGTTCCATCCGCAATTGAAGCAATTCGTTGAAGAAAACCACTTGAATCCGCACCCGGAAACCTTCAACTTCCGCCAGATCTTCGGGACTGCTACCCGGTCCGATGCCATCTATAGCACCCCGCGGGTTTGGTCAGGCCACCAGCAATTCAGTCCGGTGGCCGCTAAGGATGAATTCCCTGAGTCACAGGACTTGCCTTTCATCATGAAGCCAGAAAAGAAAATTTCGATTTTCGATGCTCAGCACTACCTTGCCTCTCACTTCCAGGGAACCCCTTACGACCCAATTGGCACTGGCAATGACCATGATAAGCATCTTTACCGGCCAATCAGCCTCGCCAAGACCCAGGAGTCGCATATTATGCAGATGAACCGCCCAGGAGCTGACATTCAATGGATCGCCATGGGAGTGGCTGCTGAAAGTGTCTACGTCCCGTTCTTTGCGGGAATCAACGACGTTCCGGCCCCGTACAAGCGCGGCAAGCTGCCAGCACAGCTGAACTCCGCTTACTGGATTTTCAAGCATGCCGGCATTCTGGCAGATGCCAACCTGCATGACTTGCTACCGCAGGTTGAAGACGTTCAGCACCAGCTAAACCAGGAGAGCGTGCGGATGATTAAGGAAACTGATCAAGAATTGCAAAAGATCACTGATAAGGATGAACGGAACAAGTACCTGACCATCCAGAGTGAAAACATCGCAACGGACGCATTAGATGCATACCGTCACCTATCCCTGCGCCTCATTACCCAGCTGACGGACCAGTGTCAGTTGAACTTCCACACCGATGAAAACCTGTAATCAAGTAACTATCGACAAAACTTACACCCGGCCGTCAATGGCCGGGTGTTTTTTTATGGGATCTCTGTTCGCTGCTTCTTTGCATTATTACCGACTTTCTTGGCAGGCTGTGGTGAGCTATCCAGCAGTTCTTCATTAATAGCCTGAACAACCTGTTTATTTTGCGGCAGCGAGGAGTGTTGCGCATCCTTCCCCGTTAACGTCAGCATCGTAAAACTCTTCACCTGTTTTTGGAAGATGTACTTCCCTGCTTCGACACTTTGTTCCGGGACCAGCCCATCACTGTCATAGGTTTCCGTCCCCATCAGTGAATAAACAACTAAGTTAGCGGGTAGGCGTTTGCGGTACTTCAAAAAGTCGCTGAACATCTGCGTCCGGTTGTTAACATTGCGTTCGGAGAAGTTATACGGCGACCCCAACGTCATCAGCTTTTTCATCGTAATTTCATCAGAATACTGATAATAGTAGTGTTCCAGCCAGTAAGTCCAGATTAAGCCACCATTGGAGTGGCCAAAAGCCTTGAAGTTGTTGAAACTGTATTCATCGCTTAACTGTTCAAAGGCGGCATTAAGCATCTTAGCCTGCTTTTTAATATTACTGTAACCATCGTGGTTGTTCTCAAAGGCAATCACGATGATCGGATCGTTGTCGTTTTTGGCAATTGAACCGCTGTAACCAATCCGCCCGCTGTTGTAAACCTTCATCTTCATATAACTATGGCGACGTGGTGCACTATTATTAAGCTTTTTCACCAGTCGGTCAAAACGGTTCTGACCCGCAGATGACCCAGGCACCATAATCAACGGCGAGCGAACCGAGTTGTGCCGGCGGGCCAGCTGCCGATTTGCATCCCGCATCCAGAAAAAAGTGGGAATGGCCATGAGTACTGTGATGACCACCATTAGGAAAATCACCCTCAATAACTTCCGCCTGCCAGCTGGGGATATTTGATATAGTCGCTTCATTTACTCATCCCTCCTGCTGGTCAATTTGCTGAATGCGTTTTTCGACCGCGACCGCCAGCCGAACAAACGGTAGGTACAATTCCACGTCAACCACCAGCAACAGCAGCGAAAAAATGAGCGCTGCCCAATTGCCACCGGTCCCCATAAAACTCATCAATAAGCCTGGTGTTCCGGTAAGGATTGGAAAGGCAATCGGCGGAACCAATTTGATTGAGATGGCCAGCATCGCCAAAAAGAGGTTAATCACCGGAATGATGAGCATTGGCAGGAGATACAGCGGATTGAGGATAATCGGAACCCCAAACATGGCCACCTGGTCGACGTTGAAGAATAGTGGTGTTAATGACCAGCCCACCAGGCGGTGAGTAGCCCTGTTGTGATCAACAACCAGCAAGGCAATCACCAGTGCCAAAATGATGCCATCACCGCCAAACCGGCAGTAAACGTTATAAAGCGCCGATGACAGGTACGGATAAGGAACATGCCAATGGTTACCATGGGAAAGAACATGGGCGAGGTTCGCCGCCATTTGGGTCGACTCGTTTTGCCAGTTAAGACCAAAAAAGCCGTGGAGACCGATCCAGCCAAGAAAAGTTGACAGCAACGACAGCAGCAACTTCATCGCTAACCCAGTAGTGCCCTGCAGTTGGCTCTGCAAGTTCGTGTTGACGCTGCTGAACAGGCTATAGGCAGAAGCAATGTTGAGCAAGACATCGACTACTAGTCCCAACAGCAACGAAATCATCATCGGTTTCATAATTAGGTATGAGCGATGGCGGACGGCAATCACGTGGTCAACCGTGGCTTCCCTTGAGGGCTGGCGACTGAACCAATGGAAAAGTTGGCCCACTAGGAAACCAACGAGGAGGTTGATGATTAAAAACTTGTAGCCAAAAAGGCGCCAATCAAAACTGCCGATAATACTTTGCTGGTCAAAACGATAAGCAATCAGCCCAATCGTTATCAAACCCGTCAAACCCGCCGCCTGGTCATCGCGATGATAATGCAGCGCCGTGTATTTGGCTGCCCCGTAACAGGCGAGGATCCCCACTAGTCCCATCGTTACCGCAATGACTGCTGCCAGGCAATCCTGCAGCAGCGAAATGGCTGTTGGACTGCACCAGTGGTCCAGCACCAACAGATTGAATAAAAAGCCATCGGTATTAATGAGGGCCGCGGTCAACACCCTAGCCAGCGAACCGATTAATGCCAGCGGGAACAGCAAAACCAGCGTCCGGTAAACTACCCGGATAAAGACGTTGTGGCGGTATTTAACGGTTAGTTTGACAATCCAATCAATCATATCCATTCTCCCCTAAGTCATGCTGGAAGCGGCGGTATTCATCAGCATAGCCGTATAGCCGGTTATAATGGTCCAATAGTTTTTGATCATGGGTGTAGACCAGTCCCGTTTTCAGCTGTTTTTCGTAGAGTTCAAGGTACGGGACGTGGGCTTGTTCGGCCGCCACCAGCTCTAAGTCGCGCTGGTATGGGACATGGCGAAAATGAATGTCACTGATGCCCATTGAATCGACAGTCAAAATCAAGTACCGTGCCCGCATGTCATCCTGAATTCGCTGCCAGCCATTAAACGGTTCACCCACCGAACCAGGATTAAACACTAACCGTTCATCGGTCGCATAGCGCATTAATTCATGGTGGACGTGCGCATAAATAACAACATCTTCATTACCAGGGAAAGCATGATCAAAGTTCGCTGAATCGTTGGTGGGAAATAGGTGCTGTCCCATATTCAAGTCCGGCAGGTTATGCGCCAGGGAGAAACGATACTTGCCAGCAGTCATCGTCCGGTGGAGCGGCCACTTAGCCATCTTGTTAAAGACAGTGCTCGGGAGCTGAGTCGATAGCCACTGGGCTAAGCGAGCAAAGTAAACGTGCGACGGTTTATCCAAATCCATCTGCCCCGCTGCACCGCGAACTGCCAGGTCGTCCCAGTTTCCCCGGACAATGTACTCGGGTGCGATTTTTTGCATTAGTTGCCAAACGTTCGCTGCTCCGGGGCCCGGCAGGAAGAGGTCGCCCATAAACCAGTAATGATCAACGTGTTGCTTCAAACTGTCCTGATACATCGCTGCCAGGGCCGTATAGCTACCGTGCACGTCAGCAAAAACGGCGATTCTTTCGCTCATCCAATCTCTCCTTCCTCACCGAACGGGTTATTCTTGCCACCACAACTTTACCAGAGCCTGGGTACCGTCATCCCCCAGGCCCTTGTCATCAACTAGCGTTTGGTAGAGTTGCTTGGCCTGCTTAGTCGCCGGCAAATCCAACCCCATCTTATCGGCTTCCTGGAGGGCAATTCGCAGGTCCTTTAAAAAGTGTTTAGCGAAAAATCCTGGGGTATAGTCGCCCTTTAAAATGCGCGGACCATAGTTGGTCAAGCTCCAGTTAGCGGCGGCACCACCGCCAACGGTTGCCAGTGTCTCCTGCAGGTCCAGTCCCGCTTTTTTGGCGTAAACGATCATTTCAGTCAGGCCGGTCATCGTCCCGGCAATCATAATCTGGTTGGCCATTTTAGCGTGCTGACCGCTTCCGGCCGGGCCAAAGTAGTGAACTTCCTTGCCAAACTGTCGGAAGAGGTCGCGGTGGTCTTCAAAAACCTGCCGGTCCCCGCCAACCATCACCGTCAGCGTTCCTTGACGGGCGCCAACATCTCCACCGGACACCGGCGCATCAAGCATCAAGGCGCCCTTCTTAGCCGCCGTAGCCGTTAACTGCCGTGCCAATGACGGTTGGCTGGTGGTCAGGTCAATTAGCAACTGACCAGCATGAACAACGCTCATCACCCCGTTGTCGCCATAGTACACCTCCCGGACATCCTTGGGAAAGCCAACCATTGACATAATAATGTCATTATGGCTGGTCAATTCCGCCGGGTTGGCTGCCCACTGTGCCCCCTTGTCCAAGACGGTTGCTGCGTGCGCCTTGGTCCGGTTAAAAACTGTGACCTGGTTGCCGGCCTTCAGCAAGTTACTGATAATCCCGGTTCCCATAACGCCTGTCCCGATAAAACCAATCTTCATTATGACCACTCCTTTACAAACTGACTTAATCATATCACCAACGTGAAACGAACGGGAAGCACCACTCGCAAAAATAAAAACCTTGGAGGTTTAATCCTCCAAGGTTATTGAGACAATTAATTACTTGTTGTTCTGGTGTCTGTGATGACTAACATCGACATCGTAGAAGATCCAGGCCACTCCACCAAAGAAGACAGGACCAAAGATCGTCCAGAAGGCGGTCTGGTAGTCGTGTTCCAGGATTGGTTGCAGGCAGGTAAAGAGAATCCCCAGTGCCAGTACTAACCAAACGACAATCACAATCAAGTTAGTCCAGAAGCGGTTCTTGTAAATTTCAAACGGCCGCTCAATATCCTGGCGCTTCTTAAAGGCCGGGAAGGCACCCACCAGGAACAAGTATGGCGCCGAGGTCGTCACGTTGGCCATGTTGGTTAAAATCTGGTAGAACTTCTGCGCAGCGTTTCCCCCGAAAGCAACCAGGAAGATGATGACGCAGACCACGATGGCTTGCAGCTGCATGGCGTTGGCCGGAATACCGTGCTCGTTCAGCTTGGTCAGCCGTTCAGGCCATAATTCAGGGTTGGAACCCATAATGAACGACTTGATTGGTGAATAGATAACCACGAAGAACGAACCGCAGTAAGCCAGGAACATGCTCAACCCGGTAAAGCGGGTCAAAATGTTACCAATCAGCAGCGCGGTGCTGTGACTGGTGCCCAGGGCATTCCCCATCTGGATACCCAGGTTATTCATCAGGATGTATGAAATATTCCCCAGGTTAACCTCGTGACCACCAAGGACGCTGTGCCAGTTAGTACTAATCCCCCACATGAGGATCATCAAACTGTACAAAACGGTGATTAAAACCATCGAAATCACACAACCCATCGGAAAAGTCTTTTCTGGCTTATCCAACGAGTCGATGACCCCACTCATCGATTCCAAACCACCATAAGCGAAAATCGCGTAAACGACGAATGAAATAATGGCAATTGGTGACTGGAACGACGGGTTTGGTGAGGTAATGAAGCTGCTGGCGTGAATCGGTTCAGCGATGGCACCCTTGTTACCAATCCAAACCACGATACTCAAGACGATGAAGAGACCGGAAAGGATCATCACGAAAGTCCCACCAACGTTGGCAACTTCGGCGATCTTGTCCATCCCGTGGCTGGCGAAGATCGTCACCAGGAGAATCCAGGCAATCCCTAATAGACCGATTACTTCAGTCGAACTGAGCCCCATGACACCCCAACTCTGGGTCTTATCGGCCCCGAACAGTAAGGATGACAACGGGATCCACACCTTGGAAGCCGTAGATACCATCCAGACAATCCAGGCGGATAACCAGATAAAGGTCCCAATAAAGGCAATCTTTTCACCAACGGATTCCTTCAGCCAGGAATAAATCCCACCCTTAGCATCCTTAAAGGCGGCGCCGTATTCGGCAAACATCAGCGAAGATGGCAGGAAGAACAGCAGTGCTGCCACAACGTACCAAATGATACTGCCGTAGCCCATTTGGTCATAGGCCACGGTCGTGTTTGCGAAACCGAAGGTCGAGGTGAAAATCATCAAGATCAGACTAACTAGTGTGATCTTTTTTGTTTTCTCAGACATAGACAAGTCCCCCTCAAAAATACACAATAAACAAATAAATTATTGCTCAACTTTAGTATACAATGTTTTCTAGACCAATAAAACGACAAAAGCGTATTTTTATGCCAATATCGGACAAACAGTTGTAAATAAAACCAAAAACACCGCCACGACTGATCGTAGCGGTGCAATTTTATGCACGACGGTATACATTATACAAATCAAACGTTATGGCAATCAATATTACCACTATTTACCTTCTTCATCGGTCTTCAGAACGGCCATAAAGGCAGCTTGCGGGATATCGACCTTGCCGACGGCCTTCATTCGCTTCTTCCCCCGCTTCTGCTTTTCTAGTAGCTTAGCCCGCCGGTCAGGGTCCCCCGTGTGAATGCGGGCGGTCACGTCCTTGCGGTAGGCCTTGATGTTGGTCCGGGCAATGATCTTGGAACCAATGGCGGCCTGGATCGGAATTTCAAAGTTCTGCCGCGGGATAATCTTCTTCAGCTTGCTGGCAATGTCGCGTCCCCGTTCGGCGGCGTTATCGCGGTGAGTAATAAAGCTCAATGCGTCGACCTTGTCCCCATTGAGCAGGATGTCGATCTTGACCAGGTCACTGACCCGGTAATCATCAATCTCGTAGTCAAGCGAAGCATAGCCACGCGTACTGCTCTTCAGCTTATCGAAGAAGTCGTAGATGATTTCAGCCAAGGGGATGTGGTAGATGACGTTCACCCGGGTATCACTCAGGTATTCCATCGTATCGAACTGGCCGCGCTTACGCTGGCAAAGTTCCATTACCGGACCAACATAGTCATTTGGTACCATGATTGATGCCCGCACGTACGGCTCTTTAATGTCCTTAATTGCCGACGGATCGGGCATCTCGGCCGGGTTCTCCACCTCGACCATTGACCCATCATGGAGGTCAACGTGGTAAGTAACCGACGGCGCCGTAATGATCAGGTCGAGGTCAAACTCGCGTTCCAGCCGTTCCTGAATGACGTCCATGTGCAAGAGACCCAGGAAACCGCAACGGAACCCAAAGCCCAGCGCCTGCGAAGATTCCGGCTCAAATGTCAGTGCCGCATCGTTGAGCTTGAGCTTTTCTAGCGCTTCCCGCAGGTCGTTAAACTTGGCATTATCCGATGGGTACAAGCCGGCGTAGACCATTGGCTGCATTTGCCGGTATCCCTCCATCGGCTTGGCCGTCGGGTTATCAGCATCGGTGATCGTATCCCCAACCCGGGTATCCTTAATATCCTTAATGGCGGCGGTAATGTAGCCAACATCCCCGGCCATCAGGAAGTCACGAGCCAGCGGCTTCGGTGAGTTAATTCCGACTTCGGCCACTTCGTAAACCGCACCGCTGTTCATCAGCTTGATCCGGTCGCCCTTCTTCACCGTTCCTTCGGCAATCCGCACTGACAGGACAACTCCCCGGTAGTCATCGTATTTGGAGTCGAAGATCAACGCCTTGAGCGGTGCCTGGAGGTCACCGGTCGGCGCCGGAATATCCTGAACAATCTTTTCGAGAACCTGGTCGACCCCGAGCCCGGTCTTGGCACTGACATCGACGGCATCACTGCAGTCCAGGCCAATTTCATCTTCGATCTGTTGACGGGTTCCCTCAGGGTCGGCAGACGGGAGGTCGATCTTGTTGATCACCGGTAGGATTTCCAAATCGTTGTCGATTGCCAAATAGACGTTGGCCAGCGTCTGGGCTTCCACCCCCTGCGTCGCATCAACGACCAGGATGGCCCCTTCACAGGCCGCCAGCGACCGCGAAACTTCGTAGGAGAAGTCGACGTGGCCTGGTGTATCGATCAGGTGGAAGATATAGTCTTCCCCGTCCTTGGCATGGTAGGTCAGTGCCACCGCGTTCAGCTTGATGGTAATCCCGCGTTCCCGTTCTAGCGGCATATCATCGAGGACCTGGTCCTTCATTTCCCGCTTACTGATGGTATCGGTCATTTCCAAAATCCGGTCGGCCAAAGTCGACTTCCCGTGGTCGATATGGGCCACAATTGAAAAGTTACGAATATGCTTTTGGCGTTCTTTCATTTCGGCTAAATCCATCGTCAAAACTCACTTTCTTCCGTATAGTTAACCAATTAAGTATACCAAGGATCGCGTCACTGGTGCAATATTATCGGCCGACATAGGGGTTAGAGACAAAAAGTCTCCCGTCTAAATGTGACGGAAGACCTTAATTAGTTAACTTAGAGTTACTTGGTTTCGACACCCTTGCCGGTGTATTCGTCGATCATGATCTGCTTAAGGTCGGAGATTAACGGTTCCTGCGGGTTAGCAGTTGTACACTGGTCTTCGTATGCCAGAACGGCCAAGTGGTCAACCACCTTATCGAAGTGCTTCTTGTCGACGCCACAGGCCTTCAGGCTCAAAGTGACGTCAACGGAATGTGCTAAGTCGCGAATCTTGTCGCAAAGCTTCTGGATCAGTTCGTCGTTGTCCTTGCCGGTCAAGCCAATCGTCTTGGCAATCGTTGCGTAGTCGTCAGCCGCCCGGAAAGTTTCGTACTTCGGCCAGGTGGCGAACTTCTTCGGTTCGGAAGCGTTGAACTTGATGACGTGCGGCATGGTGATGGCAATTGCAATCCCGTGGGTCAAATCAAACTCGCCACCGAGCTTGTGGGCAATGGAATGGTTGATCCCCAGGAAGGCGTTGGCGAAGGCCATACCGGCTAAGGTCGAGGCATTGTGCATTTCAGCCCGTGCATGTTCATCACCGTTGTAGGAGTCGGTCAGGTTGTCAAAGACCAGCTTGATGGCCTGCAGTGACAGCGGACGGGTGTAATCGGACGCCATGTTTGAAACGTAGGATTCGATGGCGTGACAGAGAACGTCCAGACCAGAAGCGGCAATGTTGCCCTTCGGCACGGTGTCAACGAATTGCGGGTCGACGATCGCCACGTCCGGCGTTAAGGCGTAGTCAGTCAACGGGTACTTGACGTGGGTCTTGGAATCCGTAATCACGGCAAATGGCGTGACTTCGGACCCGGTTCCGGAAGTGGTTGGGATGGCAACCATCTGGGCCTTCTTCGGCTTGTCAAAGCGGTAAGCCCGCTTCCGGATGTTCAAGAACTTCTGCTTGGCCCCAAAGAAGGAAGCATTTTCGTTTTCGTAGAACATCCACATTCCCTTGGCAGCGTCCAGTGGCGAACCACCACCAAGAGCGATAATCGTATCTGGCTGGAAGGCCTTCATCATCGCAACACCCTTGTTAACGGTGTCCGTTGACGGGTCAGCTTCCACGTCGGAGAAGACCAGGTACTGAACATTGTTTTGCCGCAACTTTAACTGGTCGGTAACCACGTCAACATAGCCGTGGGCCTGGATAGATGGGCCGGTCACGATGAAGACCCGGTTAATGTTTGGCATGTCCTTGAGGTAGCGTACGGAGTCACGTTCAAAGTATACCCGTGGAAGTTTGATCCATTGCATATTATTACGCCTCTTTGCAATCGTCTTGATGTTCAGCAGGTCATAGTCGGTGACGTTGTGGGAGATGGAGTTGGCACCCCACGAACCAGTCCCCAGCGTCAGTGACGGGGTCATCCGGTTGTAAAGGTTCCCGATCCCGGACAAGCCAGCCGGCGAGTTGACGATCACCCGGGAAGCACGCATTTCAACGCCGAACTTTTCGGCCAGCTTCATATCGGTCGTCTGGATGGCGGCGGTGTGACCTAACCCACCGTAATCCAGTAGGGCGTCACACTTAGCAAGGGCGTCTTCCTGGCTGTCGGCCTTGAAGATCGACAGCACTGGTGACAGCTTTTCACCAGATAGCAGTTCCTTGCGACCAATCTCGTTAATCTCTACCGCCAGTACCTGGGTGTCCTTTGGCACCTTAATCTTGGCCAGCTTGGCGATCTTTTCAGCAGACATCCCGGCGATCGGTCCGTTGATACTCCCAGTCTCGGGGTTGAACATCGTCGTCCGCAGCTTGTAGACCTCCTTGGCCGGTACGAAGTAAACCCGGTTGGCGGTCATCAAATTCTTGAAGTCATTGTAGATTTCTTTGTCGACCACCGCCGAGTTTTCGGTTGCACAGATCATCCCGTTATCGAAGGTCTTGGACAGGACGATGTCATTAACCGCGCGTTTTAGGTTAGCGGTCTTTTCAACGTAAACAGGGCCGTTACCCGGGCCAACACCCAGAGCTGGCTTCCCGGTGGAGTATGCGGCCTTCACCATCCCCGGGCCACCAGTGGCCAGAGTGCAGGCAACGCCAGGGTTATTAATTAGCGCCGTACTGGTTTCCCGACTTGGCTTATCGATCCACTGGATCGCGCCCTCTGGAGCACCTGCAGCAATGGCAGCTTCAGCCACGATTTGTGCCGCATGACGTGAACACTTCAGGGCTTGCGGGTGGAAACTGAAGATAATTGGGTTCCGTGTCTTCATGGCGATGATCGCCTTGAAGAGCACCGTCGACGTCGGGTTAGTTACCGGCGTTATCCCGGCGAGGACCCCCAACGGTTCGGCAACCTTGATCAACTCGTCGGCCTTGTCGTCTTCGATTACCCCAACGGTCTTGTCCTTGCGGATGTTGTGCCAAATTTCTTCGGTGGCGAACATGTTCTTAATGGCCTTGTCTTCAACAACACCCCGACCGGTTTCCTTAACGGCCTCGATGGCCAGTTCCATGTGCTTGTCCTGGCCGGCCTCAACCATCTGGTGAGTGATCCGGTCAACCGTTTCCTGGTCAAAATCGTGCATTGTCTTCAAAGCATCCTGAGCCTTAGCAACCAGTGCATCCACCATTTGCTCAGCTTCAGTCGATTTGCTTGCTTTTGCGTTTTCTGCCATTGCTGACGTCCTCCTTAATGCTTTGCTAACTTTCGCTTATTAAGATAACCCAGTCTTGTGAAAAAGTCAACAAGTTATAAGTACTAATTTAACGCCATTTTCGTCAAAAAAACAACCAGTTTGTGAAGTATAGATCATAGGTTAGACCAAAAAAGCCACGGTGATAGTCACCGTGGCTTGTGTATTTTGATTGGTCTAGTCTACTTATCGTCAAAGGCATCGCGCAATTTCTCAAAGAAACCGGGCTTGACACCGTCGGCAGCCTTTTCGCCACCCGCGGCAGCAAATGCCATCAAGGCTTCACGTTGCCGCTTGTTGAGGTGGGTTGGTGTCTTAACGTGGACACGGACGTGTTCATCACCGTTACCGCTACCGTTGACGTGCGGCACACCCTTGTTGCGCAGGCGGAAGTTCGTTCCGGACTGCGTGCCTGCAGGAATCTTCAGGTCAACGTCACCATGGACGGTCTTAACCTTGACCTTATCGCCAAGTGCAGCCTGGGCAAAACTAATATCCTGGTCAACGTAGATTTCCGAACCATCACGCTGGAAGTCCTTGCTTGGGGAAACCTGGAAGACAATGTACAGGTCTCCGTATGGGCCACCGTTAACCCCGGCCTCACCCTGGCCGGCGAGACGCATTTGTTCACCATCGTCAACCCCAGCCGGAATCTTGACCTTGATTTCATGACGCTGTTGAACGCGACCGGAACCGTGGCAAGTGTTGCACTTGTCCTTGATTTCCTTCCCGGTACCGCCACAAACAGGGCAGGTCGATTGCTGCTGCATCCGGCCAAACGGTGTGTTACGCATCGTGACGATAAAGCCGCTGCCGCCGCAACGAGAACAAGTCGTCGGGCTCGTGCCTGGCCGAGCGCCGGTGCCGTGGCAGGTCTTACACTCTTCCTGACGGTTGTAGCGGATCTTCGTTTGTTTCCCGAAGACAGCCTCCATAAAGGTCAGACTCATGGTGTACTGCAGGTCACTCCCCTGGCGTGGCTGGTTCGGGTTGGCACGCCGCGCACCGCCACCGGTAAACATGTTAAAGATATCATCAAAGCCGCCAAAGCCACCAAACTGGGCACCGGCTGCGCCAGCACCGCCACCAGCTTGGCCATTAACCCCGGCCGCACCGAATTGGTCGTACTGTGCCCGCTTTTCCTTGTTGCCAAGAACTTCGTAAGCTTCGTTGATTTCCTTAAACTTCTGTTCTGCACCCGGTTCGTGGTTAACATCAGGGTGGTATTTCGCTGCTAGGCGACGAAAGGCCCGCTTAATGTCCTTTTCAGACGCTTTGCGGTCAACTCCTAAGGTTTTGTAGTAATCTTTTTCAGCCATCTGAAACCCCCACTGTTGAAAGATTCAATTTGTCTTTCTAGTTATAACATAACTTGGCGTAAAAAGGAAAAACCAAAGCCCGTCGAAGGTCTTTGGTTCTCCTCCTCTAATGAAACGACTACTTCTTGTCGTCGTCCGGATCTACTTCTTCAAAGTCGCCATTGACGGTCTTGCCATCGTCACCGTTGTGACCCTGGTTGTTACCGTTGTTGTTATTGTTATTTGGCTGACCATTGTTACCAGCGTTGTTTTGAGCATTTTGCTGCTGAGCTTGCTGGTATAACTTGACGGTCAGGTCTTGGACAACCTTGTTCAGTTCGTCCTTCTTAGACTTCATTTCGTCGTAGTTTTCTGCGTCACGGGCCTTTTTAAGGGCGTCCCGAGCATCCTGAGCCTTCTTGATTTCATCGTCAGAAACCTTGCCCTTGAGTTCCTTCAAGGTCTTGTCAGTTTGGAAGATCAGCTGGTCTGACTCGTTGTTCAGGTCAACCCGTTCCTTCTTCTTCTTGTCGGCTTCGGCGTGCTCTTCGGCATCCTTCTTCATCCGTTCGATTTCTTCATCGGACAGGCCAGAGTTGGACTTGATGGTGATGTTCTGCTTCTTGTGGGTTCCCTGGTCCTCGGCAGAAACGTTAACAATCCCGTTCTTGTCGATATCGAAGGTCACCTTGATCTGCGGAATACCACGTGGTGCAGGCGGAATGTCCGTCAGTTGGAAGTTCCCCAGGGTCTTGTTGTCGGCAGCCATTGGCCGTTCACCTTGAAGAACGTGAATGTCTACGGCAGATTGGTTATCAGCAGCCGTCGAGAAGACCTGGCTCTTTGAAGTTGGAATCGTGGTGTTCCGGTCAATCAGCTTGGTCATCACACCACCCATGGTTTCAATCCCCAGAGACAATGGCGTAACGTCAAGCAGAACAACGTCCTTAACGTCACCAGTCAGCACACCACCCTGAATAGCAGCACCAAGGGCAACGGCTTCGTCAGGGTTAATTGAGTGGTCTGGTTCCTTGCCAGTCAGTTCCTTAACCATTTCTTGAACCGCTGGGATCCGGGTAGAACCACCGTTCAGAATTACCTTGTCAATGTCGCTGAAGCTCAGGTCAGCATCGCTTAGGGCGTTCATCACTGGCTGCTTGGTCTTTTCAACCAGGTCGTTAGTCAGTTGGTTGAACTTTGCCCGGGTCAGCGTGGTGTTCAGGTGAACTGGGCCCTGGGTTGCCGGGTCCTGCGCAATGAATGGCAGGCTGATATCGGCTTGTTGAGAACTGGACAATTCCTTCTTGGCCTTTTCGGCAGCATCCTTCAAACGTTGCAGGGCCATCTTGTCCTTGCTTAAGTCGATGTTGTGTTCCTGCTTGAAGTTGTCCATCAACCAGTTCATGATCTTCTGGTCGAAGTCATCCCCACCAAGGTGAGTGTCCCCATTAGTTGACAGTACTTGGAAGACACCGTCACCAAGTTCCAGGATGGAAACATCGAAGGTCCCACCACCAAGGTCGTAAACCAGGATCTTTTCATCGGTATCATCCTTGTCCAGGCCGTATGCCAGTGAGGAAGCCGTTGGTTCGTTAATGATCCGCTTGACATCCAAGCCGGCAATCTTCCCGGCATCCTTAGTGGCCTGACGTTGGGCGTCATTGAAGTAAGCTGGCACGGTGATAACGGCCTTGTCAACCGTGTCACCAATGTAGTCCTCTGCGTACTTCTTCAGGTACTGAAGAATCATCGCAGAAATTTCCTGCGGCGTGTACTTCTTACCCTCAACTTCGACGGTGTACCCGGCTTCGCCCATGTGACTCTTGATTGAGGTAATCGTGTTCGGGTTGGTAATTGCCTGACGCTTAGCCACATCACCAACCTGGGTTTCGCCATTCTTGAATGAAACAACTGATGGGGTTGTCCGTCCGCCATCTGGGTTAGTAATAATCTTTGGTTCATTACCTTCCATGACGGCAACGGCGGAGTTCGTCGTCCCCAAGTCAATACCAATAATCTTGTTGCTTGCCATATTAATCCCTCTTTTTTAATTGTTAATTAGCTTAGTTATTGTGCAACGACAACCATCGCTGGCCGCAGAACACGGTCCTTTAGCTTGTAGCCGGCTTGGTACACCTGAACGACGGTGTCGGGCTTTTGATCTCCAGTCACAGCCGTCGTCGAAACGGCTTGGTGAACGGTCGGATCAAACGGCTTCCCGTCGGCTTCAATCTCGGTTACCCCGTGCTCCTTGAGGGCCTTGACCAGGTGGTCGTGAACCATCTGGATACCATCATGCAGCTGCTTTCCCTGGTCATCTTCGACCTTGATGGCAAGGGCACGCTTCAGGTTGTCCAGCACCGGCAGGATTTCCTTGATCAAGTCCTGACCTTCGTACTTGAGCAGGTCTGCCCGCTCTTTCTTAAAGTGGTTGGTCATGTTTTGAATCTCTGCCTCGGCACGCAGGTATAAGTCGTCCTTCTTGGCCAGTTGGTCCTTTAGGTCGGCTACCTGCTTTTCCAGCTTTGCCGTGTCAGACTTTTTGACGTCTGCATCGGCCTGCTTGGCTTTTTCAGCTGGCTTTGGCGATGGCTTCTTTTGGCCTTCAGCTGGCTGGTCAGTTGCTTTTTGCTTACTTGCCTTGTCAGCCTTTGTTTCTTCAGCCATTCTCTTTCCTCCTTGTTATTGGTTATAGAAATGATGGTAGTAGTCCAACAGCCGCTGGGCCAGTTCCCGGCGGAAGGCATCCACGATCCCGATCGTCCGGGAATATGGCATCCGCGTTGGGCCGAGAACGGCGATGATTCCCTTACCATACTGGTCAACGTCGTAAGTAGCGGTAATCAAGCTGTAGTTCTTCATCAAATCACTGTCGGCAATTTCGTTACCAATTTTGACACTAATCCCGTTTTCCGGGGAATCGGCATCAATTAGGTGCGATAAACGGTCGTTGGTGTCAAGCAATCCGTAAAGGGCCTTGATGGCCTGCGGGTCCTCGTTGACTGAATAACCGAGAAGGTTCATCCGGCCACCAACAAAGAAATGTTCCTGCTTGGCGTGCTTCAAAATATCGTCGAAGAGGTCCAAGAAACCGTCGGCACTTTCGAGGTGCTGGGCAACCTTTGCTGGAATGTCGGTATTTAATCGTTGGACAACTTCTGGCAAAGTCAAACCAGTCAGCTGGTCGTTAATCAACCGCACCACCGTCTCAAGGCTTTCACCACTCATTGACCGCGGAATATTAAAGGTTTGACTTTCCACGTCCCCCGAGTCGGTAACGAGGATCGCCATGACCTTTTGATTTCCCAGCGGAACTAACCGGAAGCCGCTTAAGCGAACTTCTTCTTGTTCGGGCTTGAGGGTGAAGGTGGTGAAAGTTGTCAGTTGCGATAATATATCAGCAGAATGTGAAATCAATTCGTCAATCTTGCCGAACCCCATTCCCAGTGAATGCTGGATAACCAACAGGTCATTGTCCGTGACGGCATCCGGATTTAGCAGGTGGTCAACGTAAAAACGATACCCCTTCTCAGAAGGAAAACGTCCTGAAGAGGAATGTTCCTTTTCAATCAGTCCCGCCTTCTCTAAGACGGCCATCTCGTTTCTCACGGTAGCTGAGCTCACACGTTGCGGCAGCTTAGCAGCCAGCGTTTTAGAGCCAACCGGTTGACCCGTTGCCGTGTATTGCCTTACAATTTGTTGCAAAATGTCTTTTTGGCGCTGGGTGAGCATGAATCACCACTTCCTTTTTAGCACTCACCCTTGTTAAGTGCTAAATACATTTTCTAATATAACAACCAGTTACTGAAAAGTCAAGAAACGTCAAAGTATATTTTTGAAAGGATTTATCATGTCGTCAACAGAGCATCGTTACATCCAGCCAACCGGACCCAAGGACGCAATGGAATTAATCCAAAAGCTGTTTAACAAGTACCGCAACGCAACCCTCACCGCCGAGTTACTATCCTACCACCAGAACCTAACTCGGCGCTTGCAAACCGACATTAAGCATGCTGCCGACCAGGAAAATAACCAACAGTTAGCCCAGCAACTGGCCTCAATGACCGCATTGATGCAAAGCTGGACTGCCATCCGCTTGGCTGGTCGCCCCTTCCCGGGAAAAATGCACCACTTCAAGCTGGATGTTAACACCAGTCCCCACTACAAAATGAAAAATCACAAAATCGGCCAGGCCGGCGGACACCGGTCGTCACGACACTAAAAAACAGCGGTGACCAAATCCCCGCTGTTTTTTCTGTTAGTGGTCTAACCGACGGGCTAGTTCCCAAAACGCCAGTGCCGAAGCCGCCGCCACGTTTAGTGAATCCACACCGGCAGCCATTGGAATCTTAATCGTATAGTCGCTCTGTTCAATCGTCTTCGCCCGCAATCCCGGACCTTCCGAACCAAGGATAATGGCTAACTTATCGACCCGGTCTAATTGGGGGTCACCAATGTTGATCGTATTATGCCGGAGCGCCATCGCCGCCGTTTGGTAACCAAACTGGTGCAACAGGTTAATTCCCTGTCTTTGCCAGAGCTGGCCATCAACGTAAGTCCATGGTACCTGAAACACCGTCCCCATGGCAGCCCGCGATGAACGACGGTAAAGCGGGTCGGCAGAATCGGTGGTGATCAGCACTCCGTCAATTCCCAAAGCGGCCGCCGACCGGAAAATCGCCCCCACGTTGGCCGGGTTAACCACTCTTTCCAACACGGCAATCCGCGGGTGTTCAACAGTGATTCCAGCCAAAAAGTCGGCCAAGTCTGGCCGCTGGACCCGGTTCATGACTACGAGAGCCCCGCGCAGTAAGTTATAGCCGGCAAAGTGGCGGATGAGGTCACTGGTGACCACGTAAATTGGCGTCTGCCCGAGCCCGCCGGTGTGGTTGACCGTCATTTCATGGTCCAGGTCAGCTAAGTCCCGCTGGAGTGCTTTTTCTTCTACCAGAAGGGAGACCGGCCGATAGCCAGCACGTAAAGCCCGCTCAATCACCTTCGGGCTTTCAGCAACAAAAAGACCCGGTCGCTGATCTTTGTGTGCATGAAACAGCTGCGCCTCGGTCAGTCGCACGTAGGGAGCTAGTGCTGGATCAGCCAGGTCGGTCACCTTAGTCAAATTGTACATTGTCAATCAACCCCGTCTCTGCAATGCTGTCGTCGTTACCACCTTGAAGCTCATTTGCTTGAACAAGGCAACAGGCGGCCACTCCTGCCTTCTCCTAGTCGTCCAACGGTTCCCGATGTGGGTGTTTCCGTAAATAATCGACCGTCTGCTGACGGTCCACTTCCATCTGGGCAACCAACTCATCCACCCCTGCAAACTTGTGGGTGTCACGGAGCCGCCGGTACCATTCGACAACCACTTCTTCACCGTAAACCATGGAATGAAAATTAAACAGGTTAATCTCCAAGGTTTTGGCTGCCCCATAGCCAAAGGTTTCGTTATGGCCAATGTTGGCCATTCCGCCAAACCACTGCTGACCGATCTTCACCCGGGTCACATAAACCCCTTCTGGTGGTAAGACCGTTACTGCTGGCGTGTCGATGTTGAGGGTGGGAAAGCCGATTTGGCGGCCCCGCGCAAAGCCGTGAACCACTAGCCCGGTCGTCTGGTAACAATAGCCAAGGCCCTTATTGGACGCTTCAATGTCACCAGCCAGGATTTGACTGCGGATACTGCTGGTGCCGACCTTGTCGTCATCGGTTGTTAACGTCGGGACCGCCACCACCTGAAAGCGTTCCCGAGCTAAGTACGGCAGGTTGGCCATGGCGGCATCCGGCCCGCTGCCAAAGGTATGGTCTTCACCCGCAACGACAATTTGTGGATGAAAGGCCATCAAGTAGTGGTTAACAAACTCCTGTGGTGTCTGGGCCCCGTAGGCAGAAGTGAAATCAATTACGTAGGTGATGGTGGCGCCGAGCTTGGCAAAGAGGTGCAGCTTTTGTCCCAGGGTAGTCAGGTAGCGCGCCCCACCATCAATCCTCCGGTAGACAACTGCCGGTGAGTGATTATAAGTCAATACCGCCAAGGGAAGGCCCTGTTGGTCGGCCAGCTGCTTGGCGGTCCGAATTACCCGCTGGTGGCCACGGTGAACCCCATCAAAAAAGCCCATCGCCAAAACCACCGGACCTGCTGGAATGACCTCTTTGTCCAGTGGGTGATGAATCCGAATTACTTTCACGACGCATCCTCCTCACTGACCGAAATCATCTTCAGCGGTTTGTAGTGCTCATCGTCAGCCCGGTAGTAAAGAGCCTTCAGCCGACCACCGAAAAAGAGCGCAATTCGCTCGGCATCAGTTGGCAGTTCTTTGGTAGTCAACCAGCCACCGTTTTTGACGGCTTGCCATTGTTCCTTGCTTAATTTGACTTGTGGCCAGTCCTCAAAGACCGTCTCGATCGGCAGGAGGTACTCACCAATCAGCTGATTGGCCACCAGGTCGTCGATATCATGCAAGCTGACGGTCTGGTCGATGGTAAAGCCACCACTGGCTACCCTGGTCAGCGAACTCATCACTCCGGGATAGCCGATTAGTTTCGCCAGGTCGACCGCCAGTGTCCGGACATAGGTCCCTTTACTGCATTTGACCTTGAAACGGATCCGCTGCTGGTGCTGGTCATCCTCGTAGTTCGTTGACACCAGGTCGAACTGGTAGATGGTGACCTGCCGCTTTGGCCGGTCAACCTCCTGGTGGGCCCGGGCATACTCGTAGAGGTGCTTGCCATTGACCCGCACCGCAGAATACATTGGCGGTACCTGCGTGATCTGGCCAGTTAGCTTCTTCATTGCTGCCTTGATCTGTTCATCACTGATTGCCGCGTCGACGTCTTGGTGGGCAATCACCTTGCCGTCGAGGTCTTCCGACTCGGTTGCCGTCCCCACCAGCAATTCGCCGACGTAGGTTTTGGGCTGTTCGTGGAGGAAGTTAACCACCTTGGTCGCCTTGCCAACACAGATCGGCAAAACGCCGTCGACCCCCGGATCGAGGGTGCCGGCATGGCCAATCCGCTTTTCGTGAAGGACGTGGCGCAGCCGGCTCACGCAGGCAAAACTGGTCATTCCACGGTCCTTGTATAACGCAATAATTCCGTCCATCTGTTTCATCCCTTCGTTAAATCACCACCATTATACATCAAACGGCTCCTGACAATCGGAATCACCGACTGTGGGGAGCCGTTTACTCTGATAACCACTAGTTGCTAGAACTCATGGTCTTTTTGGTGTAATTCGTTCAATAATTGGTCAATCCGGTTGCCATAAGCAATCGATGGGTCGCGCTTAAATGAAATTTCAGGTGTTTTGAAAATGTTTAACCGTGCCCCCAAAAGGCTCCGAATCAATCCTGTCGCCTTGTCCAATCCGGCTTGAGCTTTTTCACCGTCAGAAGCCTTATCTGACAAGATGCTGTAGTAAATCGTGGCCTGTTGCAGGTCGCCAGTAACGTCAACATCGGTAATTGTGACGCCCTGAACCCGCGGGTCGCGAACACGCTTCAGTAAAATGTCATCGACTTCACGCTTGATTTCTTGTGCCAGCCGGTCAACCCGGTAACGTTTGTTTGGCATGGCGTCCTCCTTTGCTTACTTCTGTGGAACTGCCTTCATCTTGTAGGCTTCGATCACGTCGCCTTCCTTGATGTCGTTGTAGTTGGCAATCGTCATCCCACATTCGTAGCCCTGCTTGACTTCCTTGACGTCGTCCTTGAACCGCTTCAAGGAACCGAGTTCCCCTTCGTAGATGACCACGCCGTCTCGGATCAGACGGACCTTGGAATCACGGGTAATCCGACCGCTGGTAACCATCCCACCGGCAATCGTGCCGACCTTGGATGCCCGGTAAAGCTGGCGAACTTCAACCTGGCCCAGGACTTCTTCCTTGTAAACCGGTTCAAGCATCCCCTTCATGGCATCCTCAACTTCTTCGATTGCGTTGTAGATAACCCGGTGTAGCCGAATATCGATGTTATTAGCATCGGCTTCGGACTGGGCAATGGGTGTCGGTCGAACGTTGAAACCGATGATAACGGCGTTAGAAGCCTCGGCCAAGGTGACGTCAGATTCAGAAATGGCACCAACGGCCTGGTGGATAATGTCCACCCGCACACCGTCGACCTTGATCTTCTGCAGCGACTGTGACAGGGCTTCAACAGAACCCTGCACGTCGGCCTTGATGATAATTGGCAGAGTCTTCATTTCACCCTTCTTCATCGTGGCAAACAGGTTGTCCAGGGTCACGTGAGAAGTCCGCTGACGTTCTTCTTCCAGTGCCCGCTTAGCACGCTCTTCACCGGCAGCACGAGCAGTCTTTTCATCCTTAAAGACAACGAAGCGGTCCCCGGCTTCTGGCACGTCGTTGAGCCCGGTGACTTCGACTGGCGTCGATGGCGTTGCCGCATCGATGGCCTTGCCGTTTTCGTTGTTCATCGTCCGGACACGGCCAAAGGTGTTACCGACAACGATTGGGTCACCAACGTGCATTGTCCCTTGCTGAATCAGCAGCGTTGCCACAGGACCCTTCCCCTGGTCAAGCCGGGCTTCAACAACTGAACCGGCAGCCCGTTGGTCCGGGTTAGCCTTCAGTTCCATCATTTCGGCTTGCAGGAGGATCATGTCCAGCAGTTCGTCGATGTTCTTACCGAACTTCGCGGAGATCTGAACGTAAATGGTGTCACCACCCCAGTCTTCTGGGATCAGACCGTACTTGGTCAGTTGCTGGGTGACGTTATCCGGGTTAGCACCTGGCTTATCAATCTTGTTAACGGCAACAATAATTGGGGTCTTGGCAGCCTTGGCGTGGTTGATTGCTTCAACCGTTTGCGGCATTACCCCGTCGTCGGCCGCAACAACCAGGACAGTGATGTCGGTGATGTTGGCACCACGCGCCCGCATTTCGGTAAAGGCGGCGTGTCCAGGAGTGTCCAGGAAGGTAATCATCTTCCCGTCGTACTTAACCTGGTAGGCACCGATCGCCTGGGTAATCCCGCCGGCTTCGTGAGCCGTCACGTGGGAGTGGCGAATCTTATCCAGCAGGGTCGTCTTACCGTGGTCAACGTGACCCATGACGGTTACTACTGGTGGACGCGGAACCTGGTGTTCGGTATTTTCTTCGCTTTCCTTGAAGAACTGGTCGATATCGGCAACGTCGACCTGAACCTTTTCCTTAGCTTCGATCCCGTAGTCGGCAGCCAGGATTTCGATCGTATCCTTGTCCAGTGCCTGGTTCTGGTTAACCATCACACCGAGCATGAACAGCTTCTTCACAATTTCAGCGGTTGACCGGTGCAGCATCTTTGACAGGTCCTGGACGTTCATCCCGTCAGTGTATTCCAATACCTTCGGCAGCGGCCGGTCTTTCCGGGCCGTTGGCTGCTTGTGCTCAACCTGACGGAGCCGCTGGTTGTTATGACGGTTCTTCCGCCGTTCACGGCGGTTTTTACGCCGGTTGCGCTTGCTGTTGCCATTGTTCAGGCTGCCGCCAAACCGGCCGTCGCCATTGTTTTGGCCGTGTTGTTGGTTGTTGTTATTTGAACCACCATTTTGCTGGTTCTTTTGGCGTTCCTGGCGCCGTTCACGACGACGTTTAGCCCGGCTTTCGTGCTTCTTGTTGCCCTGCTGGTCGTTGTGTTGGTTTTGACCATGGTTGTTGTTTTGGTGGTTATCGTTCTTCTGTTGACGGTTATGGTTGACAGCACCACGATTATCCTGGTGCTTTGGCTTCTTGCCATTATGCTGGTTGCCATGATTGGTCTGACCGGTTTGGTGCTTGGCTTTTACTGGTTGGGCCTGCTTTTGGTTGCCCTGGTGCTGAGCACCATTGTTGCCCGCCTTCTTTTGCTGGGCAATCTGGCGTAATTGAGCCGCCTGGTCAGGGGTCACTGACGACATGTGGCTCTTAATCTTTAAACCCTGTTCGTTGGCCAGCTTGACCAGTGCCTTGCTCGGCATTGATAGTTCCTTTGCTAGTTGATAAATTCGTTCTTTGGCCATACGTCCACGCTCCTTATCTCGGTTAATTATTTGTTAGTAATGAAGTCATTTTTTTCGCAAATCCCGGTTGAGTCACCGCAATTAATTTTCGTTTGGCACCAATCGCCTGGCTGAGTTGGTCGGCATCGTAGGCAGTCACAAGGGCAATGTGGTAATAATGACACTTATCAGCCACTTTCTTCTCCGTCGCACTTCCGCCATCACTGGCAAAAAAGACCAATTGTGCTTCCCCGTTACGGATTGCCTGGATGACCGTCGACTCACCACTCACCAACTGACCGGCGCGTCTTGCGAGACCCAACAGCGAGAGGACTTGCTCCTGATTATTTCTGCTCATCCTTAAAGAGTTCCCGACGAGCTTGCTGGTGGTCGGCATACTTGATTAATTCATCGTAGAAGTCATCGTCAAGTTTGACGTTGAACACCTTATCGATGGTATGCTCAGCCTTCGCCTTTTTGGCAACTTCAACATCAACGGCCACGTAAGCGCCGCGTCCGGGCTTCTTACCCGTTGGGTCTAAGCTAACTTCATTTTCCTTGTTGCGAACAATCCGGATCAGTTCACGCTTGGGACGCATCTGGCCCGTCACAACATCCTTACGCATCGGTATTTTTTTCTTTTTCATTTGTTTCACCCCGCTGCAAATCAGATTTTGTTACTTACTATTCGTCTAAACCTTCGTCACCATCTGGTTCAACGTCGTCATCAGTGGCCGACGTCATTTCGCTGGCCGGCTTGATATCGATCTTGTAGCCGGTCAGATTTGCGGCCAGCCGGGCGTTTTGCCCGTGCTTACCAATTGCAAGTGATAACTGGTCATCAGGAACGACCACCGTGCAAGCGCGACGTGGACGTTCTTCCTCAGTTGTTTCCTCGCCATCTTCACCTTCTACTGCCGGTTCAGTGGCTGGTTCGTCATCGAAAATGACGTCTTCCACGTCTGCCGGGTTGAGAGCATTGGCAATAAAATTGGCCGGGTTCTCATCGTATTCGACGATATCGATGTTTTCACCACCAAGTTGGTTCACAATCGCCTGAACACGTGAACCACGTGGTCCAACACAGGTACCAACCGCGTCAACGTTCGGGTCGGTAGAGTAGACTGCGACCTTGGCCCGGTCGCCCGGTTCGCGGACGATCTTCTTGATTTCAACTGGGCCATCTGCGAATTCAGGTACTTCCTTTTCAAACAGCCGCCGCAGCAGGTCTGGCGCCGTCCGTGAAACGAAGACTTGAGGTCCCCGCATCCGTTCGCCTTCCTTCACGTCCTTAACGCGGGTGATGTACACCTGCAAGTGGTCATGAACGTGGTACTGTTCGTTAGGCATCCGGTCGTGCTTGTTCATCGCCGCTTCGGTCCCATCCGGCAGTTCAACGTAAACGTAACGACTGTCTTCCCGGGACACGATGGCATCCACGATGTCGTTTTCCAGCTTGTGGTAACGGTCAGCCACCACCTGGCGTTCGGCGTTCTTTAATTGTTGGAGAACAACGCCCTTCCCCGCTTGGGCCGCAATTCGGCCGAAGTTTGCCGGCGTTACTTCCTGGTCGATCTCGTCGCCCAGTTCGTAGCCGTGGCTGATCTTGTAAGCATCCTTCAGGCTGATTTCCTCTTGGGGGTTGGTAACCTCATCAACCACAATCTTCCGGGCATAAACCTTGAAGGCACCGGTGTCAGGATCAATTGACACCTTCACGTTGGCCTTGTTCTGCTTGTAGTTGTTCTTGTAAGCAGTTGCCAGCGCATCAGTCAGGACACTGATAATGGTCTCCTTTTTAACACCCTTTTCCTTTTCGAGAACGTTCATCGCCTGGAGAAGTTCTTGATTCTGCTTTTTTGTGCTCATTGACAGATACTCCTTTAAAACTTGATGGCTAAACGTGCCTGTGCAACCTGCTTGCGCGGCAGGTCAATGGTCTTTTTCCTGGTCTTATCCATGTATTCAATGGTCAAAACCTCGTCGTCAACCTTTTTGAGGGTTCCCTCGTAAACCTTTTGGCCGTGCTGCCCTTTGAGCGGCGAGTACAAGGAAATATGAACGTACTGGTTAATTGCCCGTTCATAGTCACGCGGCTTTTTCAGCGGCCGTTCTGCACCTGGCGACGAAACTTCCAGGAAGTACTGTTGTGGGATGGGATCCTCAGGTAATGAATCCAGCTTCTCACTCAGTGCGTCGCTCACGTTGGCACAATCTTCAAGGGTAATTCCGCCATCCTTGTCAATGTAGACGCGAAGATACCAGCTGCCGCCTTCCTTCACAAACTCCACATCGTACAACTCAAAATGATGCTCATCTAAGATCGGGTTAACCAGCTCAGTCACCGTTTCAACTACTGTTGCCACATTGTCACCTCCATGTCGCAATTGATTGCAAGAAAAAGAGCGAGCATTGCTGCTCACTCCACAATGAGTTATTAGACATTAGTATTATACCATCACCATATTTGCTGTGCAACCGCCACAACCAAGCTAAAAGTCGAACAGCGACAACTGGTTCTGGTCCGGCAGTCCATCGAGCACGTGCTGGGTGGTCATGAAGTCGATTAACGACTGGGAGACGTGGGCCCGCTTGGCCAGGTCTTCCTTGGAAAGGAATTCCTGTTCTTCGCGTGCAGCAACGATTTGCTTGGCGGCGTTAACCCCCAGCCCCGGGATCGCCGAGAACGGCGCAATCAGGGAGTTACCGTCAATCAACCACTTGGTTGCATCAGACCGCTTGAGGTCCACCATTTTGAAGTTGTAGCCACGTTCCAGCATTTCGTTGGCCAGGTCAAGGACGGTTTCCAAGTTCTTGTCTTTGGCAGTTGCGTCGTGGTTGCGTTCCTTCTCCACGATTTCGTTGATCTTCCCCTTAACCGCGTTCTTCCCCTGGGACATGGCAACAACGTCAAAGTCGCTCGCCCGGACTGAGAAGAAGGCGCAGTAGTAAATCAGCGGACAGTAAACCTTAAAGTAAGCAATTCGCAAGGCCATCAGAACGTAAGCAGCGGCGTGGGCCCGTGGGAACATGTACTTGATCTTACTGCAGGAGTCCATGTACCACTGTGGGACCTTCACCTTCTTCATTTCTGGCAGGTACTTTTCCGGGATTCCCCGCCCGTGACGAACGGATTCCATCACCTGGAAGGCACTTTCCGACTTTAAGCCGTAGTTGATCAAGTCGGTCATGATGTTATCACGACAACCGATGACGTTGGCAATCGTGGCCACGTGATTGTTAATCAGGTCTTCGGCGTTGTTGTTCCACACGTCGGTCCCGTGGGACAGTCCAGAAATCTGCAGGAGTTGGGAGTAGTTTTGCGGGTGCGTTTCCTCCAGCATTCCCCGGACGAAACGGGTCCCAAATTCTGGCAAGCCGAGAGTCCCGGTCTGCGAATTGATCTGTTCCGGTGTCACTCCGAGCGCTTCCGGACTGGAGAAGAGGCTCATTACCCCGGGATCGTCCATCGGGATCGTCTTCGGGTCGATCCCCGACAAATCTTGCAGCTCACGGATCATCGTCGGGTCATCATGACCCAGGATGTCCATCTTCAGCAGATTATCGTGAATCGAGTGGAAGTCAAAGTGGGTTGTTTCCCAGTCGGCACTCTGGTCGTCTGCCGGGTACTGGACCGGGGTAAAGTCGTAAATTTCCTTGTCGTCGGGAACGATGATAATCCCCGCCGGGTGCTGACCGGTCGTCCGCTTGACCCCCGTTGCGCCCTTGGCCAGGCGGTCTTCTTCGGCCTTGCGGAATTCACGGTCGTTTTCCCGCTCGTAGGCCTTAACGTAGCCGTAAGCCGTCTTATCGGCAATCGTCCCAATCGTTCCGGCCCGGTAAACGTTCTTCGATCCGAAGAGTACCTTCATGTAGTTATGGGCAATCGGTTGGTAGTCACCGGAAAAGTTCAGGTCGATGTCTGGCACCTTATTTCCTTCAAATCCCAGGAAGGTTTGGAAAGGAATGTTTTGGCCATCCTTGACCATCAGTGTCCCGCACTTCGGGCAGTCCTTGTCAGGCAAGTCATAGCCGGAACTGTACTCACCCTTGGTGAAGAACTGGCTGTACTGACATTTTGGACAGCGGTAATGCGGTGGCAGCGGGTTGACCTCGGTCACTCCTGACAGGGTGGCCACTACACTGGAACCAACGGACCCCCGTGACCCCACCAGGTAACCGTCCTTGTTGGACTTGGCCACCAGTCGCTGAGCAATCAGGTAGTGGACGGCAAAACCGTTCTTGATGATCGCATCTAGTTCCAGCTTAATTCGGTCGGCAACGATCTTCGGTAGCGGGTCACCGTACCAAGCCTTGGCCGTCTTGTAGGTCCGTTCGGTGATTTCGTCGTTGGCACCCTTCATGTGTGGCGGGTAGGTACCCGGTGCCACCGGTGCAATTTCATCGATGGAATCCGCAATTTGCTGGGTATTGTCAACGACGATCTTTTGGGCGACATCTTCCCCTAAAAACGAGAACTCATCGAGCATCTCGTCGGTCGTCCGGAAGTGGACGTCTGGCCGCTTGGTATGGTTCAGCGGGTTCGCCCCACCCTGTGAGGCAATCAGCACCTGCCGGTAATCAGCATCTTCGGGATTCAAGTAGTGGACATCACCGGTAGCGACAACCGGCTTGCCCAGGTCATCCCCCAGTTTAACCATGTTGCCGATAATCTCTTCCAGCTTGGCCTGGTCGCTGATCAATCCCTCTTCGATTAACGGTGCATAGTTGGGCTTGGGCTGAACTTCCAGGTAGTCGTAGTACTTGGCCTTCTGCTTGGCAGCGTCGTAACCCTTTTGCATCATCGCCGTAAAGACTTCGCCCCGGTGACAAGCGGAACCGACAAGCAACCCGTCGCGGTACTTATCCAGCTGCCGCCGCGGAATCCGCGGAACGCGGGAGAAGTACTTCACGTTAGACAGTGAGATCAACTTGTAGAGGTTCTTCAATCCCGCCTGGGTCTGGGCCATCAGAATGGCGTGGGACGGACGAGTGTGCCGGTAGGCGTCGTTATCGGCCATGTGGTCGTTCAACTGGCTGGCCTTAGTCACACCCCACTGTTTCTCGGCATCCTTCAAGAAGAGGTGCAACAGGTGGCCAGTCGCCTCGGCGTCGTAGTTGGCCCGGTGGTGGTGCTCCAGCGAAACGCCAAACTTCTTGCTCAAAGTGTTCAACCGGTAGGACCGCAAGTTCGGGTACAGAACCCGGGCCAACGGTAAGGTGTCGATCACCGGTACATCGATTTCCGGTTCACCGTGACGGCGGTAACCGGTGTTCATGAAGCCCAAGTCAAAGGAAACGTTATGGCCGGCGATTAGCGAACCCTTACAGAAGTCACGGAAGAGGTCAAAGACTTCCTTTTCACTTTTTGAACCGCGAACCATGTCGTCGGTAATGCTGGTCAGGTCAATCGTCTGCTTGGACAGCGGGAAACCAGGATCGATAAACTCATCGAAGTGGTCAAGCACTTCCCCGTGGTGCATCTTGGTGGCCGACAATTCGATCACCTTGTCATAGATGGCGGATAAACCTGTCGTTTCCACGTCAAAGATGACATAGTCGGCATCCAGGAGTTCCGCGTCGTTGGGGTTGTAGACGATCGGCATCCCCTCATCGACCAGGTTGGCTTCCACGCCGTAGAGCATCTTAAAGTCATCAAAGCCCTTGGCTGCCTGCGCTGCTTCGGGGAAGGCCTGCACGTCGGTATGGTCAGTAACTGCCAGGGCCTTCATCCCCCACTGGTGAGCCTGGTTGACGTAGTCAGTAATGCTATTAGTGGCGTCCATCTGGCTCATCTTGGAATGCAGGTGCAATTCAACTCGTTTCTTGCCTTCTGGCGCCTTATCTTCCCGTGAACGGTGTCTCACCTGGTTAATATCAAAGGCCATCATCGTCAGGTCGTGCATATAGGTATCTTCCTGGATCGGGCCCCGAGCCTTAATCCAGTCCCCTTCTGCCAACTTGGCAAACAAGGCCTTGTCGGTGTCATTATTGGAGAATTTTTTAATGGCAAACGACGAGGTGTAATCGGTCACTTCCAAGACCAGGATTTGCCGGCCGCTCTTGATGTCGGTAACTTCCTTGCTGAAAACGTAGCCTTCGACAACTACGTTACGCTCCTCATCGGTAATGTCGCCCATCCGGGTGACCGGAATCTTGGGGTTAATCTGCTTGCCCAAGACCACCGGACCGCTTGGCGCTGCATTAGCCTTCTTGGTAGGCCGCTTCGCCAATTCGGCCATCGCCTTTTTAACCAGGTCCTGGTCCTTAGCCGCTTGCTTCTTGCGTACTTCGGCCACCCGCTGGCGGGACGCCTCCTCGTTGACTTTGACGGTCAGCTTAAAAGAGGGAAAACCAACCTCGGTGTAGGCCTGGCCGAGCTGCTGAACCAGCTGGTCGGCAAAGAAGTTGGCCGCCTGCTGACTGCTAACGGTTAACGTCACCCGGTGTCCATCCACGCTGGGAACACTTTGGGCAATCATCTCCGTCCCCAGTGGTGAACCGCCAACAACTGCATCAGCAATGACCGGCCAATAATCAACCAGTAGCGACTGGTCAATGTCATCAGTGGGGGTAGCAATCGTCAAGCTAACTTCCTTGACGATCCCATCAAAAGCGTTGGTCAGCGCGTCACGCAGCCGCCGGTAAACATCAACCGGTAGGATCTTGGGAAAAGTCAGCTGAAATTCCCAGCAGGCTGACTGCTGGTGGACAATGACGGCCTTGACTTTCCCGTCTGCCAGTGTCGGTTCGTTAGCGTCGGCTAGCTGGACTTGCTCCAGTAATTTTTCAAACAATTCGTGTCGACTTAATTCCACGTTCATACTCCTTTTAAGTAAACACTTGCTAAAAGAAAGAAGCTGTGGCAACTAGGTTTACCGCAGCCTCTTCTCAGTCAAAAGAATTAGTCCTTTTGTTGCTGGTCATCCGCAGCCTGTTTTAGGAGGATGTGGACGTTATTGACAACTTCTTCTTGTTTAACTTCAATGGTTTCACCAGTCCGGCGAAGCTTAATTTCGACGATCCCGTCCTTGGCCTTCTTACCAACGGTAATTCGGATTGGCAGACCAATCAGGTCGGAGTCGGCAAACTTCACCCCGGCCCGTTCCTTCCGGTCGTCAACCAGAACTTCGTAGCCATCCTTTTCCAAGGCAGCGGTAATTTCGTTAGCCATCTTCATCTGTTCGTCGTTCTTAACGTTAATCGGAATGACGTGAACGTCAAATGGGGCAACGGCGGCTGGCCAGATCAGACCGCGGTCATCGTTATTCTGTTCGGCAATTGCGGACAGCAACCGCGAAACACCGATCCCGTAGCAGCCCATCACGATATCGGTTGGCTTCCCCTGCTGGTTAAGGACCTGGGCCTTAAAGATGTTTGAGTACAGCGTCCCCAGCTTGAAGATGTGACCAACTTCGATCCCGTTAGTAAACTTCAGTGGCAGGCCGTCTGGACCAATTTCGCCTTCCTTGACGTTGCGCACATCGGCAAACTGGTCGACGGTGAAATCACGGTCAAAGTTGACATTGATGTAGTGGTTGCCGTCTTCGTTGGCGCCACAGGCCATGTTAACCATGCCCTTGATGTGTTGGTCAGCGATAATCTCCATCTTATCGTTGACCCCGACCGGCCCCAGTGAACCAGCATGAGCCGGCAGTACGGCGGCAATTTCGTCATCCGTTGCCAGGCGAACGGAGTCGGCATCCAGGATGTTGTTCAACTTGACTTCGTTGACTTCGTCGTTACCACGCATCAGGACCATCACCTGCTTGGTTTCTTTGCCGGTCTTAACGGTGTAAACCATGGCCTTGAGAATCTGGCTTGGCTCCATTCCCAAGCTTTCAGCCGCTTCGTCAACACTGTAGGCTCCCGGGGTCCCCTTCTTGGTTAACTCGCCTGGCTTACCAATTTGTTGTTTTTCAACAAACTTGCTAGTGGCCTTTTCCAAGTTGGCGGCGTAACCACCGTCGGTATAAACAATCGTGTCCTCCCCGATTGCTGCTGGGGCTGAGAATTCTTGCGAACCCTTGCCACCGATTGTCCCGGAATCAGCCAGGATCACCTTATAATCGAGGCCAATCTCGTCAAAAATTGCCCGGAAGGCCTTGGCCATGTGGTCGTATTCTACATCCAATCCCTCGCGATCGGCAGTAAAGGAATAACCATCGTACATGATGAATTCCTTGCTCCGCAGCAGTCCAAACCGCGGACGCTCTTCATCCCGGAACTTATCCTGGATTTGATACAACAGCAATGGCAGCTTCTTGTAAGACTTAAGGCTGTCACGAACGATGGTAGTGAAGGTTTCTTCGTGTGTTGGTCCCAATAAGAACAGCCGCTTGCGCCGGTCATCGAGCTTGAACAGGTTGTCTCCGTATGCTTCATAGCGACCAGACTTTTCCCACATATCCGCCGGCAACAGCATTGGCGCGGTCATTTCGACCCCGTCATACTTATCCATTTGCTTGCGGATCAAGTTATTGATCTTGGCGATGATCCGCTGTGCCATCGGCAGGTAAGCCCAGATACCGGCAGAAACCTGGTAGATATAGCCGCCGCGGACCAGCAGTTTATGGCTGGTGGCTTCGGCATCGCTTGGCGCCTCTTTTAGCGTCGGAATTAACATGCGTGATTGTTTCATTATCTTTTTTACTCCTCAAATAGTTTTCCTTAGTGGACAAAGTAGCGCTGGATATCGTTATAGGTTACCAGAATCATCAGCAACAGTAGGAGGCTGAAGCCAATCAAGGTAACAACCACTTCCACTTTCTCCGGGATTGGCCGGCGGATAATTGCTTCAATAATATTCAAGAGCAACTTGCCACCGTCCAGCGCCGGGATCGGCAGGAGGTTGACGATCCCCAAGTTGATCGACAGGGCAGCCAGGAAGGCCAAGACCCCGTTAATCCCATAGTGCGTCGCCTGAGATGTACCGGCATACATTGCCACCGGCCCACCAAAGTCATTGACGTTAAAGCCGTGAGTTATCATGTGGCCAAGCACGCTAAAGATCAGTGTTCCGGATTGGGCAAAGGCGTTCCAACCGTACTTGACCCGGGCAACTGGCGACTTAGAGATTTCTTCTTCAATGCCGATCCGACCAACCTTTTGCTTGTTGACGACGGTCGTCTTGGTTTTGATCCTCGTGGATCGTTGGTGTCCATTGTGAGCATAGGTGACCGTCACCGTTTTCCCCGGTTGGGTACTAATTTGCTGCGATAGTGCCTGCCAGGAAGCAACGCGGTGGTTGTTCACCTTAACTACCCGGTCACCGGTAACCAGGCCTGCCCGGGCAGCGGGACCGTGCGCCTGGACATTACCCAGGCGGTTGCTCCCAGTAGGAATCCCCGGCAAGGTAAAGCCAAGGATCACAAAAACCACCAGGGATAAAATGAAGTTGTTAAACGGTCCGGCAAAGTTTGTCAGCATCCGGTTCCCCAGTGATGCCGATTGGAACAGGACGTCACGCGGGGCAATCCGCACGCTCGTCCCGTCTGGCTCCACGATCACGGCATCGTGGTTGACGGGGTAACGCTTCACTGCCGATTCATCACCATTGATGTAGCCGGCGATAAACAACTTATCGGTGAGGTCGTGGTCGACCACCTGCAGTGGAATCCCCTGCAACAGGCGCCGCCCCTTACTGACATCAATGGTGTCGACTTCCTGGTCATTATTGAGCGAAATGCTAATGGTCGAACCGGGGCGCAAATGTTCCTCATCGTCGTCATCGTCCCCCGCAAAGCGGACATAGCCGCCAAGCGGCAGGATCCGGATAGTAAAGGTGGTACCATTCTTTCCCCGACGCCACCAAACTTTGGGCCCCATGCCAATGGAAAATTCACGAACCAGGATTCCCGCCCGCACAGCGAAAAAGTAATGACCAAATTCATGAACCAGGACAATCAACCCGAAAACCAGGATGAACGTAATAATTGTGATTAGCAAATAATCGCCTCACTCGGTATAGGTTAAATAATTGCCAGCAACTGCATCAGTGGCATCACTAACAACATGCTATCGAAACGGTCAAGAATGCCACCATGCCCCGGCAAGATCTTCCCAGAGTCCTTGACACCGTAGTAACGCTTGAGGGCAGATTCAATCAGGTCGCCAAACTGGCCCATAATTGATAAGAATAAGGTGGCGAGGATCATCAACCCGTAGTTATGGTAGCCCACCGGGAAGAAGTGGAGGTAAATGGCCAGGATGATGACGGCCGATACCGTCCCACCGATTGAACCTTCCCAGGTCTTGTTCGGGCTAACCTTCGGTGCCAACTTATGCTTACCAATCTGGCGGCCGATCAGGTAGGCACCACTGTCGGTAATCCAGACAACCAGCATCCCATACAGCAAAGTGGTAAAACCAATTCCCCGGGCGGCAATAAAGGCATTGAAGCCAAAGCCAATGTAAAGCATCCCTAAGGTTAACACACCAGCATCGTCAAAGCTAAAGCGCTGCTTGGCAAAGACAGTGTATAGCAGCAACAGGATCACCAGGATGTAGAAGGCCTCCCAGCGGTTAATGCCTCTCGGCAGCCAGTTCAACCAATTTGCCGGCGCAATTACCAGGCAGACGCCCAGAAAACTAATCAGTGCCGGGAATGAAGTGACAAACATCTTTTTCATCGTCGTGATTTCGCCCATCGCCACAACCCCTAAAGCAAGGGCGGCGATCGTTAATGGCCAGCTGCCAACTAAGATCAGCGGGATAAAAATGGCCAGGGCCACGACGGCAGTAATTACACGCGTTCTCAATGTTATTCTCCAATCTTATTTATTAACCAGTCCGCCAAAACGACGGTGACGGTGCTGGAAGACGCTAATGGCCGCTTTGAGACTCTCACCATCAAAGTCCGGCCAGGATTGATCAACAAAGACCAGCTCACTGTAGGCAATCTGCCAAAGTAAGAAGTTGCTGATCCGTTCCTCACCACTGGTCCGAATCATGAGGTCTGGATCTGCCAATTTGCCAAGCGGTGCGGTCATCAGATGCGCGCTGATTGCCTGTTCGTCGATGCTTTCAGGAGCCAGTTTACCATCTTGGATGTCCTGTCCCAGCGCCTTAACGGCTCCGACCAGCTCATCTCTTCCCCCGTAATTGAGGGCAAAGTTCAGCACCATCCCATCGCAATCCTTGGTGTCGGCGATGGCTTGGTTAACCGCCTTTTGGGTTCCAGCCGGCAATTCATCAATATGCCCCATCACCATCACCCGGACATTGTGAGCCACCAGGTCGGGAACGAAGGTGTTAAAAAAACGAATTGGCAACTTCATCAAGTAGCTAACCTCTGACGTTGGCCGTTTCCAATTCTCAGTGGAAAAGGCGTACAAGGTTAGTACCTTGACCCCTAAGTCACTGGCGGCAATGGCAACCTTCTTCACGGACTCCATTCCCGCCTTGTGGCCGGCAACCCGCGGCAAATGCTGGCGCGTTGCCCAGCGACCATTACCATCCATAATGATGGCCACGTGCTCCGGAATCTTGTCCATATCTAATTCGGTGGTTTGGTGGTCTTCTCCATCCACTCCCATTGGCAAAAGCCTCCTCGGTGAGGCTGGGAATGAACTCAGCCTCTTTACTTTTTTAAGATATTTATGTAACGGCGCGGTAGCTGGCTGAATTCCGAACGTTGATAAATCGACGCTCGGAACACCTAGCCATCCTCGCGGAGGTGGGAAGACGAAGTCGCAAGCGACTTCTTTCCCACTCTCAAAATATACGCAAAACTTATTCTAACAGAAAAAAAAGCAAGTGCAAAACCGCCACAGCCATTACACTTGCCTTCATTATTAACTGCACAACCTATTCGGTCATCAGTTCCTTTTCCTTTGCCGCGGAGATATTTTCGAGGTTCTTGATCCCCGCGTCGGTTTCCTTTTGAACCTGGTCCTCAAGATCGTGGAACTGGTCATCGTTAAAGTCGCCGTTCTTGTGACCATCCTTGAGTTGGTCCATGGCATCACGACGAACGTTCCGAACGGCCACTTTGGCCTTTTCGGTTTCCGCCTTCACGTTCTTGACAAGTTCCTTCCGCCGGTCTTCCGTTAATTGTGGAATCAAAATCCGGATAGCAGAACCTTCGTTTTGCGGGTTAAGCCCCAGGTTAGCCTCGTAAATTGCCCGCTCGATTTCTTCCAAAATGCTCTTGTCGTATGGCGTAACCAGCAGCTGACGGGCTTCAGGAATGGTAATGGAAGCCACTTGGTTCAGTGGCGTTGGTGCGCCATAGTAATCAACCTTCACCGGGTTCAGCAGGCTGGCGTTTGCCCGGCCGGCTCGAATTTCGGATAGCCGGCGTGACAATGCTTCACCGGTCTTTTTCATCTTATCTTTAGCTTCAGCTAAAATTTCTTTTGAACTAGCCATAATTAATCTCCTTCAATTGTCGTCCCGATGTTCTCACCTGAAACAGCCTTCAAGATGTTGCCAGGCTTGTTAAAGTTGAAGACTACCAACGGGATGTGATTGTCCATCGACAAGGAACTAGCCGTCGAATCCATGACATGGAGGTGCTTTTCCAGAATGTCCATGTGGGTCAAGTGGTCAAACTTAACCGCTGAAGCATCTTTGTTCGGATCAGCAGAGTAGACACCGTCAACGCCGTTCTTACCCATCAGGATGGCATCAGCGTTAATTTCTGCCGCTCGCAAAGCAGCCGTCGTATCGGTCGAGAAGTATGGGCTCCCGGTGCCACCGGCAAAGATCACCACCCGGCCCTTTTCAAGATGACGGATGGCCCGCCGCCGAATGTACGGTTCAGCAATTTGGCGCATTTCGATCGAAGTCTGAACCCGGGTTGGTACCCCTGCTGATTCCAGGGCGTCTTGCAGCGACAGGGCATTCATGATCGTTCCCAGCATGCCAATGTAGTCGGCCTGAGCCCGTTCCATCCCCAGCTGTTCGCCAGTTACCCCGCGCCACATGTTACCACCGCCGACGACGATGGCCACCTGGACGCCAGATTCATAAACCTGCTTCAATTCCCGGGCAACAACCTTGATTTCCGGTGGGTTGATGCCAAACTTTTGATCGCCAGCCAGTGCTTCACCGCTGAGTTTTAGCACAATCCGGTGGTACTTCACATCAGACATAAGTGTTCCTCCTCTTGTTCCTGATCCAGCAAAGGGCGCACCGAAACTGGTACGCCCCCGAATTTAACTACTTCAGCTGATCTTGCACTTCTTGGGCAATGTCAGACTGCTTCTTTTCAATTCCTTCGCCGACTTCGTAGCGAACAAATGACTTCAACTTACCGTTGTTAGCAGCAACGTATTCACCAACAGTCTTGTCGGAGTCCATGACAAAGTCTTGGTCTGCCAGGCAGATTTCGGACAGGAACTTGTTGAGCCGGCCTTCAACGATCCGGTCAACAATCTTTTCAGGTTTGCCTTCGTTCAGCGTCTCCTGCTTGAAGACTTCCTTTTCGTGAGCCAGACGGTCAGCTGGAACATCATGCTTGGTCATGAATTCAGGGTTGATGGCAGCAACGTGCATGGCCACGTTCTTGGCAGTCTTGTTGTCGGCACCTTCCAGGACAACCAGTGAAGCGATCCGGCCACCCTGGTGCAGGTAAGGACCGAAGTGATCATTGTCATCCTTCTTCACGATTTCGAAACGACGGATGCTAATCTTTTCACCAGTTTGTTGAGTAGTGGTTGCTAATGCCTGCTTAACAGAGGTGCCATCGTCAAATGACAGTTCTTCAGCAGCGGCAACGTCTGCCGGTTGCTTTTCAACCAGCAACTTGGCCAGCTTGCTTAATAACTGCTTGAACGGGTCGGAAGCGGCAACGAAGTCGGTTTCGGAGTTCAGTTCAACGATCACTGCGTTGTTGCCTTCGATTTCGATCGCAGTCAGACCTTCAGCGGCAACCTTGCCACTCTTCTTGGCAGCCTTGGCCATCCCCTTTTCACGGAGCAGGTCCATTGCCTTGTCCATGTCGCCGTCGCTCTCAACAAGCGCCTTCTTAGCGGCCATGATCCCAACACCCGATTTGTCACGCAGTTGCATTACCAATTTGGCACTAATCTTTGCCATTATCAATCACTCCTCGATAGTTTTATCTTAATGAAATTAACAGTTGAAAAAAGGCTGCTTTGCTCTCAGGCCATAACGGTCGTCCTGCAAAACAGCCCAAGCGTTAACTATTTATTCTTAGTCCTTGCCTTCAGCGTGCTTCTTTAGATCCTTAAGGGAGTCTTCGGAAACGGCTTGGTCGGCATCGTTTTCAGTTGCGTCTTCCTTAGCAGCCTTTTGTTCATCCTGACCCTGCTTACCTTCAATAACGGCGTCAGCCATCTTGGAAGTGATCAGACGAACGGCACGGATAGCATCATCGTTTGATGGAATGATGACATCGATGTCGTCTGGGTCGGTGTTAGTGTCAACCATAGCAACGATCGGAATGTTAAGCTTCTTTGCTTCGTTAACGGCGATTTGTTCCTTGTGTGGGTCCACAATGTAGATCACGTCAGGAATCCGTGGCATGTCTTCAATCCCGCCCAGGAAGTGTTCCAGCTTTTCGCGTTGCTTAGTCAGAACAGCAACTTCCTTCTTTGGAAGGACGTCAAAAGTACCATCAGTGGTCATCTTCTTCAGTTCCTTCAGACGAGCGATCCGTGACTGGATGGTCTTCCAGTTAGTCAGGGTCCCACCAAGCCAACGGTGGTTGACGTAGTAGACACCCGCACGGGTAGCTTCTTCTTCAATGGAATCCTGAGCCTGCTTCTTAGTACCAACGAACAGGATAACGCCGTCGTTTGCGGCAACGTCCTTCATGTAGTTGTAAGCAGTCCCGATCATCTTAACCGTCTTTTGCAGGTCAATGATGTAGATGCCGTTCCGTTCAGTAAAGATGTACGGCTTCATCTTTGGGTTCCAGCGACGGGTCTGGTGACCGAAGTGTACCCCGGCCTCCAGTAATTGTTTCATAGTTACAACAGCCATAATATACCTCCAAGTAGTTTTTCCTCCCTACCGGTCAGTTGAAACAGGCACCAATTGGCACTTCCTGTTCCATCGCGGTGGGTGTGTTTTGTGCATTAAGCACCAACTAATAGTATACAAAATCTCCGCGGGCTTCTCAAGCTCTTTTTTCTGCCTGCCGCATTTTTAACAAGCGGTGACGCAATTTTACCAGTTGGACTCCGTGGGCAGCCAGGAAGGCCACCTTCTTGGATCGCGACTGGTGCTTAAAGTGGTACTCGGCGCTCAGTGCATCGTGCTTGCTATCAAACTGCTGGTAATAGGCCAGTTGCAAGGGGTGGCGGCTCTTTACCCGGGTGTACTTGGCCCCCTCATATGCCTGGTGGGTCCGGAACCGCCTCTGGACATCATTGGTAAAGCCACCGTAAAGCGAGTCGTCAGCACAGTATAAGACGTAGAAATAGTAATGCTTAGCCATTGAGCATCGCCTTCACCGCTGGTGAGTACTCGGCACCCTGGTGGACAATCAATGGTGATGCCACCTTGAGGCCGCCTGCCTTGCCGTCCTTAATCGCTTCGATCACTACCATGTTGGCCTCCCGCCCCTCACGCGGATAAATAAACTGAATACGCTTCGGCACTAACCGGGCAGCGGTCAGCTTGTCGAGGATTTCCACTAACCGCCCCGGACGGTGAACCAGGTAGCCGTGTCCGTTCATCTTCAAGAGTCCACTCATCCGGTCCACGACGGTCGCCAAGTTGGTCTTGATTTCGTGGCGGGCGATGGCCAGGTACTGGTTGGGGTTCTTTTCACTGTTCGGCAGGTCAGCAAAGTACGGCGGGTTGCAAACCACCACGTCGGCGCTGTCTTTAGGAACTGACTGGTACACGTTGGCCAGGTCGTCAACCACCACGCTGTAGCGGTCGGTCAATCCATTAAGGTCAATGCTGCGGGTCGCCATGTCGGCCAGGCGCGGTTGAATTTCGACTTCGGTGATGTGGCCACCTAATTTCTGGTGTAAAAAGAGCCCCACCGCCCCGTTGCCGGCGCACAGGTCGACAGTTTTTAGCTTGTGGCGGTGGTTCTCACGGACAAAATGAGCTAAAATGACGGCATCGAGCGAAAAGGCAAAGACTTCCTGGCTCTGAATGATTTTGATGTTGGCAGCCGGCAGTTCATCGATTCGCTCGCCAGACTTTAATAGGTTTGATTGACTTGTCATAGGTCCCTCCGGGGTTGAAACTTGTTTCAAGATTCGTCATACTAATTGAAAAACGCTAGGGGAAGAGAGAATGTATCGCTTTTTAATCCACTTAGTAAATCCTATCTTAACGCTAATTAATGGCCGGGCCCAAATCGTTCACAAGGACCGCCTGCCGAAAGGCAATTACATCTTAGTGGCGCCGCACCGGACCTGGATGGACCCGGTCCTCTTGGCCATTGCTGCTTATCCCAAGGAATTTAGCTTCATGGCCAAGGAAGAACTGTTCGGTAATAAATTCACTAACTGGTTCCTCCGCAAACTGCACGCCTTCCCGGTTAACCGGAAGCACCCGGGCATGTCGGCAATTAAGAAGCCGATCAACCTGCTGAAAAAAAGTGACCTGTCGACGATCATTTTTCCCAGTGGTTCTCGTTACTCTTCAAAACTCAAGGGTGGTGCCCTACTGATCGCCAAGTTGGCCAACGTGCCGCTGGTCCCGGCAGTCTACCAGGGGCCATTAAGTTTGGGCGCCCTGTGGACCCGCAAGAAGCGGCGCATTGCCTTTGGTGAGCCAATCACGATTGAACGCCACAAGAGGCTCGACGACGACTACCAGCACCAGCTGGAAGAACAGCTGCAACAGGCCTTCGATGACCTCGACCACGAACTGGACCCGTCGTTCAAGTACGTGATACCGCCAAAACCCAAGGATGACGATTTTTAGTGAAAGACAGAAAGAAGGGAGTCGCTGCGCGACTCCCTTTATTTTTACTTATTTGTTAGCTTTCTTTGCTTGGGTCTTCATCATCTGCATCATCTGGTGCAGCTTACGGTTGGATGGCTTCTGCCCCATTTGCATCATCATCGTCCGCAGCATGTCTTCAGTAATCGGCGGGTTGTTACGCAGGTAGTTTTCCATGTAACGACGTGCGCCGAAGAAACCGATCACGATGCCGACAAGCAGCGCGATGATGATGAAAAGAATTGTTAAACCGGACACTATCTTTTTCCTCCTTGAAATTACGATTCACTCAACTATCTTACACAATCTGAGCGGTCTTGAAAAGGATAATTATTAACTTAGTCCTTTCTGAGACCACTTTCACGTTGGATTTTCCGCAATTTCTCTGGGGTAACGTCATGCCCCTCCTTGTCCACAAACTTGGTGTGTTCAAGGTTGTTCTTGAAGGCAGCCCGGAAGTTTGCCAGGTACTGCTGGCGAAGCTTCTCCCGTTCCTTCTTTTCTTCAGCCGTCAGGCCCTCGTCCTTATTCTTTTTAGCCAATTCATTGATTCGTTTCAGTAGCTTGTCTTGTTCATTTTCGCTTGCCATAATCGCACCTCATCCCTCTGATCATTGCCTTAAGTGTACAAAAGGCGGCCCTAATATTCAAGAAGGCGACTTTTTATTCGAACATACGTTTGAAGATGCCCTAATTTATGATAAAATACTATTAAATAATCTGTAAACGGGGTGCATTATGGCAAAGTCAGGACAAAATAAGCAAATGGCCGTGCTGAGCTTTATCTACCAGCAAGTCAAGGATCACGGTTATCCGCCGACGGTCCGGGAGATCTGTGCGGCAGTTGGTCTGTCCTCGACCTCGACCGTCCACGGGCATATCAACCGTCTGATCGGCAAGGGGCTCTTACAACGGGACCCGTCCAAGCCGCGAGCACTGGAAATCACCCCGGTCGGTCAGGAGGTTCTCGGGGTCAAGCCACATAGCGACAAGATGCCTTTACTGGGAACCGTTGCCGCCGGGCAACCGATTCTGGCCGACCAAAACATCACCGACTACTACCCCGTTCCGCCAACGATGAACGACCACGACGACCTGTTCATGCTGGAGATCCACGGCAACAGTATGGTCAACATGGGGATCTTAAACGGTGACAAGGTCATTGTCCGTCGTCAGGAAACCGCCGAAAATGGCGAGGTGGTGATCGCGATGACCGAAGACAACGAAGCCACCTGCAAGCGGTTCTACAAGGAAAACGGCCACTACCGCCTGCAACCGGAAAACGACGACATGGCCCCGATCATCCTCGACCGCGTCAGCATCCTTGGCAAAGTGGTTGGGCTGATGCGCGATACGATCGATTAAATGAAAAACCGGGAGAAATTCGAAGTCTGGTTTGCCTTAGCACTTGGTCTAGGCATCCTCCTCACCTTCCTTTACCTATTTTTAATTAAAAAAGATTATTTCGGTGGGTTTCTGCTGATGGTGGCCATTTTTGTTCTGAATTGGCTCATCAAGCAAATCTACTTCTCAATGAAACATTAATTTTTAAAAAACTAGTTAATTAGCCACAATAAACCACCAATAGCATCCGTCCAAATGCTTATTGGTGGTTTTTCTATAAATTCATAATCATTCATGCACTAAAAACTTTTCCGGCTAAAGATCCAGTAAGCCAGGCTTAGGAAAATAATTGTATAACAAACCGTCCCTGTTAGTAGCTGAGCATTACTCAACATCGAAGTGACGTGATATGTCGCGTAATTATAATATTGCGTGGTTAAGTTCAGCATGTTGAAAGGATTCCAACGCACAATCCGACTCGGCCCCACGTGAGCTAACAATAAGTCCGAGGATAGCCCTGTCCCCATGAAAATAATCAGGGCGTTAATGGTAATTACTGCAGTATTGGAATTGATCAGGCACGAGAATAAGCAGATCAGGCTGATAATCAGTGTTGACGTAATAAGGTCGACCCCCGTCGTCGCAAACATGTTGACCACTAATGGCTGGTGATATTTGTAAATAGCTGTCCAGTCAACCGGTGCGTTGATCAGAGGCACAATGTTGAGTAGTACCGTTAAAATCATCGCCGCGATGTGCAAAACGAGGTTGTAAAGCAATAGGGTGATGAATTTACCAAAGAAGACAGCCGAGCGACTGCTCGATCGGTACATCAGTGAAATAATCGTCCCATGCTGGAATTCCATGGAAAACATGGTCGAACCCACAATCACTAAAAGCAGCATAATGATGGCACTCGAATCATAA
>DXGK01000032.1 GCA_019113965.1 Candidatus Limosilactobacillus merdipullorum
ACAAGTAGTTTTAATTTGACCTTTTTTGACCTATCGAGTATAGTATTAGTATCAAGTTAGCAGTAACTGCTAACGAGTGCTAATTTAAAGGGGGTTCATATTTTGAACTTAGTGCCAACTGTTATTGAACAGTCCTCACGTGGCGAACGTGCCTATGATATTTACTCACGTCTGCTGAAGGACCGGATTATCATGCTGTCAGGACCAATCAACGACGACGTGGCTAACTCCATCGTTGCCCAGTTGCTCTTCCTGGACGCCCAAGATTCAAGCAAGGATATTTACATGTACATTAATTCACCTGGTGGTGTCGTTACTGCCGGGATGGCGATCTACGATACGATGAACTACATCAAGTCAGATGTCCAAACCATCGTCATTGGGATGGCTGCTTCCATGGCTAGTGTCCTCGCTTCTTCTGGTGCCAAGGGCAAGCGGTTTGGCCTTCCTCACTCCGAAGTGCTGATTCACCAGCCTTCTGGTGGTGCTCAGGGTCAGCAAACTGAAATTGAAATTGCTGCCACTGAAATTCTGAAGACCCGGAAGATGCTGAATGGAATCCTGGCAAAGAATTCTGGTCAAGATCTTGATACCATCCAGCGCGACACTGAACGTGACCACTACTTCACAGCTCAAGAAGCCGTTGATTATGGTCTGCTTGATGCCGTGATGGACAAGAATCCAACTAAATAATTAGTAGGTTAACAAAAGCCGGTGCTTAATTGCACCGGCTTTTTCTCTGCTCTTTTTGCCAACAAAACAACGAGTAACTCACCGTCACTTGGCTGGATCTTTGAGGAACGAATCCCTAAACAAATATTGATGGCCTGCAGTAAGGTCGTATTGCACTAGTTGGTAATAATGAAGCAACTGCTGTTGATGGTGGTTTAAACTAACCTGCTTGCCATGCTGGTTGACAAAGGATGTCCCGCCGGTATGGACAGTATTATTATGGTCGGTCCCATTAAGCGACAGGCTCATTGCTGGTAGTTGCGTGTAAACTTTCGTCAACAAGGCATAGTAAGGAGAAACCTTCACTCCCATTTGTGCCAACGCCATGGCGGCGAAATCATTTGGACTGACTAACGAGTGATGTGCCAATCGCTTGTTGTGACCGGCTGCGGCCTTGTTGCTATAGATCCAGTAATCAGTCTCGTGTAGCCGGACCCCGTAGCGGTTCATCGAAACGTGACCATAAATTCCTGGCAAGTGGTCACCATACCAAACCACCGTTACTGGTTTCTTCACCTTATCTAGAGCAGTTAGGAAGTTTTTCGTAGCAACATCAGTATAATGAACGCCCTGGGTGTATGTTTCAATGTTCTGCTTACTACTACCAGTAGCAGCCGGTCCAGTGACTTGATATTGGTTGTGGCGGTAATAATTCTCCAGGTATGGCATATGGTTTTGCATCGTTGCCACCTGGATAAACTGGCCGCCATGGTGTTCATTCAGCACCTTGAGGGTTTGACGATAAGTCGAACTGTCCGCCACCCGTGGGTTATTTTCAATGGTCCGGGTATAGGACAATGCTGGATGACTACCAAAACAATAGAACCGGTCAAACTTAAACTTCGGGTAAACGCGGTTACGACTGTATAACTTACCAGAAAACGGGTGAACCGCTTGGGAATAGTTGAAGAGCTGGTTAATTGACCAGGCATGCTTCTGGTACGGTACCAGCTGTGAATAAGGGGTCGGCAAGGTCGCAGAAAAATTAGCTTCGGACAGTCCCGTTAATGCCATGTACTCCATATTGGCTGTCCCGCCACCGTAACCGGAACTCAACATGAGACCGCCAGTTGTTTGACGCTTTAACTGGCTAATAAACGGGAGCGGGTTGCCACCATGAACAGTCAGTTCGGGCACCCGCCGCGGATCGGCAAAGCTTTCACTGAGGATAAAGATCAACGACTGCTGGTTGGCGGTACCGTGGCGGTTCTGATTGATTTGGGCGCCAACTCGCTGATAGTGCTTGGCTAGTTCCTCCATCGTTGACTTCGAATAGCCACTCGGCCGGTCCATGACGGTGACGTCAACATTATTTGCAAACTGCAGCAGTGTCCCGTTAATTTTGGCACCACGGATTTGCTTATAGAAGTACGGTACGTCCTGAGCACTCTGTAAGTACGACTGGACCGGGTTGTGAGGATGATTGGCCACCTTAAAACATCCCAAGAAGGCCAACGACAAAACAAGTAAGCCAAGCCGCCCCTGCCAGTGAAGTCGACCGCCGTTCTCTCGCACTTGCAAGATAACAGCAGCAACCACAACCAAGATCAAGAAGACTAATGCCCCGATCAGGACTGACTTATCCACCATCCCCAGCAGTTCTTTGAGGGACCCGACCATCGACAGGTCTGAGGGCAAAATTGGTTCCTCACGACTCGCAATTTTTAACTGCGATGCAGTGGTCCAGCCCAGACTAAAGGTCACCATCAGCAAAAGCGCTGGCCAGTACCAGTTAGTTAATGCCATCAAGATGCCAAACAGGGCTAAAAGAATAGCGACGTTTAACCAAACCAAGGCAGTCCGGTATTTCATGATCCAGGCCAGCATGTCAAAACTACCGTTCCACAGGAGAAGGTAGGAAAAAAGGACCAGCAACCAGGCGGCAAAAATGGCTAGCCACGCCCGCCAACAACGGACCACCCAGAGACCAAAGCCCTTCAAAACTTTCATCAGTGGAACCGGCCGGTTATGACGTTGGTACCAGCCGGCTGTTAACTTTCCAGCAACAACCACAATCACTGCTGCCAGGATAATTTCTATACCATCAAGGACGATTGGCGGAATACCTGTTCGTAAAAATGGTGCAGCCAGTGTCTGGGCAATGATCATTAACCCAAGAACGTAGGTATAGTAAACCATCGTGCTCAAACCGGTAGTTCTCTGCGGGTGGTTTTTGATGTACCACGCGGCCAGGATGACCATCAAAACCAGCATAAAGGACTGGGTACTGCTGAGCCCCACTAAGTAGTGGGTAGTCTTAGTTAACCCGTTATGGGGACTATATTGGACAGCGTTGGTCCGGTGCCACATTTCGATGCCCGCTAAGAGCCATGAACCCACTGTTGCCAAGATGAATTGCCAGTTAGTCCACTTCTTCATCCACGACCGGTTAATAGCCAGAACGTCGCCAATCATAAACAGGAAAAGCAGCCAGGTAATTGTGTTCCCGGTTCGAAAACCAAAAAAGTCGCGATGCCACAAAAGGTTGGAAACAAAGAAGACGCCCCCAACACCACAAACAATTCGTTGGCGAAAACGGAGTGGTAAGTCGGCCAGCACCTGCTTTAAGCGCGGTGCTAGCACCACCAATACCGCCATCATTAGCCAAAATGCAAAAACATTGGCCATTAAATACAGCTCACGAGGATCCGTCGGCAGCTGCGGACTCACCCGGTCAACTACCGAAAACAGGGCGCCGATGAGGATCATCAGCCCGCCTAAAACGGTAGTGTGATCGTCTGGTCGACTATACGCTCCCAGCAAGATAGGCACAACAACCGTCAACGCCACCGCGAGAGTTTTTAACAACCACATTGCAATAAACAACAAAGGGAAACCAGTGGCGTTAGTCAGCGTTTGACCGGCAGTGAGGATAATCCCCATTAAAATCACTAACAATGCAACCGCTAGCGACTTGTTAAGCCCGGTTTTCCACTTCTTGTCTGTCATGAACAACTTTCCTCTCATTAATTAGTCACATACTGTTCTATTATCGATGGTTCATTTCCGTTTGGCAATGAATAATCGGCGATAAGTGTCGACTTGAAGGCAAAATTAAACATTCGACAAGTAAACCCAGCACTCTTAATTACAGAATGCTAGGTTGTCTTTATTCAGCTGCTGTCTGCCGCAATTTATCAGCATACTGGTTAATTTTTCGCAGACGATGGTTAACCCCCGACTTAGAAATCGGGCCATCCGGAACTAACTCACCAAGTTCCTTTAAACTGACCTCTTGGTGTGCCAAACGGGTCTTGGCAATCATCTGTAACTTTGGCGGCAGCTGGTTAAGCCCCACCCGCTGGTCAATTAAGCGGATGTTTTCAATCTGCCGGTTAGAGGCATTAGCCACCTTA
>DXGK01000033.1 GCA_019113965.1 Candidatus Limosilactobacillus merdipullorum
CGAATAAGGGGACCTGCTAAAAAAGCAAGTCCCCTTATTTTTCAAATAGTGAGCTAACCCATATAAAGTAGCAGGTTATAGACGGCAATTGCGTTCTGCACTTACAATGCTCGGTAGCAAACCAAATATGATCGCTATATTTTAGTATTTTAAGGTGTTAGACATTCACCAATTTTGATATTAGTTAATTATTTGCGAATGCGTAGGCAAAGATACCGCCAATCAATACTAGTGCCGGAATTACTAACGCCCGAATAAAGAAGGCGACCACGGCAATTGCCACCAGCCAGAATAAGAGGCTGAACGAAAGCTTGAGCAGCTTCCAAAGGATCCAGATGGCGACAATAGTAATCAGTAAGCTCATTGACTTCACTGTCCTTTGCCAGTAATCATACTCAGAGGTTGTTTACTTGGCAAGCAATAACAACATTATGATAAAACACGAACAATTAAAAGAAAAAAATAATTAAAGTTTCTGATTTATATTGAAATGTCGCTGTCGATCTGCTATCTTGGTACTGAACTCAAGGAGGGATTTTGATGACCGTTCAAGTTGCTGTGATTATGGGAAGTAAGTCCGACTGGCCAACCATGAAGGGTGCCTGCCAGGTGCTGGATGAGTTCGGAATTGAGTACGAAAAACACGTCATTTCTGCTCACCGGATGCCCGACGAAATGTTCGGTTTTGCCAAGAAAGCTCGTCAGCGTGGGCTAAAAGTGATTATTGCCGGTGCGGGGATGGCTGCCCACCTGCCAGGGATGACGGCCGCCAATACTGTTCTGCCGGTGATTGGTGTTCCTGGCCAAACCAAAGCCTTAGGCGGGATGGATTCATTGCTCTCAATTGTTCAGATGCCAACTGGTATTCCGGTAGCAACAACTGCGATTGGCAATGCTGGCGCGAAGAATGCCGCCTTGCTGGCAATTGAAATTCTCGGCACCAGTGACCCACAATTGCAAGACCAACTAGTCGACTACCGTCAAAAGATGCACGATGCGGCCGCAGAAAGCAGTGCCGACCTTGACTAGGAAGATGATTATGCCGGGACAAACCATCGGCATTATCGGTGGGGGTCAGCTTGGCCAGATGATGGCGCTCTCCGCCAAGTATGCCGGTTTTAAGATTATTGTCCTCGATCCAACACCGCACTGCCCGGCTGGTCAGGTTGCCGACGAGCAGATCGTGGCGCCGTACGCGGATGTTCAGGCGATTGAAGAATTAGCGGCCAAGAGTGACGTTTTGACCTATGAATTTGAAAATGTCGACCTCAAAGCCCTCGACGATGTTGCCGACCGAGTGGCTATTCCTCAGGGGACAGAACTTTTGCGGATTACCAAGAACCGTTTGCGCGAGAAGACCTTTTTGAACCAAGCGGGGATGAAAACCGCACCATTTGTGGCCGTTAAAAGTCGGGACGACTTAGTAACGGCTATTAGCAAGCTTGGCTATCCCTGTGTTCTGAAGACCTGTGAGGGCGGCTATGACGGTCATGGCCAGCTGGTCTTGCACCAGCAGTCGGACCTGGACAACCCTGAAGTTGAAAAAATTCTTGAGTTTGGTGATGACATTCTGGAAGGTTGGGTTGATTTTCAACTTGAATGTTCGGTAATGGTTGCCCGCAACGCTAGCGGCGACACCAGTGTCTTTCCGGTTAGTGAAAATATTCACTGGAACGAAATTCTCCACGAAAGCATCGTCCCGGCGCGGATTAGCCCGGCGACGGCTAAACGAGCTCAAGAAATGGCCGAAAAGATTGCCCATGCGCTAGATCTTCGTGGTATTCTGGGAGTCGAGATGTTCGTGACGTCGGACGGTGAAATCTATATTAATGAACTAGCACCACGGCCGCACAACTCGGGGCATTACTCGATTGAAGCCTGCAACTTCAGCCAGTTTGCTATCCATGACCGGGCAATTTGCAACTGGCCGCTGCCAAAGATTAAATTGCTGCATCCAGCAGTAATGGTTAACGTTTTAGGCCAGCACGTTGCGGGAGCTAAGGAGCTGATTGCCACTAAGCCAACCTGGCACTTCCATGATTACGGGAAGGCGGAAGTTCGGCACAATCGCAAGATGGGGCACATTACGATTCTGACCGATGATCTCGAACAGACACTCAAAGAAATTGACGATACACACGTATGGAGGGACAAACATTGATTGATCGTTACACACGTCCGGAAATGGCCAAGATTTGGTCGCTAGAAAACCAGTACCAAAGCTGGCTAGAAGTTGAAATTGCCGCCGATGAGGCTTGGTCGAAGCTGGGAAAGATTCCTTCTGAAGATGTCGACAAGATTCGGGCAAACGCCAAGTTTGACGTTGACGAGATTGTCCGGATCGAGGCGGTAACGCACCACGACGTGATTGCCTTTACCCGCTGTGTCTCCGAATCGCTGGGACCGGAAAAAAAGTGGGTCCACTACGGTTTAACTAGTACCGACGTGGTTGACACTGCCCAGGGTTTGCGGCTGAAGCAGGCTAATGACATCCTGCGGAAAGACATTGACCATATGATGGAAGTGGTGGCTAACAAGGCCCGGAAGTACAAGTACACCGTTGAAATGGGCCGGACTCACGGTGTTCATGCTGAACCAACGACCTTTGGCCTGAAGATGGCTCGTTTCTATTCTGAATTAAAGCGTGACCGTGAACGCTTTGAACACGCTGCTGCGGGAGTAGAAGCCGGTAAAATTTCGGGTGCCGTCGGAACCTTTGCCCAGGTTGACCCGCGGGTGGAAAAGCTGGTTTGCGAGTCACTGGGGCTGCGTCCTCAGGAAATCTCCAGCCAGGTTCTGCCACGTGACCTCCATGCCGAATACATCGCCACGATCGGTTTGATTGCCACGACCCTGGAAGAGTACGCTACCGAAATCCGGAGCCTGCAGCGGACCGAGATTCACGAAGTGGAAGAGCACTTTGCCAAGGGCCAGAAGGGTTCTTCAGCCATGCCGCACAAGAAGAACCCGATTGGTTCCGAAAACATTACCGGCTGTGCCCGGGTCCTCCGTGGCCACATTGTCACGGCCTACGAAGACGTGTCACTGTGGCACGAACGTGATATCAGTCACTCCAGTGCCGAGCGGATTATCCTGCCGGACAGCACGATCCTGCTGGACTACATGCTGCACCGCTTCGCCAACATCGTTAAAAACCTGGATGTTTTCCCAGAACGGATGATCCAGAACATGAACGAAACCCACGGCCTGATTTACTCCGGCCGAGTACTCAACAAGCTGGTTGCTGCCGGTGTTAGCCGGGAAAAGGCCTACGACACCATCCAACCACTGACCGCCAAGTGCTGGGCCGAACACGTCCCATTCCGGCCGCTGGTCGAAAACGACCCGTTTATCAGTGCCCACCTGTCGAAGGAAGAAATCGATGACGCCTTTGATTACCACTGGCATTTGCGGAACGTCGACTACATTTTCCACCGTGTTGGGCTGGATTAATAATTACATCAGCTTGCACCTTTCAAGGGTTGGAACAGTGTGATGATGACCAGCCCTAACCGGTCTGGAACGTGGTGGACACTGTTTGAAGCCAAGTCATGGTGACTTGTCTTCAAATCAGGTCTTTGCCTAAGCATTAAAATGCCAAGGTAAATCTCACCACTGAGACCGCTAACCGACCAAGTTTGAAAATGGTTAGTTGACGCTGCCCAATCAGCGATACTGAAAATCAATATTGTAAACAAATGAGATTCTTTAACGTTTGAACAGACGTTAAGGAATCTCTTTTTGTG
>DXGK01000034.1 GCA_019113965.1 Candidatus Limosilactobacillus merdipullorum
TCTTGGTTTCTTATATAGAAGCTGCTGGACAATAGATCAACAGCCTCACTGAACTCGCAATTTCATACTTTGATATGATACGACGTTCATCTTCAGTTGTCAACGATTAACTTTAGCGGGAAGCTAAGCCCATCACTATACAATCAACGAGCAGTTTCACACGGTCATCAATAGTCAAGTTGTGACCACCAATGCCTTGCACCGTCCCGAAAATTGGTGCCAGTTCATCAATGAACAGTTCTGCCGCTTCGTTTGGCAAAATATCTGCCCGCAAATTAATCCTTGGCAGTTTAAAAAACTCGGCAACCGGTTCAATGTAGTCCATCCGGAAGAGAATTTCTAGTTTGCGCTGTGAACTCTGTGACAGCAATGCTTGGGCATCATTAAACTGGTCATAGACGCTCCGCGGATGGTACTTCAACAATACCTTGGCAATCCTAAACAGCCGAGTTTCTGGATCCAAATCCTTAGCGCGCATTACGCTGTTGACATCCTGCCGAACATTCCCCGCCAGATAGGTCATTGAGTCCATGTAGAGAACTTCTTTATCGCTAAAATGGTGATATAGAGCGGGTTGCGTGATCTTGCAAACTTTTGCAATATCTCGTGTGGATGTGTTCCCGTATCCCCGTTCCAGGAACTGTTTGGTCGCGGCATCAATAATCCGTTGCCGCGTCTTATCATGTCCACCCGATCTTCTCATAACAATACTCCTCCTTGAAAGTATGATCTTTCAGTAATGTATTATCGCACGCTTATGTCAGTTAAGCAATGGTCTCAACCCGCACTATTACTACATCTAGACCAATTCCTTTAAAAAAGGATCAGCAGTGAAAAACCACTGCTGATCGCTAATCAATTACTCATTAAATTTTAGCCAGATAACAACCATTACCAACTAGTACAAACTATGAAGCAGTCGCCACCAAGCTTAGTTATCACCAGAAACACCAATGATTCTCTGCAAATGATCAATTGGCTGACGTTCAATCTTGGTTAGCCAATATTCCTTTGTCCATGGCGACTACCTATACTTCTACTAACTGGGCTGGTTGGCCATCCCGGGCCACCTTTAAGGTAATCTTGCCCCGGCTGCTGCCGACGGTGGCGGTGTCGCCGCTGACTAACTGTCCAGTCAACAACGCCTCACTCAGTGGATCTTCAACCAGGTCCTGCAGTGTCCGCCGCAGTGGGCGCGCACCATATTCCGGATTGTAACCGCGGTCAGCAACGAGGTTAATCGCACCGGCCGTCATCTTTAGCTTAATCCCTTGGTCGGCAACGCGCCGTTGAACTCGCTTAGCCATCAGACGGACAATCTGGTGAAGTTGCTGCTTATTCAGTGGGTGGAAGATGATCGTTTCATCAATCCGGTTCAGAAATTCCGGGCGGAAGTGAAGTCGCAGCTGCTGACGAATGGCCGCCGCCATCGCATTGTAATCCTCGCTCATGTCACGGGTGCCGAACCCAACTTCCTTCTCGTCCCGCAACTGAGTTGCCCCCAAGTTGGAGGTCATAATTAAGATGGTGTTGCGGAAGTCGACCTTGCGGCCCTTGGAATCAGTCAGATACCCATCATCTAACACCTGAAGCAGGAGGTTAAAGACATCCGGGTGAGCCTTTTCTGCTTCGTCCAACAGCACTACCGAGTACGGGTGCTGGCGAACCTTTTCGGTCAACTGGCCCCCTTCGTCATAGCCAACATAGCCCGGTGCAGCACCAATCAGGCGACTCGTACTGTATGCTTCACGGTATTCGGACATGTCAACCCTGATAATATTGTTCTCGTCACCAAACATCGCTTCGGCCAAGGCCTTCGCCAGTTCAGTCTTGCCGACCCCAGTTGGCCCCAGAAACATGAATGACCCAATTGGTCTGTTAGGGTCTTTCAATCCGCTGCGCGCCCGGCGGATGGACCGGGCAATGGCAGACACGGCTTCATCCTGCCCAATCACCCGTTCGTGAAGTTCCTTTTCAAGGTTAACCAACCGCTGACTCTCTGACTTCTTTAGCTGGGTCAGTGGCACTCCCGTCCATTCTGCGACAACCCGTGCAACGTCGTCTTCCTGCACCGTCAACGGATGGTTTTCACGTCGAACGGTCTGCCGGTCACGAGCTTCATTTAGTTGTTGGGCGAGCTGCAATTCCTGCTGACGGAGTGAGGCTGCCTCGTCAAACTGCTGATTCATGATTGCTTCTTCCTTTTGTGAACGAAGAGCAGTCAATTTCTTCTCGTTGTCCCGCTGGGTTTTTGGTACCTGTTCACCACGGATTCGCACCATCGCCGCCGATTCATCCATTAAATCGATGGCCTTATCTGGCAGGAAGCGGTTAGTGATGTAACGGCTAGACAGCTTAACAGCAGATTCAACGGCCTCATCACTGATCTTCAAGTGGTGGTGAGCCTCATACTTTGGCCGCAGCCCCTTCAGGATTTGGACACTTTCTTCCTGAGTTGGTTCTTCTACCTGCACGCGGGCAAAGCGCCGTTCCAAAGCGGCATCCGATTCAATATACTTCTGGTACTCGTCAAGGGTCGTCGCCCCAATCAACTGAACCTCACCCCGTGACAGGGCCGGTTTAAGGATATTGGATGCATCAATGGCCCCTTCAGCACCACCTGCACCAACTAGGGTATGCAATTCATCAATAAAGAGCAACACATGCCCGTCATCGTGGATTTCGTCCAGGATTTTCTTGAGGCGGTCTTCAAATTCACCACGGAATTTGGTGCCGGCCACCACTGACCCCATATCGAGGGCCATGACCCGCATCTTTGATAATTCCGGTGTGACCGTCCCGGCAGAAATTCTTTCCGCTAGTCCTTCTACAATAGCCGTTTTCCCAACACCTGGTTCACCAACCAGTACAGGGTTATTCTTGGTCCGGCGACTCAAGATTTGGACCACCCGTTGAATTTCCTTATCACGGCCAACTACTGGGTCAATGCCGCCTTCACGAGCAACCTTGGTGAGATCACGGCCTAACTTATCCAGCGTTGGCGTGGTGCTATCAGAGTTCGGGTCGGTAGCAGTGTTGTTCTGTGGTCGACGTTGCCGCATCTCCTGTTGGCGACGCGGCCGTTGTCGTGACTCACTCATCCCCATATGGCGAATGAGAGTTTGCTGAGCATGCCGCGGATTGATGCCAAAGTTATGCATGATCCGTCCAGCAAGCGTTGTTTGGTTGCTCAAGAGTGCCATCAGCAGGTGTTCAGTCCCCACCTTAGCACTGTTTAATTGGCGTGCCTGCGTTTGGGCCGTAAGTAAAATTTCCCGCATCTTTGGGGAATATGGTAAATAGTCATTTCCGGCCAGGTTCATGGTGCCGTAGCCAGTTAACCGTTCAATTTCCTCCCGAATACTGTCGGAGGTCAATCCAAATTGAGCCAAAACCTTGCCAGCAATACTGGCACTTTCCATTGTCAGCGCTAGCAAAAGGTGTTCGGTTCCCACCGCTTGGTGTTTAAAGTATCTGGCCTGTTCCTGGGCCATCAATAAAACTTCTTTTGCACTTGGCGTTAAGTAGTTATTCATGAAATGAACTTACCCCCTGGGTTAGTTTTCAAAGCGCAATCGGTTAAGCATTGCTGACAAGACATTAGCGCGCAGAATATCTTCTGCTTGGCGGTTATCAACAGACAGTGTCTGCCGAGAAACTGCCACCATCATCAGATTTCCTTCCCGCTGCGTAATTAGGTCTGCATTATACAACGTATTGATAATATTGCTAGCTTCACGTTCCGTTAGCGACGTGCCAATGGAAGACAGGAGCATCTCAATCAAGTCAACATTATCGAGCTCATTAATCTGCTCAATGCGGATATAACCGCCACCACCGCGTTTACTACGTACCAGGTACCCATTTTGAATGGTAAACCGGGTTTTAATGACGTAGTTGATTTGCGAAGGTACGACATCAAACTGATTGGCAATGTCCGATCGCTTAATCTCAATTTCTGGCGTCTGACCAAGAATCTCCTTCAAGTAATCCTCGATCATGTCCGACATACTTTTTTCTTCAGCCACAATACCACCTCGTTTTCTGACTAACTTTGACCATTATTTTATCATAATTTGCTGCCTTGCGCCCATTCAACGCCTTGCCGGCTAGCGAAGTGTATCGTGGCCCAGCCAATAAAAAACGTCCCCGCATGCGCAGGGACGTCGGTAGATTTTATTGATGAAGATTACTTGTTGTGAACAAAGTCAACAACGTTCCGGCCAACAACTGAGTTATCCTTCAGTTCTTGGATCATGTCGTTGATTTCACTCAGCTTACGAGTGTGGACGATTGGGTGAACCTTACCTTCAGCACCAAACTGGAAGCATTCTGCCAGGTCTTGACGAGTACCAACCAGTGAACCGGCAACGATAATCCCGTCCAGCACAGTCTTTGCAATGTTCAGCTTCATGTCACCCTGCGGCAGCGCAACGGCAACTAAGCGGCCATCAGGACGAAGGGAGTCAACGGCTTGGTCGAAGGCTGAAGTAGTAACGGCAGTCACAACAGCTGCATGCACGCCGCCGACCTTGTCTTGGATCTGCTTGTCAACGTCACCGTCATGACGGTTGATCAGAATTTCAGCACCGTTTTCCTTGGCAGCTTGCAGCTTGTCAGGGTTCCCGTCAACGGCGATAACGTGGGCACCGAAGACGTTGTGAGCAAATTGGATCCCGAGGTTACCAAGACCACCAGCACCAACAATTGATACCCACTGGCCCGGCTTGATGTCAGCCACCTTCAGTGCCTTGTACATCGTAACACCGGCACAAGTCAGTGAAGTGGCTTCAACTGGGTCTAGGCCTTCAGGAACCTTAACGGCGTAGTCAGCTGGAACGATACATTGTTCAGCCATGGCACCATCAGCAGTGTAGCCGGCGTTCAGTACGTGGCGGCAAAGAGTTTCACGGCCAGTCAGGCAGTATTCACAGTGTCCACAGCCCTTGAAGAACCAAGCGATGGATACCCGGTCGCCGACCTTCAGGCTGGTAACACCTGGGGCAACCTTAGAGACACGACCAACACCTTCGTGACCGATAATCCGGCCCGGCTTCTTACCGAAGTCACCAGCGGCAACGTGGAGGTCAGTGTGGCAGAGCCCACAGTATTCCATGTCAACCAGTGCTTCACCCGGCTTCAAAT
>DXGK01000035.1 GCA_019113965.1 Candidatus Limosilactobacillus merdipullorum
TTACCGGTGCTGACTTGATCAAAGATGGCGTAATGACTCCCGGACCACAACTTGGGAAAGCACTAAAGTGGGTGGAAGCAGCGGTCGTCAACCAGGAATTGGCCAATGATTACGACCAAATCATTTCTGCCATCAAACAACGGAAAGGAGAATTTTAATGCAAACACTTCGTGCGGAAAACCTGACCAGCACGTATGGTGAGAAAACTCTTTTTGACCATATATCTTTTTTGATTAAGGAGCACGACCGCATTGGGCTGATTGGCGTTAACGGTAGTGGGAAGACCTCCCTGTTAAACGTTATTAGCGGTCAAACCAGCGCTGAAGGTGGGACTATCGACCATCCTCATGACTATTCCATTGGTTACCTCCAACAGCAGCCACCTCTAGATCCCGAGAAGAAGATTATTGATGCAGTGTTGGCGGGTGACCAACCGATCTTCCGCCTAATTCGTCAATACGAAGATTTGACAAATAATTTCAGTGGCAGCAGTGAAGACAATGAACGCTTGGTCAGCCTTCAACGCCAGATGGACCAGCAGAATGCCTGGGAAGTGCAGAGTCGCGTAGAAACGGTCCTGACTCAACTAAAGATTACCGATATGAATGCCAAGATTGGTGAAATGTCCGGTGGTCAGCAAAAACGAGTTGGCCTGGCGCAAGTATTGATTCAACAACCAGACCTCCTATTACTAGATGAATCGACCAACCAACTGGACATTGACTCGATTATTTGGTTGCAGGATTACCTGGCCAAGTATCACGGAGCAGTGATGGTTGTTACTCACGACCGTTACTTCCTAGATCAGGTGGCCAATCAAATTTGGGAATTGTCTTTTGGCAAACTTTACAAATACGATGGCAACTACCAAGATTACGTTGCTGAAAAGGCCGCGCGAGAAGAACGTGAGGAAAATGCCGAACACAAGCGCCAACAACTCTACAAGCATGAGTTGGCGTGGATGAAGAAGGGGGCCAAGGCCCGTTCGACTAAGCAAAAGGGCCGGATTAACCGCTTCCACGAGCTGGAAAAGAACGTTGGGAAACTGCAAAAAGAAGATAAGGTGGATATTGGCCTGGGGTCGCAGCGGCTTGGCCACGATGTCCTCGAACTCAAGGGTGCCAGTCTGCGTTTAGGCAAGCACCAAATTTTTAATGACTTCAACCTCCTCATCGAATCCGGTGAACGACTGGGAATCAGCGGGGACAACGGTGCAGGTAAAAGTAGCTTGCTCAACGTTTTAGCCGGTCGGTTGCCACTGGATCGTGGTGTGTTGAAGGTCGGTGAAACCGTCAAAATCGGCTACTACACCCAGCAAACTGAACCGATCGACGAGGACAAGCGGGTGATTAACTACCTTAGCGAGGTTGCCGAAACAATCTATGACAGCCAGGGGCAAAAAATCAGTGTCACCCAGCTACTGGAACGGTTTCTTTTCCCACGTTTCATGCATGGAACATTGATCCGGAAACTCTCCGGTGGTGAAAAGCGGCGACTTTACTTGTTGAAGATTTTGATGCAGCAGCCGAACGTCCTTTTGCTGGATGAACCGACGAATGACCTGGATATTAGCACCTTGACCGTGCTGGAAGATTACCTGGATCATTTTGCGGGAACCGTTATCACCGTTTCTCATGACCGTTATTTCCTGGACAAAGTGGCGGATAACCTCTTGATCTTTAAGGGTAACGGTCAGATTGAACGGGCCACTGGTCGTTTCACCGACTACCTTCAGCATGCTGCACAAAGTTCCAATGAGAAAAAGTCGGCAACGCCGAAGAAAGCGAAGGCCTCGTCAGTGTCTGAGCAAACTGAGGATAAAAATAAAAAGCATAAGCTGACTTACAAGGAACAAATGGAATGGAAAGAGTTGGAGCCAGCGATCGAAAAACTGGACCAGCGCAGCAGTGAATTACAGCAAGAGATGGCTGCCAACGGCGACAATTACGAAAAATTGGCCGAATTGCAAAAAGAACTCGACCAGGTTAATGCAGAAAATGATCAAAAAATGGCCCGTTGGGAATACCTGAGCCAGTTTGTTGATGAGGATCAGATCTAAAGGAGACGGTACTGTGACTATTAATGAAAATGAACAACAATACTTGGATTTAGCACGCTACGTCCTGGAACATGGTCACCAAAAGGACGACCGGACAGGAACGGGGACTAGGTCGATCTTTGGCTACCAAATGCGTTTCGACCTGCAAAAGGGATTTCCACTGCTGACAACCAAGAAGGTTCCCTTCGGGCTGATCAAAAGTGAACTGTTATGGTTTCTAAGGGGTGACAGTAATATTCGGTTCTTGCTCCAGCACCATAACCATATTTGGGACGAATGGGCCTTTGAACGTTGGGTCAATAGTGATGAATACCATGGCCCCGACATGACGGACTTTGGCCGCCGTTCTCTAGTTGATGCCGACTTTAATAAGGCCTACCAAGAACAAAAAAAACTTTTTTGTCAGAATATTTTAGACGACGAGCAATTTGCGAAACGTTTTGGCGAGCTTGGCAACATTTATGGAAAGCAGTGGCGCCATTGGAAGACGAGCAATGGTCAATTCATTGACCAGTTAGGCAATGTCATTGAACAAATTAAAACTAACCCGACCTCGCGGCGGCTAATCGTCACTGCTTGGAATCCGGAGGAGGTACCGTCGATGGCCCTGCCGCCTTGCCATACTATGTTCCAGTTCTACGTCAACGATGGCTACTTAAGTTGCCAGCTATACCAACGCAGTGCGGATATCTTCCTGGGGGTCCCGTTCAACATCGCCAGTTACGCCCTGTTAACACACCTCATTGCCCACCAGTGTGGTCTGAAGGCTGGCGCGTTTATCCATACCCTTGGTGACGCGCACATCTACAATAACCACTTTGAGCAGGTTAAGACGCAGCTTTCACGGACGCCTCACCGGGCGCCAAAATTGATTTTGCCTGCCGAACCAAAGGACATTGACGAGTACCAGATGGATGACATCAAGTTATCCGGCTATACTCACGAACCAGCGATCAAGGCACCCGTTGCCGTCTAGAGAGGAATCATCCATGGGAATTAATCTAATTTGGGCCGAAGCAGCCAACGGGGTGATTGGCAAAGATGGCCAAATGCCGTGGCATTCACACGAAGATATGGTACACTTTCGCCGTCTGACTACTGGTCACCCAATCATTATGGGTTGGAAAACCTTCTGTTCGTTGGGACAACGACCGCTCCCAAATCGGGAAAATATTGTTTTAACGCACCACCGGCTGGATGATATTAAGGGAATCAAACCGGTCTCTTTCCCACAAGTCCAGCAGTTAGTCAGTGACCAATCTTCCGATTACTTTGTTATCGGTGGTGCCAGTGTGTACCAGCAGCTACTATCGCTAGCATCCCGGTTATACCGTACCATCATCCAGGACGATTATGCCGGCGACAAAAAAATGCCACCAATCGATTACGATCAGTGGCAACTGTTAGATAGTCAAACCGTTGCGGCTAGCAAGGAAGGTGAACCTGACTGTATCTTTCAGGTTTGGCAACGGTTAGACGAAAAATAAGACCGAAAAGTAAATAAAGGCTGAACCAACCAGGACAAAGAAGTGCCATATGAGGTGAGTATAGCGGGTTGGAAAACTATATAACACCGCCCCAATAGAGTAGGTAATCCCACCAGCCAGTAGCAAGATAAAACCAGTTGGTCCGAGTGAATTCCAGAGCTGTGGTGCACAAGTCATGCAGAGCCAGCCCATCAGTACATACAAGACGGTCGACCACTTGCTTTTCTTCTTTAACCAAATACTTTTGTAAACGACACCGATAATTGCCAACGCCCAAATGACACCAAAGAGCGTCCAACCGCGCCAACCGCCGATGGCCACTAGGCAGAACGGCGTGTACGAACCGGCGATTAGCAGGTAGATCATATCGTGGTCAAATACCTGAAAGACGTGGGCGGCGCGGGAAAAAATCAGCGAGTGAAAAAGGGTTGAAGAAAGGTAAAAGAGGATCATAATGGCCCCGGAAATACTAAAAGTAGTGATCCTCATCGCACCGCCGCCAGTCTGAGCGGCACGAACAATCAGCAAAACCAACCCAGCAATCGATAAGGCAACGCCAATTCCATGGCTGATGGCATTGCCAATCTCGATCCACAGTGTCGACCGGTCTACTTTGCGTTTTTTCTCTTGATGATGCTTCTTGGCCATTCCGGAAACCCCTTTCGAAAGTCGTTATGAAATCTCTACTTAGTTCTGTTATACTTAGCAAAGAGCTGTCGAACAAACTGCAACTAGTTCTACTATGCTGATTACTAGTATTCAAAACTAGCTGTTGTTATAATTAAGTATAACATCAAAATATTTACATCGGAAGTGTATTGTTCATGGCAAAAACAAAAATTGTTGTTGATTCTTCTGCTGGCTTAACTGCCGAAGAAGTCAAGAAATACGGGATCACAATTGTTCCACTATCAGTAATGATTGACGGGACCATTTATGTTGAAGGTGAAACAATTACCAACGACCAATTTCCCAAGATGATGGCAGAAGCAAAGGCGTTACCACAAACTTCCCAGCCGCCAATTGGCAAGTTTGTTGAAGCCTTCGACCGGCTGGGCGAGGATGGTAGCGATGTTTTGTGCATTACCATGATGGAAGCCATCAGCGGTACTGTCCATGCGGCTGAACAAGCAGCAACAATGAGCAAGACAAAAGTAACGGTCTACGACTGCGGGACTACCGACCGTGGAATGGCTTTTCAGGTCATCGAAGCCGCTAAAGTCCTTGAAAATGGCGGAACGGTTGATGAAGCCGTTGCTAAAATGAAGGACGTGCTCGCTAAATCGAAGTTGTACCTGGCAATTGAAAACCTGGATAACCTAGTAAAGGGTGGCCGGATCAGCAAGTTTGCCGGTGCATTATCCAATTTCCTGAACATCAAGATTATGCTGGAAGTTAGCGATCGCAGTCTTCACGTTCGGATGAAAGGACGGGGCAAGAAGGCGATGCACCGTGAATGGGACAAGCTTGTTTCTGCAATGACAAACGGTCCAAAAGTGAAAGCGATCGGTATTTCTCATGTTGATGCGCCAAAAGAGGTCGAACGGCTCAAGGAAAAGGTTTCTGCGGTCTGCCCTGATATTCCAATTGTTGTCCGGGAAACAGTCCCGATTATCGCTACCCATACTGGACTAGGCGCTTGTTGTTTGTTATATTACACTGAATAAATCACAGGGCTGCGTCCAACTCGTCTCGAGATGACGCAGCTTTGTTTATCTGGGGTGAAATTTTTGAAAAAGCTTCGCAATCTTGCCTTAATCATTATCTTAGTTCTACTGGCATTATCAGCTGGATACTGGTACCACTTGGACCAGCAGTCGAACCCATCCACACCTGTTCGCCATGAGCGAGTAGTCAAGAAGCATATTAAGTTGGTCGCTATTGGTGATTCTTTGACCTATGGCCAGGGGGACGAGGACAAAAACGGTGGCTATGTGGGTATTATCAAGAACAAGATTGAAAAAAAGTACCACACAAGGGTTACCACCGCTAATTATGGGGTTAGTGGTGACCGGTCTGACCAGATTTTAGCGCGGTTCAACAACCAGAAAAAAATTCGTGAGGATATCAAACATGCCGATGTCATCACCATGACCGTCGGGGGCAACGATCTGATGCAAACACTGGAAAAGGAAGTCACCGATAGTAAGGAAGACGAGATTACAGCGGCCGTCAACAAAGCTGGCCAAACGTACCAACAGAAACTAGTCCGCCTGCTGACCGCTATTCGTCGTGAAAACCGGCACGCGCCAATTTTTGTGGTCAGCATTTACAATCCGGTCTACGCTTACTTTGCTAACGTCACGGTGATCAGCCGGTCAATCGCGCAGTGGAACAAGATTACAGAGGAAACGGTTGGTCAAACCGACAATGCATACTTTGTTGACATCAACCACCTTCTATCATACGGACAATACAAGACTAGCAAGCAACGACAGGCTTTGGCCGCACAAGATAAGCAAAAAGGCAGTTTGTTTAACCAGAAGCAAGTAATTAATATTCAAAAACACGGGACAAAAAACCTTAATAAGTACATTTCACCCGAAGATAATTTCCATCCTAACCATGAAGGTTACGAACAAATGGCTAAGAAGCTGTTTGCGTCAATGAAAAAGCACGATGCATGGGTATATCGCACCAAAAGGAGTTCACAACATTGAAAAGATCCAAAAAAACAACGATTAACTGGTGGAAGTGGGCTTTTCTCTCACTGGTAGCAATTATCATTATTGCCGCTGCAGCCCTTTTCCGTGCCTATTCAGCCAATGTCCCTCAGTCGACGGTCGGCCAAGCGGCGTATGCCAACACTGATAATTCTGTTCAAATTGACTTAACCCGTCAACAGCTGAACGCTTTGTCAGATAATTACCTCGATCAGTTTTTGAAGAAAAGCAAGATTAAGTACCGCTTCATTGTCGGTCCTAAGTATGCGACCGTCATGGGCAAGACCAAGTTCTTGGGAACTAGTATCCAATTTTCTCTGAACATGGTTCCAGAACGGCTCCATAACGGCAATGTTTTGTTAAAGGCGGCCGGAATGAACGTGGGACGGTTAAATAT
>DXGK01000003.1 GCA_019113965.1 Candidatus Limosilactobacillus merdipullorum
CTTGTGCAGGATAAACACTAGCAGAGTCGCTAAGATCCCATAAACAGAACCGACATAACCCAAGTTCTTCATGGCTGTAAAAGCTACCGCCTGCGAAGCGGTGAAGGACCCAAGTGAGATCCCAATGTTGGCAAAAATAGAGTTTAGTGAAGAAGCCAGATCCAGGGATTGCGAATAGTCTTTTTCGGCAATGTCCAGGAACATCAACTGAGTTGATGACCCATAACAAGAGAATGCAATACACAATAAGGCCACAATCACAATCGCTACCCACTTCATTGAAAGTACAGTCGCGAAGGACAGGTAGAGGGCCGTCATGACGGCATAAATTGGCCACAGGCGATGAACACCCCCACGGTCGGCCACGTAACCACCAAACCTGTTGCCAATAATGAAGAAGATTCCCATCCCAAACAGTAACCAGTTTAGCCAGGAATAGTCAAAGCCCATCCCATTAGTGATCAATGGTCGAATGTACGTGTAAATGCTGTAATCGGCTGCGCAGACACAAACGATGTACGCTACGCCGAGAAGGACACGGATATCTTTTAGCAGAACAAACTGATTGCTCAGCGAGCTCTTCACTTGTTGTGTATCGCGCGGTACTAACCACAGCAATAAGACAAAAACAACGATCGTCAATCCGGTAATCATCCAAAAACTATCGTGCCAGGTAAAGGCGTGACTAACAATCGTCCCAATCGGGATCCCGACGACCGAGGCAATACTGAACCCGGCAAAGACCCAAGAAACCAGGCTAGCCCGTTTTTCCCGCGGAGCCACAAAACTGGCCATTACCAGAACAATCGAAATAATTGCTCCGGCAACTGAAGCGGTCAAAATGCGTGAAAACAGCATGGAAACAAAATTAGTGGCCATCGCCGTCCAGGTGTTGCCGATGAAAAAAACCACCATCAAAAATAACAGGACCCGGTGCCGCTTCCACCGATTGGCCATTGAGGTAATCAGCGGAGTAAAGACTGCATAAACTAAGGCAAAGACCGTTACTAAGAGTCCCAGTTTGGACAGTGAGTCGTGGTATTGGCGGGCAATGTCGGGAAGGACCCCGACGATCATATACTCGTTGCAGCCCAGCATAAACGCAACGAAGACAAAAATAATTGATTGAAGTCTGTATTTCATTTTGAGTTTGTTGACAAATCCTGCTCTGCCGTTCCTTTCTTTAGAGTGCAATAACCTAACTATTTTAACAGAGGTTGTGTCCAGCTAAAAGCCTTCCCATCAAAATTATCAAGACAGTTTTTGTTGTTAAAAAAGCAATTATCTTTTTTAAAACTGTGCAAATCGCCAACTACCATAATGGTTAGCCCACATCACTGAGCCAGCAAGCCCCATAACTGGATAAAATGACTTCGGTCGCCAATAATTGGTTCACCTTTTCACAACCCCTGTGAAACGCTGTCAGACCGCAATTTGGCGGTTGACACACTACTACTCAGCCTGTACGATATTTCTGATAACAGATTAATAGTCAATCTTGGACCAATGACCTGCCAGGCCTGTTAACTGGCGGAACATTAACCGTTCAGTACCCGGCCAACAAGCAATATTTTGACTGCTGTTTAAGGAAGAATTTTGATGAAAGCTTTAGTATTGACTGGCATTAAACAGATGGAAGTGCAAAACGATTACCAAAAGCCGACGCCAAAGCCTAATGAAGTCCTGATTCACACTGCCTACGTGGGGATTTGCGGAACCGATAAAGGACTCTACAACGGGTTGCCTGGGTCTGCCGATGCCGTGCCACCAATTGTGCTTGGCCACGAAAACTCCGGAGTGGTGGCCGCTGTTGGTTCTGAGGTTACCGGCTTTAAACCAGGTGACCGTGTCAGCGTGGACCCGAACATCTACTGTCACAACTGCTTCTACTGCCGCACTACTCGTCCTGAGTTCTGTGAACACCTTGATGCCGTTGGTGGGACCCGCGACGGTGGCTTTGAGGAATTCTTTACTGCCCCTGCAGAAGTGGTTTACCACATCCCCGATAACGTTTCATTAAAGGCGGCAGCAGTCATTGAACCAATTTCGTGCGCAATGCACGCAATTGACCTGCTGGAACTTCATCATTACCAGAATGCACTGATCATCGATGCTGGCTTTGAAGGTATCCTAATGGGCCAAATTCTGCAATCAATTGGTGTTCGCGAAGTCACGATGGCTGCCCGCAACCAGGACAAGCTCAACATGCTTCACGATAAGTTCGGCTTCCAGGTAGTCAACAACAAGACCAACCCGGATGACATCAAACCGGAATCATATGACATCGTCATCGAAGCCGTTGGTGCTGCTAGCACCCAGGAGCAAGCCGTTGAAGCTGCCCGTCGCGGGGGCCAAGTGCTGATGTTGGGTGTCGGTAATCCCGATTCCACTTTTACCATTAACTCTTACAAGATTTTCCAAAAACAGCTCAAGATCCAGGTTTCATTCATTAACCCTTACACCTTCGAAGATTCCATTGGTCTCCTTCAATCCGGTGATGTTGACCCACTGCCGTTGATGCCTCACGAATTAGACCTCAGTGAGGTCGAAGACTTTGTCAGCGGCAAGCTGACCGGTGTAACGAAGGCCATCGTTAAGGTTGGCGGCGACAACGCCTAATCCTTTCTTATCACATTACTAATAAAGACCCCGCGGTGAACATTCCACCGCGGGGTCTTATTATACTGATTTAATTGAATTAATTCTGCTTCATAACTTCCTTGCCATTAGCAGTAATGGTAAAGGTCTTCTTCGCCGCGTCAGCATCCAGGATGGCAACGTTTTTGCCGTCCTTGTCCTTACGAGTAATCTTGATATTCGCCTCAGATGGTGTTTCCACTTCAATTGAACCATCGAGGTCGAAGGCAGCAAACTTGTTTCGCCATGACAGCAGGTCGAGCAGGTGCTTAACGACTGGCCGTTGTACTTCTTGGGCAACTTCTTCCTTGGTGTAGTAATGACGGTTGATGTTCCGCCCTTCTTTAGTCTTTTCCAGCAATTCCAGGTCATTGGTGCCAGACAGCAAGCCAACGTAGTAGATCATCGGAATTCCGGGGGCAAAGATTTGGAAAGCACGTGCCAGCAAGTAAGCCTTGTCATCGTCACCCAGTGCGGAGTAGTAAGTGGAATTAATCTGGTAGATATCCAAGTTGTGGTATTCAGCACTGGAGTACTTCCGCTTAACGTTAGCACCGACCTTGTACAGTTCGTTAGATGCGTAATCAATTTCGTCATCAGTTAAGATGTCCTTAGCATCAACGACCCCGATCCCGTCGTGGGTATCAAGAGTCGTGAACTGCTTCATCGGGCTCATCTTCAGCCAGTGGGCCAGCCGGTTAGTCTTCCCGGAGTACAGAGTGTACAAGGTGGTCATTGGCAACGTAAAGTCGTAGATGAAGAAGTTGTGGGCAGAAATCTTCTGTGGGATGGTGTAGTGTTCATGAATTTCTGGCAGGATGATGGCCTTGTATGGTGCCAGGATATCTTGAACCTTGTTTAAGAGGTCCCAGATTTCTGGTTCAACGAAGAAGTCGTTGGTACCGACCTTCTTAACGGCGTAAGCAAAGGCGTCCAGCCGGATCATATCAGCACCGTGCTTAACCATGTCAACCAAGGTGTCCTTAAAGAACTGGTTAGCAACCTTACTCTTAACGTTAATGTCAATCTGTTCCTCGCCAAAGGTGTTCCAAAGGTGCTCCTTGGTGCCATCGTCAAAGTCGATTTCTTGTTCCGGTGCCTTGTCCTTCCGCTTGTAAATCATGTCAATATCTTTTTGGGTTGGGCGGTTTTTACCAGCCTTTTCCCAGAACTTTTCCCAGCGGATGAAGAAGTCGTTGTACTTGGAGTCGTCGTGCTTCTTCTTGAAGCCTTGGTACATCACTGACTTCTTGGAAATGTGGTTGATCATGAAGTCAAACATCAAGTATTAGTCTTCACCCAAGGCTTTAACGTCTGACCAGTCCCCAAATGCCGGGTCAACAATGTCGTAACGGTAAGGAGCAAAACCGCGGTCACCAGTAGACGGGAAGAACGGTAATAAGTGAACACCGCCGATGGCATCACCAATGTACTTGTTCAATACTTCATGGGTTTCCTTAATGTTATTCCCCATTGAGTCAGAGTATGTAATAAGCATTGCTTTGTTTTGAATTGGCATGGTTAATCCTCCATAGAAATACTTAATAGTGACAAATCAGCTCGAACCTACTTAGCGGCGTGCCGTCGGGTTGCCAGGAAAATAATCAGGGCAATCAGCAGCAGGACCACCCCGTAAATCGGAAATGGTGCGGCTAGCCCCAAACCGCTCATCGGCTTACCCGTTAGGTGGTTGGTCCATTCGGCAATCGTCGGTGAGAAAAAGGAGCCAAAGTTAAACCCGATCAAACATAGCGATGTTACCAGCGGCTGACGATCTGCTGGTGCCAGGTCCGGTAACAGGTTAAAAATCAACGGTGAGACCAACTGCAGCGGGAAGCCGATCAGCAAAAGACCGATCACCATCATCACATAATTATCACCGGCAAAACCAAACAAGAAGTTGGCCAGTGCCATTAACCCTAGACCCAGGTAGACGGTGCCAAAGCCCAGCTGGTCCTGAATCCAGCCGTAAGTCAAACCGCCCAGTGTGGCGCCGATCAACATCAGTGATAAGAACATGGAAGCACCAGTATAGTGAGCCCCATTGACGGTTACCGCTAGCCCAGGGAACCGGTTTTCCATCCCGACGTAGTCAACAACCAACAAAAAGGCAAACAAAACTAGCAAAACAACTACCGGACTGATCTTGGTAATCTTCTGGTCACCTTCCGTCAATTCCTCGGCCAAGTCATCAGCGTCAACGTGATCGTCCTGCGCTTGACTTTCTTCCGGAACCCGAAGGGCAAAGAAAATCAAAACCGCAAAGGCCAGGAAGTAAACGGCAAAGGATGACCGCCATCCTATGTAGCTGAGTAGCAAGCCGGCAATGGTCAACGTTAACGCCTGCCCAATTTGTTCAGCGGCAGCACGCCAGCCTAGCATCTGGGCCCGTTCCTGACCGTCGTACCATACGGAAATCACAGAAATCGCCTGTGAGTTGTAAAGTCCGTAACCGACACCTAAAACTAACCGCGACAAAAGGACGGTCGTGTAGTTGTCAACGAACATCGGGACGATCCCGGCCAAACCAACGATGGTCACCCCGGCCATAATGATCTTCTTGTCAGAAATATGGAACCACTACTGAATCAGCGGTGAAAGAACCACGAAGATCATCACGGCAAAGGAAGGCGTCGTGACTAGGTATTCCGACTGCGTCTGGGTGATGTGCATCGCTACCTTTAATTGCGGCAGCGAACCTTGGATGGCATAGGCACTGGTCACCATCAGCGAAACCGACAGGAAGGCCATCTTCGTAATCATCGAATGCTTCTTGCTCATAGTATCCAGTCGCTCCTTGAATATTATAGTTTGATCAGCTGTGATCAAAGTTCTTGTGATAAGGTACACTGATAGCGGTTAATGGTCAATAGCGTCGGGCAATCTCGCGCCTTATTTTTTTAGTTGATAACTATTTATTATCAACAATATTCAGTCCGGATTGCTGACTGTTGAACCAAACATCGCCTAATTTGACGTTGGGTCCGACCGTGACCCCGTTAATGGTCGTCACCGGTTCAACGTAGTGGTTTGTCGCCAGCGGCTGGTCCTTGTTATCCGCAGTATCGCGCCAGTAAATCTTTTGTCGTTGGTACTTGCCAGGCTTGGTGATGAAGTTCCCCCGTTTGATAATCTTAAAGGCCCCCACAATCACATAATCCCCATGGGTGACCACCAGCAGGTACTTGATCTTCTGGTCGTTATCGTGACCGACTACCCAGGTGCCGAGCGACCGTCGTGCCACCTGGTCAGAGTTAAAGGCCGCGGAACCGAGGAGCCGCTCGTTTGGCGTGTCCCGGGGATCAGTTGGCTTACCCAGTGTGATCAAGCCGATATGAGCATCCTTAAGGTCCTTTAATGAAACTGTCGGCATAGATAAGCGCGCATTAATTTCCTCTACCGAGTCGTAGCGCAGGTAGTGCTGGTCTTGAGTATCATTATGATAGCCTGCAACCCGGTTTGTCGGCGCAGTGTCATAGTTGTTCTCGTGTAGGATCTCGAAGAAATCAATCAGCGCCCCTTCTGCCACCTGGGCCTCCCGTTCGGATAACCCCCAGGAAATAATCCATCGCTTGACATGGTAGCCAGCCCGTTCAATCTCCCGAATCCGCTCCAGCTTAGCGTACTCTTCCGTGGTGAGGTCATGTTGTGCTTCGTGTTCGTGACTGAAAACCCGGTCCCCCACACCCCGGCCAATATAAAAGACAGTCCCCTGAGTATGGCGCTGCTTCCCCGGCCGTGGATCGACCAATGCGTACACGTAGTTTTTTAGCTTTCGCTGGACATCAATCGGAAAGTGATTAATTCGTTCCATTTCGCTACCTCACTTCAATTTTGATCTGCTTTATCATACCAAATCTTGACTGGTCTGTGACTAGTCCTCACCGGGTTTCGTTGTATAATTAACCAGAAACGAGGTTGATAAGATGAAAATTTACTTTGCTGCTGCGATCCGCGGTGGACGCGAAGACCGGCAACTCTACCAGAAGCTGATTTCCTTTTTAAAAATGAACAAGCACCAGCAAGTGTTGACAGAACACATTGGTTCCAGCCAGTTAATCAGTACTCGCGAAAGCAAGTTGTCTGATAAGGAAATCCGCGATCGCGACATCGACCTGCTCACTCAAGCAGACCTGGTTATTGCTGAGACTTCCCAGCCTAGCCTTGGCGTTGGTTATGAACTGGCCCAGGCCGAACAGCAAGCTAAGCCGGTCATCATCCTGCACCGCCCGGGGAAAAGCACCCTCTCGGCCATGATTAACGGGACGGACTACTTCAAGGATAAAGTCCATCAGTACGAGACCCTCGAAGATGCTAAGCGAGTGCTGAACAGCGAGCTTGAACTGGTCGCAAAGCAAATCAAAAATGCCAGTGAAGAAAAATGAAGATCGCGATTAGCAGTGATAACCACCTGGACGTCAACCAAGTCGATGTTGAACAGGCCCTCAAGTTTCAAGCTCAGTGGCTCGGCAGCCACCAAGTTGATTACTACTTTTTTGCTGGTGACCTCTTCAATGATTTTCA
>DXGK01000036.1 GCA_019113965.1 Candidatus Limosilactobacillus merdipullorum
TGTTGATTGGTCAATCATCCCCCCGATAAATTTTCAATTAGTCGATGGTCAATCATTATCCTAGTAAACAGGAATTGCAACATAACTTCATTTTTTATGACTAAAATGAATAGACGGTACAGCAATGGCCTCCAACGTTCTGACAAATCCGAACGTTGGAGGCCGTTTGCTCATAGGCCAAGACTCCGAAGCCGTTTATGAACTCTATTATTGGTAACTACTGATTAACGAACGAATCCGGTAGTAAATATTACCCCAGAAGCCCGATTGCTGTGCCAGATCATTAACGTTATTTTGCACGATATTGCCCGCATTTTTCGGGTTTTGTTCTACTTGAGAGGCCGTTTTGTTAATGGTTTGCACCGCTTCCTTGGCGTGGCCTTCCGGCAAGCGCGTTTCCAGTTGCTGATTCTGGGTTTGCAAATCTTGTAAACGCGACATCAGAGCTTGCTGGTCGCCGTTGTCTTGATAATCCTCTGCTGCATCCTTGAGCTCAAAGAGTTCGTTAGAAATCGCCCGACCTGCTTCAATCCTACTCATTGGCCTTTGCTGATGCTTTCGGGATTCGACCTGTTCACTCTTCGTCGAAGTGGTCGTCGGCTCAGTAGTTGGCTTCATGGTAAAGACAATAAAAACAAAGAAGAGCAATATTAAGGCGATTATCGTCACAATGCCACCAACAATTCGGTGCTTTTTTTGCCGCTTGAGACCTTGGACGTAGTTACTTTTTTCTCCTTCAGACATGTTTTTCCCTCGCTTGGGCCGACCAACCCGTCCCGTATGGACACTGAAATTCCCTTTACCTGTATCGTTTCTTTGATTCTGCGAAGAAGGGTCGGCCTGCATTCCGTGCTTGCTCTGATATCTTTTCCACACGTTAATCACCTCGCCACATGTGTTGTAAACTCCCTAATTGACCGGATAAACTTAATCTTATTCTTTCAAATGAACGATCATCCTGTCAACTTAAGAACTCGCATACATGCGTCAACCGACCGCAAAAACGCTACCACTCAAACGACGAGTGTTCCTGATCGACAAACCCCCGAACCGTTTGACAGTGGAAGATCTCTTGCAGCTTATCTTCCAGTTCCGCCGCTGCCTGGTCGACCCGCTCCTGGTTAAAGTCGGTAAAACCATCAATCGGGAAGAACACGGTTTTGGTGTCCGGCGTGATCATTCCAAACTTACTTTGCCGCCAAGTCCAGCGACGGGTCCGAACTTCGTGGTCAACGGCGTAAACAACTTCGCCTTCGTCAGGTGCTTCCACCTTGTCGCCACCCAGGTCTTCAAAGGTGTCACCCGATTCTGCCAAACGCATCTTAATATCCGTCGTTACCCCATCAAGCGTGTGGGTCCCCATCGGCAAGGTGTATTTCATCGAGATCGCGTTGTTGAGGTCCACCAGGGGGTTAATGTTCGGCAAGTCTTTGCCCTTGGATAAGCGCTTAAATAATGCCTCGACGGAGCACAGGTAGCGATTGGGGTTAACGCCAATCTGGCGGAAGGCTTCGCGGTAGGGAACAATTTGTGGATCCTGTTTGACGTTCACATCCTTAAACCTGTACTTGGCATCCTGCATGCTTTGGTCCAGTAGGTCGGCAATCTCGGGGTACTCCTGACTGTTGTCAACCTGGTCGGCTACTACCACGCCGACGTACATGTTAGGCAACTTGGCAAAAATATTGTCGGTAATTTCAAATTTCATTTTCTTCTCCTCCAAATTCAATTTGTGACCGGTTCTTGAGCTTCAAGACCAACATGAAGCCAAGCACGTTTAATAGACAAATAGCCGCAAATGACCACTGGTAGCCTTGGGTGAGCGCTGACATTGCAGCCAAGCCAGCGTGCAAGCCCGCCTTGTGACCCAAGGACTGGATGGTCATCGCCATCGCGTTGGCGAAGGAATCGGCGATCTGGTTCATATTGATGATCAGCGTTGACCCGAACACTACGTACTTCTTTGACAAAGAGTTCAACGCCTAGACCATCACCGGTGAGTAGGCCAATTGGAGGGCACCACTCCGCAGGGCGTACATGATGACGACTGTTCCTGGACCGGTCTGCGGTCGGTAGAAGATCATCGGTATGGTAAAGAGGAGCCCAACCCCCATCCCAATCAAGGCCACCTTCTTAATTCCGACCACGTCGTAAATACGGCCGGCGAGCGGTGACATCACGGCCATCACTACTGCACTCGGAATCAGCATAAATCCGGAAACCATCGGGGTCACCCTCAGGACGTTCTGGTTAAACAGCGGCAGCATCAACTCCGTCGCCATCAAAGACGAAGTATTGATCAATGCCAGCAACGCGCCGAGGCGGAATGACGGTGCCTGGTAAATCTTCATTTCCAACAGCGGGTGTTCCAGTTGCAATTGCCGGCGAACAAAGAAAGCCGTAACTAGTGCACCAGCAATCAGCAAAATAATGGTGGCGATGCCGATGCGGCCGGTCTGACCGATCCGCCCCAAACCGTACAAGAGCATCCCCAAGCCGAGCGTGGCGGCAATGACCGAGATTGTATCCAGGTCGTTGGCGGAGGTTTCTACTACGTTTTTGACGCAGAACTGCGTGGCAAAAATGATGATCGCAGTAATTGGTACCAGGATGATAAAGAGCATCCGCCAGGAATAATAATCGACAATAATCCCCGAGACGGTCGGCCCGAGTGCCGGTCCCAGGTTAACGATAATCCCGGCCAGTCCCATCACCGTACCCCGCCGCTCCATCGGGTAGATGAGCGAGAGGGCACTGGGAATCAGCGGCATGTTGACACCCACGGCAATCCCCTCGATCAGCCGTCCCAGCAGCAAAAGCAGAAAGTTGGGTGCCAACATGGCAATCACCGTCCCGGTCAAGAAGATGGTCATCGTCGAGGTAAACAGTATCTTCAGCCTAACCGATTTGATCAAAAAAGCTGCTAATGGCATGGTGATTCCGGCCACCAGCATGTAGCCAGTACTCAGCCACTGGACCGTCATTTCATCAACGTGAACTTCCCGCATAATCGTTGGCAATCCGTTGTTGAGCAGGGTTTCCGAAAAAACGGTGGTAAAGCTACCCAAGAGCAGGACAATCACCATCGTGGTTCGCTGTCGTTGTGTTAACTTCCTTTACATCCCCCGTTCCTGAAAGAAAAAAGCTGGAAGAGGCCTCTGCCTCATCCAGCTTTTATTTTGAGCTCGCTGTCCACTGAGCTCTCGTTATTAAGTTGTCACTAGGATAGCAAATTAGTTTGCGATGCACAAGTCCTAATTGCCATTAATCTTCTTTACCAATGTTAAGCTCAAACGCCACCCGCCGTGGATCCAGTTGGTCGTCCACCGTCACCGTTCCCCGGTACAGAAAACCAAACTTCTTGATCAGGTGCTGCATCACCTGGTTTTGCGCGTGAGTATCAATGCGGAAGTTAGTGTATCCCAGCGCCTGGCCTACGGTCAGCAGGTCGGAGAAGAGGTAACTGCTCAGGTGCTGGCCCCGGAAATGGCTGCTGATGGCGACCCGGTGGATCGTCACGTAGTCATCCCCGTCGTTGGCCCAATGACCACCAGTGATGGTCCGGTAGTCGTCTTCCGGGCCCGGCAGAAGGGTGGCAACACCAGCCACTTGGCCGTTGACCAGCAGCACCCATGAATGCCGCTGTTTAATATCGTCTACCAGTGTTTCCTTGGTGGGATTGTCGTCCTGCCACTGGGTACTGCCGGCAGTTTTCAGCGCCTGCCGCCCATCTTCAATGATTTCTTCAATCACTGGCAATTCGGCCATCGTACTGCGCCGGAGGTAAATAGCATTCACCTTACTTCACCTCATCAGCCACGGCCTTGTTAACTTCCGTCGCTTCCTTAGCAACCAGGTCAGCCTTCCCGCTGATGATCTTGATGTCCATCTCAATTTCCCGGGTCAGACCTGGCGTGTTCAGCTTCGGTTCAAAGAAGTCCTTAAATTCACTCAACCGTTGACTGGTGTGGAAGATCCCGGCCGTGACTGTGATGTAGGTGGCAAATTCCATGTCGCCACCAACCGTTTCGTCCAGCCAATCCCAGTTGTCACGCAGCCAGTCCCAGGCGATTTGCTGACCAGCATTGTTAGCTAATACACCCCGGTACCATGCCCGCAGGTCCTGCGGCTTAATCGTTGCGGCATCCTTAAAGTACTTGTCAACCAGCTCAGCCAGCAGGTCCTTGTCCGGCAGGTTGGTGAGGGCAAAGCAGATGTCTTCCTTCAGCCCACCATCGGCTGTGTCACGGTACAGGTCAAGCAGTTGGTCCACCAACTTTTGGCTAGCGTGCTGCTGGACTTCATTTTTCAGGATGTACGGCCGGGTATCAGCTGGAAGGTCGGCCAGGCGGTCGCGATGGTCGTCAAAGAGCTGTTGCGCTTGCTTTTGAGCTTCCTGATTTTCAGCGTAAAGCGAGGCGCTGAGAATGTACGGCCGCACCAGCTGGTCGTCGTTGGACTCGCCGACAACCGGTGTCCACCCCAGCCGGGCTTCCTGCTGGCCACTGAGGAGGGCGAAGAACTGCTTCAACTGCTTTTCTTCAGCAGAACCAGGAGTAACAAAGTTCTTCAGGTAGTTGGCAATCCGGTAAAGGGCATTGGCAACCACGGCTGACTTGCTGTCCTTAAAGCGGGCAATCAGTGCAACCAGGTCAGCATATGACCGCAGTCCACCTTCTGCAAGGAGACGGGCGTCTTGCAGTAATGCCAGTTTGTCAATTGATGATAGCTGGTCCAGGTGGTCTAGCAGGTCAGCTTCCAGTTGGTCATCGTAATCGACAATGAAGTGGGAGTTGTTGCCAACGTTGAGCTGTAGCGGCTTGCCGTTTTCCTTGCGCAGTTCCTGGTAGTCGCCGAGAACCAGGTCGCGGTCAGTCATTAACTGCGGTGCCTGTTCGTAGTTGCAGTTCAACGGGATCTGCCACAGCCGGCCCTGATCATGGTGGTCACCGATGAAGAACTGTTGCTGGTGCAGAACTACTTGTCCCTGGTCGTTAACCTTGACGCTAACAACCGGATAACCCGGCTGTTCCAGCCAGGAGTGCATGATCTTGCCAATATCCAGGCCCGAAGCATCCCCGAGGGCCTTCCAGAGGTCATCCCCGGAAGCGTTGCTGTACTGGTGGTCAGCAAAGTACTGCTTCAGTCCCTTACGCAGGTTATCATCACCCAAGAGGGAACGAACCATCACCAGCATCCGGGAGCCCTTAGCGTAGACGATGGCGGCGTCGAAGAGCGAATCGATTTCCGCCGGGTCGTCAACCTGCTGGTGAACCGCCTGAACACCATCCGTGGCGTCACGCTGCAAGGCCATCGGTGATTCAGTCGTCTGGAAGAGTTCCCAAATGTGCCAGTCAGGCTGCAGGGCATCGACGGCCACGTATTCCATCATGTTGGCAAAACTTTCGTTGAGCCACAGATCGTCCCACCACTTCATCGTAACCAGGTCACCGAACCACTGGTGCGCCAGTTCGTGAGTAATAACGGTAGCGACCACCTGCTTGTTTTCCAGGGTCGTGTTGTCCGGGTCAACCATCAGGTAAACTTCCCGATAAGTAACCAGCCCCCAGTTTTCCATCGCACCGGCCGAGAAGTCCGGCAAGGCCAGCTGGTAGGAATGGTCCAGCGGGTACGGCGTCTGGTAGTAATCTTCGTAAAATTCAATGGTGCGCTTGGCAATGTCTAAGGCAAAGTCGAGTTCCTTGCTCTGGTGGGCCTTGGTGGCAAAGACGCCAACTTCGACCCCGCTCTTAGTCTTGGTCAATTTCGACTGCATTTCCCCAAAAGCAAAGGCAACCAGGTAAGTGGACATCCGGACGGTTTGCTTGAAGTAGTGGTAGTCATCTTCCACGTAGTCTTCCGGGGTGTTGGCGATGATCGTTTCGCCGCGGTGCTCGTCGAACTTAATTGCCAGGGTAAACTTGGCCTTGGCCGCTGGTTCGTCGACAGACGGGAAGGCCTGCCGGGCAGCCGTCGTTTCAAACTGGGTCCCGATCAGTTTCTTCTTTTCCCCGTCAACCTGGTAGTAAGACGGGTAAATGCCCATCATCGTGTCGGTCAACTTAGCATGGTAGTCCACTACCGCCGTCAACTTGCCGGTGTGGGCATCAATCGTGAACAATTCATTTTGATCGTCCACCTTAAAACCCGCCGGCTGGCCGTCAACGGTGACCTTATCAATCGTCAGAAATTTCTGGTTGAGGGCAAACTGGTCGGCTTTGCTCTCCCCTTTGACCGTCACTTGGCCATTGATCGTCTTTTGTTCCCGGTTAATGTCCAACTTCACCAGGTATGTTTCAGGAATAAACGTGTCTAACAAGCGCTTTGCCATTGAACTGTCATCTCCATTAATTATTTATGAACCATTATACGCGCTTTGCCCTATTGAGGCCTAACAGAAGGCATGACAATCAACTGGTTTTGGAACACTGTGATAATTCCCGCCTCTTATCAATCTGGAACGCTACACACTTATTGTGGGACTGGAACGCCGCGATGTTTCTCAGCCCGGGCCGGCCTGGAATGGTGTGTAGGAATCAGCTCGCACTTTTGTGGGGCTGGAACGCCGTGGACACAATTTTGAGCCAAGCTCCGCTTGTGTCTCAAAACTTGGTCTTGTCGTAAGTTCAGTTACACGTTACTAACGACAATTTCATGGCTGAGCCCCACAGTGCGACGCTGATGCCTCTTCACTATGCCAAAATAGTGCAATTTCCGTTTCTGAGACAGCTGGCTGGTCATCATCAATTGTATGCTTAAAAATGACTATCAAGTCCGCGCTGGTTTTCCGTCATTACGGTTTATTTGTCCAACCAAATATTTAAAATTTCCGACATACTCAAAGCACATTGAAATCGTATAAACATACAAACTTGCGCCGGTGGCGGTCTCAGTGGTGATGTTTACCTTAGCGGTTTACCGCTTAGGTAAAGCCTCAGTTTGGAGACGGTCGTAATGCGAGCGGCTCCAAATGATGGCCACCACGTTCCAGACCGCCAAAACCAAGCAAGTTTGAATTGTGATAACCACCCACTACGGAAAGATTGACAACCCCGCCATTCTCGTGTAATCTTCGGCAAAATCACATTAAAAAACAGTCAAGGAGTGCAACGTCATGCGCAACCAACACCACCTGATCACCAAGCTGGCCTTCCTCTCGGTCTCCTTCATTTTGACCAGTGCCTACGCCATCCAGGGTTCGCTACCCCAGTTAAAGGCGGCACTGCACTTGAGCCAGCAACAAGCAGAGTACCTCGTGACCACCCCGTCATTTTCGGTGATGGTCTTTGTCATCTTGTCACCTCTCCTGCAGCAATGGCTCAAGCTATCCGACAAAACGATGATCATGATTGGGGTGACCACGATTGGCGTTGCAGGGCCCGTGCCGCTCTTTTGCAACAGTTACCAGGTCATCATCGCCTCGCGGCTAGTCCTCGGCGCGGGCATCGGCTTGTACAACTCACAGGCCATTTCCATCATTTCGCGGTGGTACGACGGTACAGAAAGAGCTGCCATGATTGGCTGGCATGCGGCCGCCGAAGAAATTGGCCAGGCAGCAACGATTTCACTCGCCTCGCTACTGATGCTAGTCGGTGGCTGGCGGGCCTCGTTTGCCGTATACTTTCTCGCCATTATCGTTTTGGCACTGTTTTCTTGGCAGGTTCCGGCAAACCGACCGGTAGTTACTAACGATAAAGCAAAAACACCAGGACAAGTCGCCGGGTCGACTCGGATCAGCCCGTTGGTGGGCCTCCTCGCCGTCCTTGCATTTGTCCTGGTGGTTGATTATGTGGGGATGGAAAACCGTTTTTCTGGCCTCGCGGTTGCCATCAATGGTGGACACTATCACGGCGCTTCACTGTTCCTCTCACTGATGCTGGTCGGTGCAACTTTGGGTGGCCTCTTCTATGGCCGCATCTATGATCGCTTGAAGTTCAACACCATATACCTGGCATTAGGACTGATGGCGGTGGCCAACTTTCTCTTTGGCCTGGCCGGTGACAATTTTGCCTTAACCGTTGCCGGTCTGCTATTGATTGGCTTTCCTTACCAACTCTTGTCGCCGCTGATTTTTAACCTGCTGCCGACGCTCGCACCGGCGAACAAGCAATCAACGGCAGCTTCCATCTGCCTGATCGGCTTTAACCTGGGGGCCTTCTTTTCGCCAACCATTGGCGGCTGGGCCAACCTGCTAACGGGTCATCCCCTGAGCGGACTGGGCCTCGCAGCCCCTTTTCCAATTTACGGGGTGCTATTACTCCTAATTGCCCTCGGCATCTTTATTATCCGCAAGTCTAGCGTTCGTAATGGCTAAGCCGTTCTTGTAGTGAGGAGAGGGACTGGTACGATGGAGCCAAGAATCCTTCCAACTGGGTAAAAATCGGCAAAACTTGCTGGTAAATATCGACTGCTTCCGGCTTCGGCTGGTACTCTTCGATGGAAATATCATGGTGAGAGATGTCGGCCACATCGTTAATCAAGCCGGTGCTCTTCATCGCCATCCCGGCAGCTCCCAGAGCAGCAGCCGCAAAGTGCTGTGGCACCTTGACCTTGGTATTTAACACGTCAGCGAGCATTTGCCGCCATACCAGCGACCGCGAGAAGCCGCCAGTGGCCGTGACGCTCTTCGGTCGGCCAACCAGTTCGCACAGTACCTGGAAAACGGTGGCAATGTTCATCGTAATTCCTTCCATCACCGACCGCAGCATGTCGGCGCGGGTATGAAGCGGTGTCAACCCCGAAAAACTTCCCCGGGCGTTGGCATCCCACAGCGGTGCCCGTTCACCACCGAGGAAGGGGTGAAAAATCAGACCGTGAGCGCCGACTGGGGTTTCGGCAATTACGCTGTTGGCAACGTCGAACTGGTCCCCGTCACTGTTGCGCACGGCATTAGTATCAACCAGGTGACGAACCGCCCAGTCAAAGACCGCGCCACCGTTATTCAAGGGCCCGCCGACAACCCACTTACCTTCATCCAAGCAGTAGCAGAATAACCGCTGTTCCGGATCGATCACCGGGTGGTCGGTAATGACCCGCACACCGGCTGAGGAACCGATGGTGATGGCGACGGTATCTTCAGCAGTGGCACCAACACCAACGTTAGTCATGGCCCCGTCGTAGGCCCCGAAGACAAAGGGAACGTCCGCCGGGATATGTAGTTGGGCGGCCATTTTGGGCAGGAGTCCTTGCTGCTGGGCTGTTCCACTGACCACTTCTGGCAACTGATCGGTGGTGATCCCGGCCATCTTGAGCGCTTCGCTATCCCACTCGGTCTTGGCAATGTTGAACAACCCCGTCGAGCTGGCTATGGAAATATCGACTTTAAAGCAACCAAATAATTGGTGAAATAAGAACGATTTGACGCCAGCAACGTAGGCCGTTTTTTTCATCAGTTCCGGATGGTCTTCCTGCAGCCACATGAGTTTAATCAGTGGTGACATCGGGTGCACCGGCGTCCCCGTCCGCGAATAAAGCGGCTGGGCGGTTAGCGACTGCTGGACCCGTTTAGCCACCTTGGCTGCCCGGGTGTCGGCCCAGGTGATCAACCTGGTCAGTGGTTGATAGTGCTCATCGAGCAGGATAATACTCTGGTTGGAACTAGAAAAGCCAACCGCCGCTAGGTCAGCAGTATTGATCGACGACTCGTCGACCACCTGGTTGATGACGTTGATCACCGCTTCGACCAGCTGCTGTGGTTCTTGTTCGGCCATTCCATTTGCCTGACGGTACAGCGGGTAAGTCTGACTCGCTTCCCTAATTTTGTGAGCGTGCTGGTCGTACACAACGGCACGAGTAGTTGTTGTTCCGACGTCGACCCCCAGATAATAACTCATTGGTGACTTCCTCTCTGCATAATTTCGTTCATTATACCCAATTCGGGCAGCTTTCACGACTGCTTATTGCTAATTGCCCAATTCCGTTTGATTGTAGGCAACAATTCTCACGTCATCGCCATCCATGACCATCCGCGTCAAGCTGCCATTGGCCGGCCGCTTAGTCACATCATACTTACCATTACCAAACCGTTCAGCCAAGCTTAATAAGGTGTTACCGTGGGTGACCCACAAAACGTTGTCCCCATCATGAAGGTCGGCGTGGCGGATGAGATCAAGCCCCTGGTCGACCCGCTGCCAGTACATTTCATTATTCTCGGCCTGATGGAACGGGTCGGCATCATGCAAGTAATCCTTGGCGACTCCAATCGAGCGGGCCTGCACGATTTCCTTAAAGCTAGCGTAGCCATGTGGCAGCCCTGCCATGTTCCAGGCCAAGTCCATGTTGGTCCCCTCGAAGACCCCGTAAAATTCTTCGCGGAAGAACGGCGAATAAACAGCCTGCTTGACGGAGCCTGCCCTGTTAAGTTCAAGAATCTTGTTAATCGTCTCCTGGGCGCGGGTGGTGTCGCTGCAAAAGGCCGCAGCGAACTTCACGTCCTGCAACATCTTGCCGGCGTGGACGGCGTTCTGCTTGCCCTTCTCAGTTAACGGAGAATTACTCCAGCCCTGCAATTTATTGTAGATATTGAAATACGTCTGGCCGTGACGGACCAGGTATAAGTTTAATTTTGCCATTGTTCTGCCTCCCTCCCTTATTTTAACCGGCAAATTACGATTTGGACACACCTTCTTCACAAATGTAACCTACGATAGCGATAGTGGCTGAAAAAGAGAAAGGAGTACTTATGATGGCTCTCCGAAATGAAAACAAAAACGTTGCCGCTGCGAAAATTGTTGGGATGAGCGGCAAATGGGTGACGGTGGTCACTGCTGAAGGAAACCGGATGAGAATCCCCTTAACCAAGAACAACCAACATGATAAATTGATGATTGCATCCTTAAAGGATATTTGGCACGCTGGCATTTGGATTCCGGTCAACACCAAGCTGAAGCACTTCTTCCGCTTTGACTGGCTAACTGAGCCGGTGAAGGATGAACGAAATTAGTTACGATCAAAACTTGCTCGGTTTTTGCGGTCTGGAACGTGGTGGACACGATTTGAAGCCAATCTGCGATTGTCTTCAAACTCGGTCTTTGGCTAAGCGGCAACCCGCTAAGCCAAACTTCACCACTGAGACCGGTGGCTGTTCATCATCCATAGATAACGTACGTTCATTATTAGCTATTAGTTCATAACAGAGCCCCACAGCGCTGTACTGATGCTTTGCTAACAAAGAAGAGAACAAAATGCACTACTGAGACGGCCAACCTGCGCAAGTTTTGAGCTCATCAAGTAAATGCTCAAGCTATAAAGGGTAATTAATACAAACAAACGTCAATACAATGTTTCACAATTTGTAATCTATTAGCTCACACTTTTTTGATCTGGAACGCCGCGGACACTGCTTTGAACCAATCAAAGATTG
>DXGK01000037.1 GCA_019113965.1 Candidatus Limosilactobacillus merdipullorum
GTCCTAGAGCCACAGTTTGAATCGCAAAATTATGCCCAGCTGCATAACTTTTTGGTCGACGAGTATTCGCATCAGACGGTTTATCCGGAAATGCACCATATTTTTCAGGCGTTTGAATGGACGCCTTTTAACAAGACTAAGGTTGTCATTTTGGGACAGGATCCCTACCATGGCCCGCATCAGGCGCATGGCTGTAGTTTCTCGGTCCTGCCAGGAGTATCAGTTCCGCCGTCGTTAAAGAATATTTATAAGGAATTGCAGGATGACGTTGGTTGCAAGCCAGTCAACCACGGCTACCTGAAAAAGTGGGCGGACCAGGGAGTCCTCCTACTTAACTCCGTTTTAACTGTCCGCGCTGGCCATGCCTATTCACACCGTGGCCACGGTTGGGAACAGATCACGGATGCAGCCATTGCCGCATTGTCAGAGCGCCCGCGTCCGGTAATCTTTATTCTCTGGGGGCGAGCGGCGCGGAACAAGGCGCAGCTGATTGATCGGTCACGTAATATTATTTTTGAGTCGGCACACCCGAGTCCATTATCAGCCTACCATGGTTTCTTTGGTTCCAAACCGTTCTCTAAGACTAACCGGGCTCTGGAATCAATGGGCGAGCAGCCAATTGACTGGCAGCTCCCGGAACATGTGAAAGAATAAAGAGGAGGAATTCTGATGAGTTTCATTGATACGTTGAAGGAAAAAGTCAGCCAAAGTAAAAAAACGATCGTCTTTCCAGAGGGCAGTGACCCACGGGTACTGTCGGCAGCTGCCCAGTTAGCAGATGAAGGACTACTGGTCCCATTAGTCCTCGGTAGTCCAGCAGAAATTAGCCGCGCCGCCGAGAAAGCCGGTGTTAGCACCGACAAAATTAAAGTGCTGGACCCAGCAACTTACCCCGAGGATAAACAACAAGAGATGCATGATGCCCTCCTCAAACGGCGTCAGGGCAAGAATACGCCGGTAGAAGTTGACCAGATGTTGACGGACGTTTCCTATTTTGCAACGATGCTGGTTTACCTCGGCAAGGTCGACGGGATGGTTTCCGGTGCCATTCATTCTACTGGTGATACCGTTCGGCCGGCACTGCAGATCATTAAGACGAAACCAGGGGTTAAGCGTATCAGTGGTGCCTTTATCATGCAGAAGGGTGACCAGCGCTATGTCTTTGCCGATTGTGCCATTAACATTGAACTTGACGCCCCGACAATGGCGGAAGTCGCAATTGAAAGCGCTCATACTGCTCAAATATTTGATATTGACCCGGCGGTTGCCATGTTGAGCTTTTCCACGAAGGGCTCTGCCAAGGGTGAAATGGTCACCAAGGTGCAAGAAGCTACCAAGTTGGTTCATGAGCAGGCACCAGATTTGGCCGTTGACGGGGAATTACAGTTTGATGCGGCAATGGTACCAGCGGTAGGACAACTCAAGGCGCCTGACTCAACTGTTGCCGGTCACGCCAACGTCTTCATTTTCCCGAGTCTTGAAGCAGGTAACATAGGTTATAAGATTGCTCAGCGGTTGGGCGGCTTCACTGCTGTCGGTCCTATTTTGCAGGGACTAAATGCCCCAATTGCCGACCTGTCACGCGGGGCCAGCGTTGATGATATTTACCATGTTGCCATCATTACCGCGGCACAGGCCATTTAACGGGGGCACAGTGATGAAAGAGCTATTGATGACTAGCCGCGAGCAGACAATTAACCTGGGAAAACAGGTGGCTCAGCACTTGCAAGCGGGCGACGTGGTTGTCCTCAAGGGTGATTTGGGGGCCGGGAAGACCACCTTCACCAAGGGATTGGCAGCTGGGCTGGGTATTCCAGACATGATTAAAAGTCCCACTTTTACCATCATTCGTGAATACCAGGATGGTCGTTTGCCACTTTATCACATGGACGTTTACCGCTTGGAAAATGGTGGCGGTGATGAGCTCGGCTTGGAAGAATACTTTGATGGTGATGGGGTGTCGATTGTGGAATGGCCGCAATACGTTGCTGATGAATTGCCCGAAAATTACCTAGCGATCAGTTTTCATCGAACAGATACCGAAAGTTCACGGGTAATCAGATTAGAGCCGCATGGCCAGCATTTTGAGAAAATAGTAGAAGGTGTGCAAGACAATGGCTGATGATACAGAGCAAGTCAGGATCGTTCCTGCCGAGCCAGACGATGCCGCAGCACTGGTTAGTTTTCTGCAAAGAGCTAACCGGGAAAGTGAAGCGGTAATGATTACCAATTTGGCTAATTTGACGGCATCCTCGGAAATTGACCAGTTAAAGGCAATTGCCAGGAGCAGTAACTGTGAGGTGATTGTGGCCCGCCTCGGCGAACAAGTCATTGGTACCGCAACGATTATGGTCATGCCGGATGACGACAATACTGGGGAACTCGGACTGGTGGTTGGCAAGGACTACTGGCACCAGGGCATCGGGACCGCACTACTGGAAACAATTCTTGATTGGTACCAGCACGGTAGCAAGTTGCAACAACTTATGCTGGATGTTTTCGCTGACAACCAACGGGCCCTGGACCTCTACCACCGGTTTGGCTTTGTGGAAAGTGACATGCATAACTACCAAGATCGGCAGTTAATTCGCATGGTCTATATGGAAAAAGAATAAACAACTGAGAAAGACACCGGTGACAAATGAACCGGTGGCTTTGGTTTACCTATAATGATGGGTGGTCAACGACACTGACGGGCAGGATGGTAGTTGACCCGCTGCTTTCACCACTTTTGATTTGCGACAGCAATTGGTGGGCGGCGATGTTACCCATCAATTCCATATCCTGTTTCAGCAAGTAGACACCGTCATTGACGTACTGCGACCACGACCAGTCATCGAAGCTGATGAGTCCGAAGTCGCGAGGAAAACTTAAGTGACGTTGTCGACAGATACTTAAGATGTCGAAAAGGACTGGGCCCATCAGGGAGATCACAGCTGTTCGTCCCCGGAGTTTCGCTAATTGCTGGGGGAAAACGGCTGACAACCATTGACGGTCGTGACCACGGGTTTCAATATTATGAAAACTGAGATTAAAGTCGTTTGCAGCTGACTGTAAACCGCTGATCCGTGGAATCTGACCCGAAGCCTGGGCGAAGTGGGCACTAATGGCTAAGATATTGTCATAGCCGCGGGATTTGATAATTTTACCGACGCGATAACAGGCGTCACGGTTGGCACTAGTGACCATGCTGACGTTCACTGGCAGGTCATCTACTTCGCGGTCGACAATAACGAGTGGGATGTTGCGGTTAACGACCGATGAGAACTGGTGATAAAAGCGCGAATCTGGTTGGACAATAATGCCGTCGACTTGTAGTTCATAGAGTCGCTCCAATGAACGTTTTTCGGTTAAAAGTGAATTATTGGTATTCATAAGGACAATGTCGTAACCAAATGGTTGGAGGACATCACCAATACCTTTGGCCAACAGGGTGGAGAAGACGTTACCAATATCGCCAACAAGGACACCGACCGTGTGACTTTCACGGGTTCGCAGGCGGCGGGCAGAGGCAGTGGGAAAGAAGTGTAATTCTTTAATTGCCTGTTCAACTTTTTCCCTGGTTTCAGGACGCATCTTTTCGTAGTGACCGTTAATAATCCGCGAAACCGTGGTGACAGAAACACCAGCTTTGTTAGCCACATCCTTAATGGTGACTCGATCAATCATTTTACCGACATCCTTCATTGATAAATACTGACATGATTAGCATACACCAGCTAAGAAAAAACACCACCGTTTTTCGGTGGTGTTTTCATTTCTTTAGACAAATAGCGAGATCACGTAAACAGCACCGAGACCCGCGACGGAGAGGACTGAAGTTAAGGTTGACCAGGAAAGCAACGTTTCTTTGAGTGAAAGGCCAAAGTATTCCTTAATCATCCAGAAACCAGCATCGTTAACGTGGTCGCAGAAGACCGAGCCAGCACCGATGCTGAGAACCATCAGGGCAGACATTGCTGAGTTAGCGCCAAATTGCTGAGCCATTGGAGCAACTAAACCGGCAGCGGTCATTGCAGCAACGGTTGATGAACCAAGGGAGACACGGAGCAAAGCGGTGATCAGCCATGCGGCCAGAATTGGTGACATATGGGTGGAAGCGAACAGCGAAGAAATGTACTTGGAGATACCACCATCAACCAGGACCTGTTTGAAGGCACCACCACCACCGATAATTAGCAGCATCATTGCGATTTGCTTTACTGATACAACCATGGAATCGCTGATGGCTTTCATCTTCTTGGAACGGCGAAGTCCCATCGTGTAGATGGCGAAGAGGAGTGATAGCAGCATTGCCAGGTCAGGAGCACCAATAA
>DXGK01000038.1 GCA_019113965.1 Candidatus Limosilactobacillus merdipullorum
CCCCAATCGTATCAACCGGGTAGTGAGCCCAAAGGTAGACTCGTGAAATGGCCAATACGAGCACTGCCAGAACCAACAAAATCTGGCAAATAACCCGTGTGGCCCGCTTGTGAATTAGTGGTACCACGATCAACATCAACACTGCCACGACCAGGAAAAAGCCGAGAACATGGCCACTAGGGAAACTATACCCATCATCCTTTGCCATGTGCTGAACTGGGCGAGCCCGCTTAACAATGTGCTTGACAATCCAGCCGAGGGCGTCCCCGCCAACAACAGTACAGATCGTCCATAAGGCCGGAATCTTCAGCTTAAAGCCCCACAGGAAGAAGGCAATCACCAGCATCCATAACAGGTCCATCTTTGGGCTTCCCAAAAATGACACCAGGGTCATCAACATGTGGACGAAGTGGTTATGCCAATTCGGGTTGGTAAACAACGATTGAAAAACGGAATCGACCAGCTGGAGAATCATCGACTGCTCCTTAATCATCGCAGCAATCAGCACAAACAAGATGCCACTAACAGCAAATCGTTTCCAGCGGTCGTTCTCTGGTTCAATTAACATAACTGTATCTCCTAATCATTAATTCGTCAAAGTACCCAGTAAGTATACCACAATCAGTGTCGTCTACTGCCTTGTTTTTTCGGCCCGTACACCAGTCGGTTGATCATCTCACCAACCCCGAGTCCTAAGGTAATGGCCCCGGCAATCACCATTACCTGGTAAAGAAAAATGAGTGACTGACTATTGTTGCCGACGACAAAGTTACGGACCATCCGATAGGCCTGCCCACCCGGGACAAAAGTCACCAGCGACGGGACAGTATAGATAATCGTCGGCATTTTTTGGTGGCGTGCTGCCACCATGCTCAAGATGGCAATCAAAATGGCAGCAAGCATGTTGCTAACAGCTAATCCCAGGTGCAAGTGATAGTAAAGCCCCCAGTAAACTAACCACGACAAACCGCCGATAATTCCGGCCACGTTGAATGCCCGCCGGGGGATATTGGTGATCACCCCAAAGCAAATCGTTGCCACGTATGCAAACAGGGTCTCGAGGATTGCTTTTACGATCATCACATTCCCCTCCTTACACGTAGCGCAATACAATGACGATGGCGCAACCGATTGCCGCAGCAGTCAGAATCGCTTCAATGGCCCGTGTTGGCCCGCTGATCAGGTTGCCAGATACCAGGTCACGCATGGCGTTAGTCAACGGGATTCCCGGAACCAGTGGCATCACCGCCCCGATAATTAGCGTATCAATGTTCGTCGCCCAGTGCAGTTTGAAGGCCAGTGAAGACAACAAGCCAATGATTAATGAAGCCACGAATTCGCCTAAATACTTAATGCGGAAGAGGTGGTTTAAGAGCAAAAAGGTACCATAGCTCACCCCGCCGATGACAAAATCAACCGGCGCATCGTGGTAGTCACCAGTAAAGACAATCATCAGGACCGCGCTTAAAATAGCGGCTGACAAGCATTGCCAAGCAACGGCCATCATGTCATTTTCGTGCTGGATTTTACGTAGCTGACGATAAAACTGCTTCAGGCTTAAACGGCCAGCACTAAACTTTCGTGACAGGCCGTTGACCAGTGCCACTTTGTTCAGGTCGTTAGCCCGGTCGTGGATCGCTACCACCTGAGCATTCGGCAGTTCTTCCGCTGATGCCACCACCCCGGTTAGCGTGGTAAAGCCCTGAAAGGATGTTAATCCCGCTGCGGCCGCAATCCGTTCCATCGTGTCATTGACCCGGTCCATGTTTGAGCCGTTTTCGATGAGCAGTTTCCCGGCCAGGAGGGCCGTCCGAATCGCAAGCTGTGTATCAACTGTCTTCGCCTTGCTCATTTTTTCCTCCAAAAAAGAGCGCCCAGTTTCCCAGACGCTCCTGTAATTAATAATTGGACTTATTCAGCGTCGTCCTTGACAACGTTGGCAGCCTGCGGGCCACGATCACTTTCTTCAACGTCGAAAGTCACGTGTTGACCTTCCTTCAAGGTCTTGAATCCTTCACCTTGGATAGCTGAGAAGTGAACAAAGACGTCCGAGCCATTGTCACGGGTGATAAAGCCGTAGCCCTTGTCATCGTTAAACCATTTAACAGTCCCTTGTTCCATGATAAATCCTCCTAGTGCGCCTGGCGCATGATACTTTGTAATTCTTAATGAGGTGCAGCTTGGAGATTTTCCATCAGTGAAACAATCGAACCAAAATTGCCCTGTTAAAACTACAGCTCTAATTTTACCATACGGGTAAAGACTAGCCTAGTACTATTCCTTGTCTTGTTTTTCTTCGTTGATGAAAACATTATGGGCCGCCTTGTAGGAAACGTTAATGTGCTCATCCTGGTCATCAGGTTTAATCACCACCGGCCCATCAAAGGGTTCATGCTTAATGATCGTTACGCTTTCGTGCGGTGTCAACCCACATTCGTTAAGGTAGGTTAGCAGGTCATGGTTATCGAGAAAGCGCAGTAGTTCCACGTGTTCACCATCCTTGCCGTCTGCCAAGACCCGGTGGCTGGCATCAGTAAACTCACCGCTGGCCGAGGGAATGACCCCACCATGCGGGCAGTAGCGTGGGTGCCCCAAGAAGCTATCCAGCGCCGTGGCCAGCCGGTCACTAGTATTGTGTTCCAGGACTTCCGCCTCAGCATGCACGTCCGCAGAGTTATACTGCAGTTTATCCACCAAAAAAGTTTCCCACAACCGGTGCTTGCGGACCAATTCTGCCGCATACTTTAAACCCTTGTCAGTCAGCGAAATACCAGCGTACGGTTCGTGGTTAACCAGCCCTTCGCTTGCCATCTTACTAATCATTTCGGTAACGGAGCCGGCAGCGATTCCCAGCCCCAGTGAAATATCCTTATTGGTAACCTTTTTACGGTTGCCACCGAGTTCAAAGATGATCTTTAAATAGTCTTCTTTCATCGGTGTCATTATATCGACCAATCCCCCTTTAGCACCAAGGACATCTTTTGCTAGTTTGCACATGGTGATATTATAGCATAAGAAAGGGTAACGAGTTAGGATAACCTAAGAAAAAAGTTAACCAGAAAATGAGGAGGTTCAGCCATGCATGAAAGCAATGTCACCGGCAAGAGGTTTCTTGCCGTCACGCTGCTCAATGCGGGAATTACTATTGTGGAATTAATTGGGGGTGTTGCCTCGGGAAGTTTGGCACTCTTGTCTGACGCCTTTCACAACTTAGGGGATTCGGTGTCAATTGTTCTGAGCTATATTGCCCAGGTAATATCGAAAAAGCCGGAAACTCACCGGCAAACCTTTGGCTACCGGCGTGCTGAGATCTTATCGGCATTAGTCAATGCGGCCTTCCTATTAGTCATTGCCGTTTTCTTAACTATTGAAGCAGTCAGACGTTTGGGCCATCCGCAGCACGTTAATGGTCAGCTGATGACCATTGTCGCCGTCATCGGATTAGCGGCTAACTTCTTATCAGCCTACCTACTCCACTCGGGCAGCCATGAAAGTTTGAACATCAAGGCCACCTACCTCCACGTCCTCAGTGACGCCCTGGCATCAGTTGCCGTCATCATCGCCGGGGTGATCCTGATATTCTTCCCACTCACCTGGCTGGACCCGGTTTTGACCGTTGCCGTCGCCATTTACATTGCCTATGAGGCATGGCCAATCATTACCCAAACCATGAATATCCTGATGGAATCTGCTCCCGACTTAGACTACGACTCCATCAAACACGACCTTTTGCAAATCGATGGCATCAAGTCGATTCACCACGTCCATGCCTGGTCAGTCGACGAACACCGAATCATGTTTTCTATGCATATTATCTGTCCCGATGCTAAACTGAGTGAAATCGACAAGTTATACGACAAAATCGATCAAATGATGCTGGAGAAGTATCACATCTGCCACGTTACCATCCAGGCTGAATGCCACCGCGATGATGGTGAAAAGATGTTTGATACTCACGAAGACGAGCAAAACGGGATGTAAGTCATTTCTCCCGATAACACAATCAAAGGCCTGTGCTAACCGGCGCAGGCCTTTTTCGTGTTTAACATGTAAATAAAAGATAATGGTATGGGAGATTAGAACAGCTTCCCGACCCCGTAGTGAATGCAAATCGTAATCAATCCAATCACAATGTTACGAATAACTGCGATCTTAACCAAACCGTTCCCCAGCTTGGAACTGATGTAACCGGTCAGCGCACTGGCAAAAGCAACGGCGAGAATCGTCGTGTACCACTTGAAGCCAGCGGGACTAAAGGTCATCGCAAACAGTGGGAAAATGCCACCAGCGGCAGCGGAAAAGAGCGATGCAAAGGCAGCTTCCCACGGGTTCATGTAGTGACCAAGCTGGATCCCACACTTAATCCGCACCACCGTTTCCAGCGGTTTCTTGTTCAGCAAGTCCTCAGCAATCCGCTGGGCAGTTTGCACGGTAATTCCCTTCTGGTGGTAGTAATCAGCAACCACCGCTACTTCAGCAGCACGGTCGGTTTGGAGAAGCTTTTCTTCCCGTTCCACGGCCGCCTTTTCGGTGTCCTTCTGGGTACTAACCGACGCATACTCACCGGATGCCATCGAGAAAGCACAGGCCAAGAGGTCGGATAAACCGGCGATAAAGATCGTAAAGTTATCGGTCGTTGCAGCAGCCACGGAAACGAGGACCCCAACAACGGTTAAAACCCCGTCGTTTGATCCAAGCACCCCGGCACGGAGTGCATTCAGCTTCTCGTTCATCGTCTGCTCTTGTCGTTTCTTTTTAGCCATCTACCTCGCCTCCTACCGTGCAAATAACTGTCCAATGATGAAGGTAACCCCCATCGTCAGCATTCCTGATACCACATTACGCAAAGCGGACTTCCAGCGGTTGGAGTCACCGAGAACGGCGGCCACGTAACCGGTAATTGCCAAAGCAATCAGCACGGCAATAATGGTGGCCATAATCCGCATTCTGACCGGGGTTAAAGTAACCGCCAGCATCGGCAAGATCGAACCCGTAGGGAAAGAAATAAAAGAGGCAATTGCTGCTTCATAAGGACTCGTAAATTCCTTAGGGTTAAAACCGTACTTTTCTTGGACGACATTATCCAGGGCATCGTCCGCTAATAGTTCATCGGCCGCCTGGTTAGCCAATTGTGGGTCAATATCCTGTTTCAAATAACGATCCACCATGTCCTGGCGAACCCCTTTAAAGTCATCTTCCAAGTGTTGTTTTTCGGCGATAATCGCCATCTTTTCGGAATCCTTTTGGGTGCTGACTGAAACGTATTCACCCATACACATGGAAATGGTTCCCGCCAGTGATCCTGAAAGACCGGAAATTAAAATCGAATAACTATTACTGGTCGCTGCGGCCACCCCAACAACAATTCCGGCAACAGAGAGGATCCCATCATTGGCACCCATCACTCCCGCACGCAGAACGTTGATCTTCTGGGCCAAAGACATTTTACGCTTTGCCATTCTGCATTTCCTTTCTAACAACAAATTAGATTCATTATAACATAGTGTTAAAAATATGCACGTATCAAGAATTACAGCAGTATTCGCTAAGTATAATGATTAAAAATTGCCTAAAACGCACGAAAAGCGACACGCCTCGTTCTTGGCGTATCGCTTTTCATGTCTGTTAGGCTCTTTAATTAGTCCTGGTGGTCCTCGCCGACCATCTCGTTACTACGAATGACAAAGACCGAGGTCCCCGCATTCTTGGTCATGTAACTGGCCTGTGAACCAACCGCCTTCCGGTTACCCCACTTACCAATGGAGCCGATGATCAATAGGTCTGGTTGGTATTCCGGGATCACGTGGTTGCAGATCCGCTCCGCTGGCCGTTCCCCCTGGTCGACCAGTGCAGTAATTTTGCTGGCTTCAACACCGTAATCGATTGCTGCCTTAACGTATTCATTAATTCGCTTCTGCAATTCTTCACGAGTGCTGTGAACGTAATCCTTGTCGAGGATCTGGTAGACGTTTGTCTTGTTGGTTTCGTAAACGGAAACAATTCCTAATTCAGAACCATCACGCTTAGCTTTATCGACGGCATAGCAAAAGGCCGCCCGGGCATCTGGTGCGTCATCGACACCGACTAAAATCTTGTGGAAACGTTTCGGTTTAATCTCAAACATAAGTGAACCCCTCTCTGGCGACGTTGTTGGTTGACGTCACGTTCTCTATGAACATCTTACTACATATTTCACTAATGTAAATGATTTTTTCAGGCGACCCTAAACTATTTTTATTCCGTCTTTAACTCGCCTTTAGTGAAATTCGTAATCGGGCAAAACATAGTCAAATCGTTGCCGGCGACCAGTAAAGCGACTTGCATGTCGTTCCATGGCGTGGCGCCGGTTGCCAAAAAGCATCCAAATAAAAATCGTGACTTCCACGATTAGCTGGAAAATGACCGCTAACCATTCTATACCGGTCGCATGTCCAACTACTAGTGGAGCACCCAGCGACATAAATGATGTCCAATCAATTAAAAAGTGCATTAAGATGGTCATCCACAGCTGACCGGTGTAGAGGTAAACACACCCAAAGAAGAGTCCAGTTCCGAAGGCAGCAAGCACCTGAATAGTCGTGACGTCAAACTCCTGAGCGGGCATATTAGTATAATGAAGCAGTCCGAACAAGGCAGAGGAGATCAGCAATGATAGTGGTACCTTTTGGGAAACGTTGCGCAATCCCGCCAAAAGCACTCCCAGAATTCCGAAGCGGAATAGTGTTTCTTCCCCGATACCGGCAGCGGCTGCCTGCATTGCTAGCAAACGGTTAAAATGCAGGCCACTCAGCTGATACTGGGTCAATAACTCCCACCACTTAGTTGGGATGTTGAAGGCGTTCCAGAAGGTGAAGGCAAGGTCAAAGACTACCATGAAGACAATCACCCACACACTGATGTCAGTATGCCAGTGTGGCTTGAGTCCCGGCCATGACAGGCGCCAGCCACGCATGAGTGTCGTCACCATGATAAAGAAAGCGACACTGCTAAAGAGGCCGGCGTGCAGTCCCTGCTGCAAGAAGCGCGACCCGGTCAAGTTTTCCGGGTAAACCAACGGGATCGTATCAATCACCACGAACGCCCAGTACATTAGCATTATTACCCGGGCAATAGTCCAGTCAATTGCCGAACCGATAACACTGGCAAATGGTGAAAACATCACCATATAGTACAGGAGGGTTAACGTTAAAATTCCTCGTGCTGGTAAATATAGGAGGACAATAATCTGCCTAGTCACAATCCCCCAAATCAGCACCAACAGCAGTGGCTGGAAGATCGCCTGTAACCACCGATTGCCAAAATCAAGCCATTCAGGGCGACGACGCTTCGGGTAGAAGTCGGTAACCACCCCAATGATGCTGATTACCAGTAAAAAGGCCAGCAACCACATAATGGGACGCCTTAACATGGCCTCTCGCAAAAAAATAACGAACGCAAAAAGTGTTGCTACACATAATTGCGCCTGATACCAAATATGTAGGTAGTCTCTGCCTGACATTGTTCTCCCCCTCAAATTAAGCTCATTTTTCGTTTAGGGACGGCAATCCACAAATTCACTTTGCCCGTCCTGGTAGATAAACATGGCACCCAGCAAATCGGACCGTCCTAATCCCCAGCCCGGAATGGGTTGGCCGGCGAAGAAAAGACGCTTGGCTTCAATTTCGCCAACCACCGATTGCTTGGTGAAGATCGTCACCGACGCCACCTTGGTCTTTCGCGGCCGGCCAGTTTGCGGGTCTAGCAAGTGATGGTAATGATGTCCGTTTTGAACCAGCTGCCGTTCGTAAGTGCCGGAAGTGACTGCCGAGCATTCCGGCATCAGGACCTGCTTTAGATCCACCCCGCGTGGCTTTTGTGGATCCTGAATACCAATTACCCAGCGGCCATCGGCTCGTCGCGGTGACGGACCAACAAATAGGAGGTTACCACCCAGGTTAATGATACCGTTAGTAATCCCAAACGACCGCCAATAGTCCTTAATCCGGTCGGCAATATAACCCTTTGCAATTCCTCCCAGGTCAATCTCCATTCCCGGCTTCTTCAAGTAAACCGTTTGCTGCTGGGCATCCAGTTCAACTTGGGAGGGATCAATCAACTTTAATCGCTGATTAATTTCCTCATCCGTGGGCACACGAGCACCCGTAAAACCGATCTTCCAAAGTTTTACCAGGGGACCAATCATGGCATCAAAGCCAAACTGCTGGCGGCTAGCAGCGATAGCCAGCTTGACCAGTTCAAACACCATCGGCGGCACCTGGACGGGGTGGTGGCCGGCAGCATGGTTAATATCCATCAGCAGGGATGGTTCCCGGTTAACGGTCAAAATATCTTCGTAACGTTTAATCAGGTCCAATGCCCCATCGGTCAGTGACTGATCAGTGGTTCCAAAAACCGTCAAAGTGATCCTGGTTCCTAGTGCATGACCGGTTGTCGTCACCGTCTTCAACCCCAAGTCCTTCACCGTTGGCTTTGCCATCACACCATCCCTCCTTTAGTCTCCCCTTAAGTATAAACTTAAAGCGCAAAAAAAGGGAGAACAAATGACTACTTAGCCGTTCGTTCTCCCTCTACTACTACTTTAATTCTTGCTTTCAGCAGCTACCGACTGTTGTTGGTTCTTTTTCTCGTGTTGGCCATTTTGGTGGTGGCGGTGACTATTGTTGTTTTGCTGACGGTGTTCACCATTCTGACCATGGTGGGCATTACCACGCTTGTGGTGACGCTTAGCCACGTAACGGTCGTTTGGCTGACGGTTCTTCGCATCGCCATTCAAGATGGTAACCATCGGGATAATAACTGGTCGCCGCCCCGTCCGTTCAAACAGCAACTTCTGCAACCGGCTAACGATTGTCCGGTTAATTGTCCGCGCATCAACGTGTTTGTGGTTCTTGAAGGTATTCAGGATGGCCCAGAAGACTTCGTGGTTAGCGGCCTTAATTAATTCCTGAGACTCGTGCATGTAGACAAAGCCCCGTGAGACAATATCTGGTCCAGCAACGATTTGGTAGTCCTTGAGGTCAACTACTGCTACGGCGGTCACTACCCCTTCTTCAGAGAGCAGGCGTCGTTCCCGAATTTCAGGGTTGCCGACAGAATCGCCAACATCCCGGCCATCGATGTAAACATCCCCGGCGGTCTCAATGTGGTCGGCGATCCGCGCACTGTCCTTGGTTAGGGCCAACACATCCCCGTTGGAGAGGATGAAGCAGTGGTCCTTCGGTACGCCGGTCATCTGGGCCAGCTTAGTGTGGATCTTCTGCATCCGAAATTCACCGTGAACCGGGGCAAAGAACTTCGGCTTCATCAGCCGCAGCATCAACTCTTCGTCAATCTGGCCACCGTGACCAGAGGTGTGAATATTATTGACGTATCCGTGGATGACAGTGGCGCCACTTTCTTCCAGCTTGTTAATCAGGGCGTTGACGCTAGTTGTATTCCCCGGAATCGGGTTACTGGAGAAGACCACGGTGTCACCCGGTTGGATGGTGATCTGACGGTGAGTCCCGTTAGCAATCCGGCTGAGGGCCGCCATCGGTTCACCCTGGGATCCCGTACACATAATCATGACCTTTTCCGGCGGGTAGGAATTAATGTCGTTTTGGTCAATCAGGTAGTCATCGGGAATGTTTAAGTAGCCCAACTCCTGACCGGCATCAATGGCATTTTCCATGCTGCGCCCGAAAACAGCAATCTTGCGTCCCTGCTTAATGGCCGCGTCACAAGCTTCGCGCAGCCGGTAAACGTTGGAGGCGAAAGAAGCGAAGATAATCCGCCCCTTGATTCGTTCAAAGATCCGCCGGATATGGATGTCAACCCAGCGTTCGGACTTAGTGAACTGTGGCCGTTCGGCGTTCGTACTATCGGACGTCAACAGTAGGACGCCATCGTCACCCAACTTGGCCATTTGTTGGAAGTTTGGTGCCGGCAGGTGGCCAACTGGCGTCAGGTCGAACTTAAAGTCACCGGTTTGAATGATCGTGCCCTGTGGTGTGTGAACAGCCACCCCGAGTGTGTCCGGAATCGAGTGGGTCGTCCGGAAGAAGCTCACCCAAGTCTTCTTGAAGTGCACGGTGTCAAATTCGTTAATTTCGTGTAGTTCCGCCGTCTTCAGCAGGTGCTTTTCATCCAGCTTGCCGCGAATCAGCGACATGGCAAACGGACCCGCATAAATTGGCACGTTAACCTTTTGTAAGAAGAACGGCAGCCCACCGATGTGGTCTTCATGACCGTGGGTAATAAAGATCCCCTTAATCTTGTCCTTGTTTTCTACCAGGTAGTCGTAGTTTTGAATGACATAGTCGACCCCCAGCAGTTCATCTTCGGGGAAGAGAACCCCACAGTCGATAATAATAATTTCGTCTTGGAACTGAACACAGTACATGTTCTTACCAATTTCGCCAAGGCCGCCCATCGCAAAAAAGGCCACCTCATCGTTATGAATCTTGAGTTTGCGCATAGTTACCTTTCCTTTATTTAATTTTCT
>DXGK01000039.1 GCA_019113965.1 Candidatus Limosilactobacillus merdipullorum
ACTTATGCGAGTAGTTTTACAAAAAGTTAACCATGCTGCCGTTTCCATTGACGGAACGGTCGTCGGGAAAATTGGCAAGGGCTATATGCTGCTGGTTGGTTTTGCACCCGATGATGACGATACTAAGCTGGACTACCTGGCCAGAAAGATCTGTAATTTGCGGGTCTTTGAGGATGAAGATGGCAAAATGAACAAGGGCTTAGCTGATGTCAACGGTAGTATTTTGTCAATTTCGCAGTTTACCCTTTATGCTGATACCAAGCACGGTAACCGTCCGGGATTCAGTAAGGCTGCCAAGCCTGAGATTGCCGAGCCGTTGTATAATCGGTTTAACGAAAAATTAGCTGCCCACGGTGTCCACGTGGAGACTGGTCATTTCGGTGCAGATATGAAAGTATCGCTGGAAAATGACGGGCCGACAACGATTATTTACGAAAAGTAAAGATAAGGGGACTGCGCACCGAGAATGGTTGGCAGTCCCTTTTACCATGAGGAGGAGAATTAACCGTGTTTAATAGGAAGACGCCCCGCTCGGTTTGGATTGCGGGAATTATTGTCATTCTCACACTGGGGATTGTGTGGGGTGTTACCCGCCAGCGGACTGTGGTAATCAAGACGGGCGGCATTAACATCCGTCAAGGACCGGGGCTTGATTACAATACCATTGCCCAAACCCAAGCAAAGAAGCGTTATCACGTGCTCGCGGAGCGCAATGACTGGTACAAGATTCGACTGACCGACAAGCAGTATGGTTGGGTTGCCAGTTGGCTGGTTAACCGGAAGAAACCGCTCAGAAACGTCACGCGTCTTTCGGAAGCTACCATCGTAATCGATGCTGGACACGGTGGCTCTGACTCCGGCGCCGAATACCACACGGACAGTAAAAATCCGAAGTACATGGAAAAAACTTATACTTTGCAAATGGCTAACCGGGTGGCGGATGAGCTACGACTTCACGGTGCCCATGTCATTATGACGCGGGATAACGATCGCTATGTTGGGTTACGTCCGCGGCCAGCGCTAGCAGAAAGTATTCATGCCGACGCCTTTATCAGTTTCCACTACGACTCGTCGCCATCGCGCAACGAGGCGAGTGGGGTGACTACCTACTACTACCATAACGGACCATCTAAGAAACTCGCTCGTTGCCTCTCACACCAGTACAGCAACCTGCCATTGACCAACAAGGGGATTGACTTTGGTGACTTCCTGGTGATTCGTGACAATACCCGTCCAGCGGTTCTCTGTGAGATGGGTTATATCAACACCACCAAGGACTTCCGTCAGATTCGACGATTAAGCTACCAGCTGAAGGTGGCCCGCGACGTGACGAAGGGATTGAAAAACTATTTCGCTCAGCAATAAGGAGGATGGATTATCATGGGACAATTATCAACGAACTGGTTGACACAGTTGCCAATCGATAATTTGGCATCCTACCAGCCGGTCAGTGGTGGCGACATTAATGATGCCTACCAGTTGACCGACCGCGATGGGACCCGTTATTTTATGAAGGTTCAGCCTAACCATCCGGCATCGTACTTTGACCACGAAGTGAGTGGACTGAAGGCAATCGGTAAAGTAATCACCACGCCGCAGCCGCTTCACCAGGGGCAGATCAACGGGGATGCCTTCCTGGTTTTGAACTGGCTGGATGCTGGTCGTGGATTCCAGTTTGAATTAGGCAAGGCGGTTGCTTTGATGCATTCACAACACAGCCCGCACTTTGGCTTTGCCGACAGTCACCAAACCGGGGCGATTGCCAAGGATAATTCCTGGAACGACAGCTGGGTCGATTTTTACATCCAGCAGCGCTTGATGCCGGAAGTTGCTGTCGCTAGCCGGAAAGGGTCCTGGAGCCAGTGGCGACAGTCTCAATTTAAAAAGATGGTGGACGGCTTTTCCGCTTACTACCGGGACCGGCAAATAGTACCGAGCCTGCTGCACGGCGATTTGTGGGCTGGTAACTACATGTTTTTAACCGATAGGACCCCGGCGCTAATTGACCCCGACGCATTATATGGTGATCCCGAATTTGACCTGGCGATGACGACCGTTTTTGGCGGATTCGAGCCGGCATTTTACCAGGGCTACCAAAGCGTCCGTCCGCTGGCGGCCGGCTTAGAAGAACGACTTTCCTGGTACCGTTTTTACTACTTGTGCATGCATTTAATTTTATTTGGTGAAATGTACGGTGAGGCGGTCGACGATATTTTGGCAGGCTACTAACAAGGAAAAATGGACCTTGACTTCTTTGGCAAACTTGGTTAGTGTAAAGGGCGAAATGAATCGTCAGAGCCGATGAAAAAGAAGGTCTTGGCAAGCTACGGGTTAGCGAGCAGGGAATGGTGAAAGCCTGCCGGGTGGCTGCTAGGATCGACGCTTTGGAGGCCGGGAATTTTCCCCGTCAGCGTCTTGCTGACGTTATCAATGAGTAAACCCAAGGTGGTACCGTGCAATCAATGCACCCTTGCATTAGCAGGGGTGTTTTTTTAATCGGTCTTTTGTGGCTCAGCGAATAATTGAAAGGAGCACTGTTGATGAAGCGCACAAACTATGCTGGTGAGACTAACGAAAAGATGGTTGGTCAAACCGTTGTTTTAAAGGGATGGGTGGCTAAGCAACGAAACCTCGGCGGCCTGGTCTTTATTGACCTCCGTGACCGTGAAGGGATTGTTCAGCTGGTATTTAACGAAAGTGAAAACGAGGATGCATTCAAGGTGGCCGACGAATGCCGCAGTGAATACGTTATTGAAATTTCGGGTAAGGTTCGCCTGCGGAAGGATCCGAACCCGGAAATGAAGACTGGGAAGGTGGAAGTCGTTGTTGATGCGATTAACATCCTGGCCAAGTCCCAAACGCCACCATTTGCCATCGTCGATGGTGTCGATGCCAGTGAGGACCTCCGGCTGAAGTACCGCTACCTGGACCTGCGGCGGCCAGAAATGATGCGTTACCTGAAGATTCGCAGCAAGGTCACTTCGGTAGTTCACCATTACTATGACCAACAAGGCTTTTTGGACGTTGAAACACCGGATCTAACCCGGTCAACGCCGGAAGGTGCTCGTGACTACATTGTGCCGTCACGTGTTTACCCGGGCCACTTCTACGCACTGCCACAGTCACCGCAACTCTTTAAGCAGCTGCTGATGGCTGCCGGGGTCGACAAGTACTACCAACTGGCTCGTTGCTTCCGTGACGAAGACCTGCGTGGTGACCGTCAGCCTGAATTTACCCAGATCGATACGGAAATGAGCTTTGCTTCGGCCAAGGACATCCAAGACGTCACCGAGGGGCTGATTAAGCAGATTATGAAGCAGGTCGTCGGTGTCGACATCCAGACCCCGTTCCCACGGATGGAATGGCAGGAAGCGATGGACCGTTATGGTTCCGACAAGCCGGACACCCGTTTCGGGATGCTGATCACCGACGTTTCTGACATCGTCAAGGATTCTCCATTCAAAGTCTTCTCGGGGACGGTTAAGGCTGGCAAGCTTGTCCGGGCAATTTGTGTGCCAAACGGTGCTGACCATTACTCCCGTAAGCAAATTAGCAAGTTTGAAGACTACATCAAGCGGTTCCACGCCAAGGGCTTGGCCTGGGTCAAGGTTACTGAAGATGGCTACTCCGGACCAATTGCCAAGTTTATCGGGGATGATGCCGATAAGCTGAACGAACGGTTGGGAGCACACGTTGGCGACTTACTGCTCTTTGTTGCGGACAGCTTCCACGTTGTTTGTGATTCCCTGGGCTGGCTGAGGGAAACGATCGGAAACGAAATGGGCATGATCGACCCGAACAAGTGGAACTACCTGTGGGTCGTTAACTGGCCAATGTTCGAATACGATGAAGGTCGGGGCCGTTGGATTGCAGCTCACCACCCGTTCACGATGTTGAGCGAAGAAGACCTGCACTACCTGGAAGACGGTGAGGACCCGCACAAGGCACATGCCCAAAGTTACGACATCATCTTAAACGGAAATGAAATCGGTGGTGGCTCCATCCGTATCCACCGTCCTGACGTTCAGGAGAAGGTCCTCAAGGCCCTCGGCTTTACCAAGGAACGGGCCGAACAAAACTTTGGCTTCCTGATCCATGCCCTGCAAATGGGGATGCCGCCAGAAGGTGGGCTGGCATTCGGATTAGACCGTTATGTTATGCTGCTGGCTCATGCCGATAACATTCGCGATGTTATTCCGTTCCCGAAGAACTCTAAGGCGGTTGAACCATTGACGGCTGCCCCGGGGACCGTGACCCAGGAACAGCTGGACGAACTGCACCTGAAGATTGACAAGCCGGACGACGACAAGGACTAATTAGTTAGTAATTTCAACTGTTAAGTGGAGGAAACCATTTGAAATGGAAGAAATTCAGCGAATTATTGAACGTCACCGTTATATTGGTCGGCTAGGCACGGCAATCGTTTATGCGGTCCTCGTTGCCACCGCCGTGAACCTTTTTTGGACGCCCGGTCATATTTATTCGTCTGGGATTACCGGGTTGGCACAACTAATTTCTACGCTGACGTTACACGCCCCGGTTCATCTCGGGACTGGTTTGATGCTCTTTGTGATCAACTCACCGCTCTTTATCGTTGCCTGGTTTAAGATCAGCCACCGTTTTGCTTTCTTTACGTTGACGGCAGTTGGCTTATCAAGTATTATGATCCACTTGTTTCACCCGGTAGCGATTACGAATGACCCGTTGATTTGCTCAATCTTCGGGGCAGTCCTGAATGGTTGTGGCACCGGGCTGTGCCTGCGTTATGGCATCTCTACCGGTGGTCTTGATATTATCGGCATCTTGATGCAACGAAAGACAACGATGAAAATGGGGACGATTAACGTTGCCTTCAATATTTTTATCGTGATGGCGGCTGGCTTCGTTTTCGGCTGGCCCAACGCCCTTGACACAACCATCGGCCTGGTGATCAACGCCCGGATGATTGACCTGATTTACACCCGCCAACAGCTTCGGCAGGTGATGATTGTGACAGATAAACCCGATGAGGTGGCTAAAGAAATCCAGCACCACCTGCGACGGGGAATTACGGTGGTGCGGAATGCGGAAGGTGTTTACCGCCACAGTCACGAAAATATCTTATTTACCGTGGTCACCGTCTACGAGTTGTACGCTTTGCGTGACGCGATTGGCAAGTCGGACCCCCATGCCTTTGTCTCAATGACCGAAGCAACCGCGGTTGTGGGTAACTTTTACGAGCCAAAACGCTAAAAAAAGCAAAAAAAGCTTTTGGGTAGTTGACGCTTGAAAACTCAGTAGTTATAATTATTCTCGTAGTGGTAAGGCTGGGTAGTTTCCCAGCCACGGCAATACGCATTTTTAGCTCGGAGGGAGGGAATCACTGATGTCAAAAACTGTCGTTCGTAAGAATGAATCTTTAGACGACGCTCTTCGACGCTTTAAACGCTCGGTTTCACGCAACGGGACGCTCCGCGAATACCGCAAACGTGAATTCTACGAAAAGCCAAGTGTCAAACGCAAGTTGAAATCAGAGGCGGCTCGCAAGCGCAAGAATAAGCGTCGCCGTCGTTACTAAGGTTTAGTCGGATAGCTCCTGGACGAATGTTTCGCATTCGACAGGAGCTTTTTTGAAGGAGGAAATATCGTGAGTTTGCTAGATACATTAAAGTCAGACATGATTAAGGCCATGAAGGCCCGTGACAAGGACACCTTAAGTGTTGTTCGGATGCTGAAGGCAGCCGTTCAAAACGAACAAATTGAAGTCGGCCACGATCTGACTCCTGACGAAGAAATTGGCGTCTTGAACCGTGAATATAAGCAGCGGAAGGAATCGCTGGCTGAATTCAAGAAGGCCGGCCGTGATGACTTGATCGCAAAGACCCAGGCCGAAATGAAGGTTGTCGAGAAGTACCTGCCAAAGCAGCTTTCCGACGAAGAAGTCAAGGCCAAGGTTGAAGAGATTATTAAGCAGTTAAATGCCAGCAGCATGAAGGACTTCGGTAAGGTCATGGGGGCTTCCATGAAGGCACTGAAGGGCCAGGCAGACGGTCAACTGGTTAACAAGACTGTCAAGTCGCTGCTTCAGTAAATTAAGCAAGATTACTAGCTAAAGGGGATTACTTTTTGACTGAAAAACAACCAGCAAAGTTTGAGCGGACTTATCAGATTCCCGACCAGCAGGTTGAAGTTGGCCTGTTGGGGACACAGGATAAGTACGTCGAGTTACTTGAATCAGGAATGTCAGTAGCTATCAACCCGTTTGGTGACCATTTGAAGATCAGTGGCGAAGAGGGCGACGTGCTGCTCACCGTTGATGTGATTGACCAACTGGTTAAGTTGATTAAGGCCGGCATTATGTTGAGCAGTACTGACATCGTGAGTGCGATGAAGATGGCCCACCGCGGGACCTTGGAGTACTTTGGTGATCTATATAATGAAACCATCATTAAGGACCGGCGCGGACGGGCTATCCGGGTGAAAAACTTTGGTCAGCGCCAATACATCCAGGCCATCAAGGAAAATGACATCACCTTTGGCATTGGCCCCGCCGGTACCGGGAAGACCTACCTGGCAGTGGCCATGGCAGTGGCGGCCCTGAAACGCGGACAGGTCGAACGGATTATCCTTACCCGGCCGGCGGTTGAAGCCGGCGAAAGCCTGGGCTTTTTGCCTGGTGACCTTAAAGAAAAGGTTGACCCATACTTGCGGCCAATTTACGACGCCTTAAACGAAATTATGGGAGCCGACCACGTCGAACGGTTGGTCGAACGGGGGACAATTGAAATTGCGCCATTGGCCTACATGCGGGGGCGGACACTGGATGCTGCTTTTGTCATCCTCGACGAAGCACAAAACACTACTAATCCACAGATGAAGATGTTCCTAACACGGCTGGGTTTTGGCTCTAAGATGGTCGTCAATGGCGACGTTTCGCAAATCGACCTCCCGCGTCACAGTGCCAGCGGATTAGTTAGTGCTGAACACATTTTGCACGGCATTAAGTCTATCGACTTTGTTCATTTCTCGGCCGATGACGTGGTGCGTCACCCGGTAGTGGCGCGGATCATTACTGCTTACGAAAACCAGGAAGGTCAACAGGTGAAGAAATAATGGATTTAACCTTACTAGACCACACCAAGGGTTTGTTGACTGACGAACAGCGGCAGCTGGCTAGCGACCTGCTGGCTTATGCGGCGGACTACCTGAAATTGGCGCCCAATACAGAGATGTCGCTGACCTTCGTTCTAAATGATGAGATTCGTCAGTTAAACAAGGAGTACCGCGGTGTTGATCGGGCCACCGACGTGATTAGCTTTGCCGCCGAAGAGCAGGGGACGGAAAGCAATTTTAAAATGCCTGCGGAGCTTCAAGAAGAACTGCCGGAAAACCTGGGTGATTTGTTTATCTGCCTGGAGAAGGTTCCGGAACAGGCGCGCTTTCTCGGTCATTCAGCAAAGCGTGAACTCGGTTTTCTGGTGGTCCACGGATTCCTGCACTTGAACGGCTACGACCATGAGCAAAGTGCTGATGAGAAAAAGATGTTTGCACTGCAACGGGAGATTTTAGATTCTTATGGCCTCACCAGATAAGCGGCAAATTAGTCGCAACCGTCATTTTTTACAGGCACTACGTCATGCCGAGGATGGTATCGCCCACGTTGCCTCACGGGAACGTAATTTTCGCTTTCATTTGTTCGCAGCGGTGGTCGTCATCATTGCCGGATTGCTGTTACACCTATCATTGTCCAGCTGGTGTTGGATTGTGGCGGTGGTGTTTGCGGTGCTAATTGCCGAGATGGCCAATACGGCGGTCGAAGAACTGGTTGATTTGCTGGTTGGCCACCACTATTCGACAGGGGCGAAGCACATTAAAGATATTGCCGCCGGAATCGTACTGCTGACGTCATGGCTGGCGGTGGTTGTTGGCTTGTTAGTGTTTGTCCCGGCGTTATGGAAAATTTTGCGGAGGTAGTTTATGACAGATAATAATCACAGTGACTTTCACTCAGGTTTTGTGGCCATGATTGGCCGGCCCAATGTTGGTAAGTCGACACTGCTTAACCAGGTAGTGGGACAGAAAGTGGCGATCATGAGTGATGTTGCCCAAACCACGCGGAATAAGATTCAGGGTGTCTATACCACCAAGAACGCCCAATTGGTCTTTGTCGATACTCCGGGGGTCACTAAACCGCGGACCAAACTGGGTGACTTTATGGAGCGGTCAACGTATTCAGCACTGAGTGAGGTGGACGCGGTTCTCTACGTTGTCAGCGCCGCCGATAAGCGGGGGATGGGAGACCAATTCATCGTTGACCATGTCCTGGACCACGTTGACAAGCCGGTTTACCTGGTGGTGAACAAGATTGACCAGGTTCATCCAAATGACCTGCCGGACATCGTGGAATCTTATAAGGGCGGTCGCCAGTATGCCGGGGTCATCCCGGTTTCCGCCCTGAACGGAAACAATGTTGACCAGTTGCTGAAAACGTTGGTCGCTGCCATGCCGGTTGGGCCGCAGTACTACCCAGCAGACCAGGTTAGTGACCATCCTGAACGGTTTGTCATTGCTGAAATCATCCGGGAAAAGATCTTCCACTTGACCCGCGATGAGGTACCACATTCGGTTGCGGTCGACGTCACCTCCATCAAGGAACAGGAAGACCACCACGTTCAGATTAGTGCCAACATCGTGGTCGAACGTCCTGGACAAAAAGGGATTATCATTGGTAAAAAGGGGTCCATGCTGAAAAAGATTGGGACCCTGGCCCGCAAGGATATTGAGGCCCTCTTAGGGAGCCGCGTCTATCTTCAGCTGTGGGTCAAGGTCGTTCCCAAGTGGCGTGATAAGAGTTCGTTGCTAAAGGAATACGGTTACCGCAATAAAGACTACTAGCCGGCTAAGGAGGTGGACTTCGTGGCCAACAAAGTTAGCACCTTCAATGGAATGGTGATGTCGCAACGTGACTACCGTGAGCGCGACTTGCTTGTCAAAATACTGACGAGACAGGCCGGCCCACTGATGTTTCTTGTCCGTGGCGCTAAGCGGCCGAAAGCCAAGCTGGCTGCTGCCGTTTTGCCTTTTTCCTATGGTTCCTACCTGGGGGTCATTCATTCCGACCGGCTCAGCCTGCTGACTGCGGCCAACCAGGTTAGCCAATACCAGCATCTTGCTAGCGACCTAACGGCTAATGCTTATGCAACTTACCTTTTTGAACTAGTCGATGCGGCTTTTTCCGATGGTCAGCCGCTGGTACGATGGTATTCCCAAGTCCAGGCGTCACTGCGTTTAATGGACCGGGGACTAGATCCACAGATTCTTGTCAACGCCATGGAATTACAGCTGCTAGGCCAGTTTGGTGTGCAGCCCACCTGGGACCGCTGCGTCATCTGCGGACGGTCAGACTTACCGCTGAATTATTCCGAAGAAAATGGCGGGATGCTTTGCAGCAACCATTTTAACCAGGACCCTTACCGGATTCGTCTGGACAAGCGGACGACGGGTTACGTCCAGTTATTGGCGACCGTTGACTTGACCAAGGTGAGCTCGATTACGGTCTCCGACTACATTAAGCGACGCTTGCAACGCTTGATCGACACGATTTACGACCACCAGGTGGGGCTGCATTTGCGGAGTAAAAACTTTATCAACCAGATGCATACCTGGGATTCCCAGTTAAAATTAGGTGGCCAGAACGATTGACTTTTAGCAGATTTTTTTCTATGATGATGACGTTCACAAGAAAATAACTGCAGCAATGACGGGGAATTAACCGGTGGGCTGACTTCAGCGAGCGTGGGAGAGTGAAAGCCGCGTGTGGCAGCCGGGTGGGCGCCCCACAGCTGTTTAAATCAAGCTGTTCCGCTCTTGCGGAAAAGCAGGGTGGAACCGCGAATTATCTTCGTCCCTGTAATCACTGGTGTAGTCTAGTGGTTGCAGGGGCTTTTTTTGAAAGGAAGAGGTATTTATGGCAAAGACACTGAGTGTCCAGGACATTATTTTTACGCTTGAACAATACTGGGCCAAGCAAGGCTGTATGTTGATGCAGGCCTACGACACGGAAAAGGGTGCCGGGACGATGAGTCCATACACCTTCTTGCGGGCGATTGGACCCGAACCGTGGAATGCTGCCTACGTGGAGCCTTCACGGCGACCTGCCGACGGTCGTTACGGTGAAAACCCGAACCGGCTTTACCAGCACCACCAATTCCAGGTGATTATGAAGCCGTCGCCAGATAATATTCAAGATCTCTACTTGGGGAGCCTTGAAGAACTGGGCATCAAGCCAAAGGAACACGACATTCGCTTTGTTGAGGATAACTGGGAAAACCCGTCAATGGGTTGTGCCGGTGTTGGCTGGGAAATCTGGCTGGACGGGATGGAAGTCACCCAGTTTACCTACTTCCAAGTTGTTGGTGGCCTGCAGATGAACCCGGTTGCTTCAGAAGTTACCTACGGACTTGAACGGTTAGCTGAATATATCCAAAATGTTGATTCCGTCTTCGACTTGGAGTGGGCCGACGGGGTTAAGTATGGTGATATCTTTAAGGAACCAGAATACGAGCATTCCAAGTACAGTTTTGAAGAAAGCAACCAGGAAATGCTGTTGAACTTCTTCGACCAGTACGAAAAGGAATCTCACCGGCTGATTAAGCTGGGTTTGATTCACCCGGCGTACGACTACGTCCTTAAGTGCAGCCACACCTTCAACCTCCTGGATGCCCGGGGCGCTGTTTCCGTTACCGAACGGGCCGGTTACTTAGACCGGATTCGGCGGATGGCTCGCAGCCTGGCAAAGGCGTTTGTTGAGGAGCGTCGTAAGCTTGGCTTCCCGTTGATCCAGGACGAAAAGTTGCGTCAAAAGCTGATGAAAGACGATGCAAAGGAGGAAAAGTAGGATGGCTAAGCACACATTTTTACTGGAAGTCGGCACCGAAGAAATGCCGGCTCACGTGGTTTCACCAAGTATCAAACAGTTGGCGGACCGGGTGACTAAGTACCTCAATGATTCACGGATTGGTTTTGCAAAGATGACCCCCTTCGCTACACCACGGCGGATGGCCCTTCTGATCGAAGGCCTCGACGGTCAGCAACCAGACATTAACAAAACCGTCAAGGGTCCTGCCAAGAAAATTGCCCAGGATGCTGATGGCAACTGGACCAAGGCGGCGATTGGTTTTACCCGCGGTCAGGGGTTAACCGTTGATGATATTAAATTTAAAGAAGTGAAGGGTGTGCCGTATGTCTTCGTTGATAAGCACATCGCGGGTAAGCCGGTTAGTGAAGTGTTAACTGGGCTGCCAGATGTCATCACCAAGATGAACTTCCCGACAGAAATGCGCTGGAGTACCCACCAACTAGAATTTGTGCGGCCAATCCGTTGGCTGGTTGCACTCTTAGATGACCAGGTTGTGCCGTTTAAGATCCTCGATGTAGAAACCTGCCGGACGACCCGCGGTCACCACTTCCTCGGTCACGATATTGATCTCAAGCAGGCTAGTGATTACGAAGCAGCGTTGAAGGACGACTTTGTGATTGCCAGCCAAGGCAAGCGTAAGCAGTTGATTGTCGACCAGATTAAAAAGATTGCTGATGATCATTCCTGGACCGTTGACCGTGATGACAATTTACTCGAAGAAGTTGTTAACCTGGTTGAGTGGCCGACCGCTTTTGCCGGCGACTTTGATGAAAAGTACTTGGCCCTACCGGAACCAGTTCTGATCACTTCAATGCGGGATAACCAACGTTTCTTCTGTGTCCGCGGAGCTGATGGTAAGCTCTTGCCACATTTCATTGCCGTCCGCAATGGTAATTCTGACTACCTGGACAACGTCATTAAAGGGAATGAACGAGTGCTAGTTCCCCGTCTGGAAGACGCCAAGTTCTTCTATGAAGAAGACCAGAAGATCAGTATTGCCGACTACGTTGACCGGCTGAAACGGGTCAGCTTCCATGACAAGATCGGTTCGATGGCCGAAAAGCTGGCGCGGGTCACCGTCCTGGCCCAGCTGATTGGCAAACAAGTTGGCTTTGACGACACTCAGTTAGCGGATCTCAGGCGCGCTAGTCAAATTTACAAGTTCGACCTGACCACCCAGATGGTTGGCGAATTTGCCGAACTGCAGGGGGTGATGGGTGAAATTTATGCCCGCCTGCAGGGTGAAAAGGAGGATGTCGCCAAGGCAATTGCCGAACAATACATGCCAACGAGTGCCGAGGGTGAACTACCAAGCTCGCCGCTGGGAACGGTTTTGTCGATTGCTGATAAGCTGGATTCAATTATGAGTTTCTTCGCTGTCGGGATGATCCCGAGTGGTTCCAACGACCCGTATGCCCTTCGTCGTTCGGCATTTGGGATTGTCCGGATTATTGCCGACCGCCAGTGGCAGTTGCCATTGATGGACATGGCTGACACTTATACGACGGCCTTGAAGGAAGCCGGTGTCGACAACAAGCTGGACTTCTTTAAGCATGCAGCTGACGTTCGCTCGTTCTTCCTCGACCGGTTGAAGCAGCTCTTCCACGAAGAACACCTGCGTCACGATATTGTTGATGCAGTTTGTGATACTAAACAGAATGAAATTGCAGCGGTCATTGAGGCAGCCGATGCCATCAACGATCGCAAGGATAACGACCACTTCAAGGAAGCTATTGAAGCCTTAACGCGGGTTGTCCGTCTGGCCAAGAAGGGGAACCTGCCGGAAAGTGACTGGCAGGTTGACGAAAGCAAGTTTGAAAACCCGTCCGAAAAGACGCTGTGGCAAAAGACTAAGGAATTGCAAGAGCGGTTCCCAGAACAGTCGTTACCGGATCACCTGGACGAGTTATTGGCGCTGCGCAAAGTTATTAGTACCTACTTTGAAGAAAACATGATTATGGCCAAGAATGAAGAAGTTAAGCACAACCGGCTGTCCCAGTTGAGCATTATTGCTGCCATGACGGAAGAGTTCGGTAACCTTGACGAATTAATTGTTAAGTAGTACACTATTCTAACGTTGAGTAGAGTAAAATTGTGATAACTATCTGCAATGTGTGATAAGGGACAAAGGTCGCGTTCGAAAAGAGAAGGCGACCTTTGTTTGCTGTTGAGGAGAGGGGTGAGCAAAATGGCGAAAGTTTCTCGTGAACTGATTGACCAGGTTCGCAACTCAGTTAACATCGTTGACGTGATTGGGCAGTATGTTCAACTGCGCCCAGCAGGTAAGTCATTGATGGGGCTGTGCCCGTTTCATGACGAACGAACACCATCCTTCTCTGTCGACGAAAAGAAGCAGTTGTTTTATTGCTTTAGTTGCCACCGCGGTGGCAACGTCTTCCACTTCTTAGAGGACCTCAAAAATGAAGGGTTCATGGACGCGTTGCGTGAGGTCGCCGCAATGGCAAACATTGACTTGCCGGCGGCACAGCCCCAAAATAGCCTTCCACAGCAGGTTGACCCTCAAACCGAGTTAAAACAGCGGCTGAGGGAAGTTCATCAAATGGCAGCTGACCTGTACCACCATATTTTAATGAACACCCCCGCCGGTGAACCCGCACGGCAGTATCTCGCAAAGCGGGGCATGAGCCGGGAGATGATCGAACAATTCCACATTGGCTTTGCTCCGCGGCGGCGAGTCTTGAAAGCTTTTCTTGACCAGCGAGAGGTTGAGCCCGCGGTGATGCAACAATCAGGGTTGTTTGTCAATAGTCAGGATGGCTTCACCGATCGTTTTGCCTCCCGGGTAATGTTCCCACTATTAGATCAGAACGGGCGACCAATTGCCTTTTCTGGCCGTCTGTTGGAGAAGAATGACCGCCTGCCGAAGTACCTCAACAGCCCAGAAACCTTGATTTTCCAAAAGAGTACGACGCTGTTTAACCTTGACCAGGCGAAAAAGGCCGCCCGCAAGGAGGGGAAGATTATCCTCTTCGAAGGGTTCATGGACGTGATTTCGGCATTTGGTGCCAACGTGCACAACGGTATCGCGTCAATGGGAACCAGTCTGACTGGGGAGCAGGTTCAAATTATCAGCCGGCTGACCAACCAGGTCGACATCGTTTATGATGGTGACCAGCCCGGCCAGCGGGCAATTGAACGGGCCCTCAAGCTGTTCGAAGACGAGGCAACACGCCGCCTGCAGTTACGCGTGGTGCAGCTACCGTCTGGCATCGACCCGGACGAATACGTCCAGCAGTATGGCGGTGCCCAGTTCCGGGAGTACCTGCAGAAAAATGAGGAGACAGCGGTTGAATTCCGCCTACGTTATCTCCGTCTGGGGGTAGACTTAAGCAAGCAGAATGAGCAACTTAATTACCTAAATGCCGCTCTAGGGGTAGTTGCCACCGTTGACGACCCGCTGGCTCGTGATATGTATATTGGCCAGCTGGCCAATGAATTTAAGTTGGACCGCTTCGCACTGGCTGACCAGTTGAACCACTTGCTGGCAAGCAGGCCACGGCAAACCAGTCGAAGAAACCAAGTCAAGCGGCAACAGCAATGGCAGCATGGTCGTCCTAGTAACAATCGGGGACCGTCATCAGCGACAGTGGCGACACCAGGAATTTGTATTAGTCGGCTGGAAGCGGCCGAACAGCTGTTACTTCACGCTATCCTGAACGATCCGGAAGCGTGGGCAACGGTCATGCGTTACCCGGGTTTTCGCTTCAATAACTCGGACTACCAGGCCGTTTACCAGCTGGCGGCGAAGATCAAGGCTGACGCCCCGGACGCCGATTTGACGGCTGACTTAGTAATGGGTCGGTTGACGGATCAACGGTTGGCAGCGCGCCTATCGGAAGTGGAATCACGTAATGGCCAGCAGCTGCTTAACGAGCAAGGAGTGGCCGACTGTTTGAAGGTCATTACTCAGCAGCAACCGATCGAAGAACAAATTAAGCAGAAAAAGGCGGAACTTGCTCAGGCTAGCGCAGCCCATAATGATGAGCTGGAGAGCAAGCTGGCCAATGAGCTCATTGACTTATTTTCTCAGCAACAAAAACTCAAAACGGAGGAGATTGGCTAGATATGGCAAAGAAAAAAGAACTTGTAATTTCCAACATGGAAGACTTTGACCAGAAGAAGTATGAAGCCGCCGTCGGCAAGCTGATTCGCAAGTTTAAGAAGGAGAAGCAGATCAAGTATGATGACCTGACCAAGGCGCTTGCTGAACCATTTGAGTTAAATGCTGATGGGATGGACAACTTGATCCAGAATGTGGAAGATGCCGGGATCAGTGTCGTTGATAACAACGGGGAACCGGATCTGCGGGCACTGAAGGCCACCGAAAAGTTATCCCAAAAGGCCATGAAGGACACTAAGGCCCCCACTAACGTCAAAATTAACGACCCCGTGCGGATGTACCTGAAGGAGATTGGGCGGGTGCCGTTGCTGACTGCCGACCAGGAAGTTGAACTGGCCCTGCGGATCGAAAAGGGCGATGAAGAAGCCAAGCAGGAACTGGCGGAAGCTAACCTGCGGCTGGTGGTTTCCATTGCTAAGCGCTACGTGGGCCGGGGAATGCAGTTCCTGGACCTGATTCAGGAAGGCAATATGGGGCTAATGAAGGCGGTCGAAAAGTTCGACTACCGGAAAGGTTTTAAGTTCTCCACCTACGCTACTTGGTGGATTCGCCAGGCCATTACCCGGGCGATTGCTGACCAGGCACGGACCATCCGGATTCCGGTTCACATGGTCGAAACGATCAACAAGCTGATCCGGATCCAGCGGCAGTTGCTGCAGGATTTGGGTCGTGAACCATTACCGGAAGAAATTGGTGCCGAAATGGACATGCCAACCAGCAAGGTGCGCGATATCCTGAAGATTGCCCAGGAACCAGTTTCACTGGAAACCCCAATTGGTGAAGAGGATGACAGTCACCTGGGTGACTTTATTGAAGACCACGACGCCACTAGTCCGGCTGACCACGCCGCCAACGAAATGATGAAAAAACAGCTGGAAAACGTGCTTGACACGCTGACCGACCGGGAAGAGAATGTCCTGCGGCTGCGGTTTGGCCTGGACGATGGCCGAACCCGCACCCTGGAAGAAGTCGGGAAGGTCTTTGGTGTCACCCGTGAACGGATTCGTCAAATCGAAGCCAAGGCGCTGCGGAAACTCCGCCATCCATCACGGTCCAAGCAACTAAAGGACTTCCTGGAGTAACCATCAGTTAAGTGAAGATAACTAAAAGCCGCTGAGGAGCAATTTCCTCAGCGGCTTTTTGCATGTGTCAAACTTAACGTTGGTGCCGGACTGCACTGACAAAGTGGTCGTAG
>DXGK01000040.1 GCA_019113965.1 Candidatus Limosilactobacillus merdipullorum
TCGTTTGGCGCCTCGTTGTTAATTGCAATTATAATGTCACTGTGCAATGCGGTGATTAACGACTTGTTTGTGAGCTAGGAGGGATATTTTGGTAGAAAGTGTTACTGTTGAACAAATGGTCAAAAATGTTCGGCTTCGCGTACTGCAAGGTGAACAATATTTGCAACGGACGATTGTGACGGCTGATATTTCCCGACCAGCATTGGAGTTCGCCGGCTATTTTACTAAGTATCCGGCAGAGCGAATTCAACTGCTGGGGATTACTGAAACATCTTTTGCAAAGGACTTAAGTCCGGCTCACCGTAAGGAATACATGACAAAAATGTGTACGCCACGGACGCCGTGCTTTGTCATTAGTACTGACTTGCCGATCCCAGTGGAACTCAAAAAGGCGGCTGCCGAGGCTGACATTCCCATTTTAGGGACTCACCAGACCTCGTCACGGGCGATCAGTAACATGACCAATTACCTGACCAGGCGGCTTGCCGATCGCCAGTCGATTCACGGAGAATTAGTTGATATTAACGGGATTGGTGTGCTGATTACTGGTGATTCGGGAGTCGGTAAGAGTGAAACGGCACTGGAACTTGTGCGGCGTGGTCACCGTTTGGTTGCTGATGACCGGGTTGAGGTCTATGCCTTGGATGAACAGACGCTGGTTGGTCAGGCGCCGGCAATCCTCAACCACCTAATGGAAATTCGGGGAATCGGGATCATTGACGTCATGACCCTTTACGGGACGGCCGCGGTGATGCCGTCAGATAGCATCGACTTTATCGTTCACCTGGAAACTTGGACACCAGATGCCCAGTTTGACCGTTTGGGCGACCGGGGCGACCACCGTGATATTCAAGGGGTCGTCGTTCCTCAGGTCTCGATTCCGGTCAAGACTGGTCGGAACCTGGCAATTATCATTGAATCGGCGGCGATGAACTTCCGGGCAGAGACGATGGGTTACGACGCGACCGAAACGTTTGACCGTAATCTGAACTCGTTAATCAAACGGAATTCGGAAAGGGACACCAAGAAGAAGCATGAGCAATAATGTAGCTGCAATTGACCCACTGGCTTTAAAGTGGGGACCCTTTTCTGTCCACTGGTATGGGGTGATTATTGGGGCCGCGGTGCTAATAGCATTGTGGTTATGTGTCAAGGAAGGCCAACGGCAAGGACTTGATGAAGATTACTTCTATAGTTTCTTGTTGTGGGCATTACCGGTTGCCATTATTTGTGCACGAGCTTACTACGTGGCTTTCCAGTGGCCATATTATGCCGCTCATCCCGGAGAGATCATCGCCATCTGGGCTGGGGGCATTGCCATTTATGGCGGCATCATTGGCGGTGCGATCGTGCTATACTTTTACTGTCAGCGTTATCATTTACCGGTTTGGTTGATGCTAGATATCGTGGCACCAACCGTTTTGCTTGGACAAGGAATGGGCCGCTGGGGGAACTTCATTAACCAGGAGGCCTTTGGTAAAGTGACAACGCGTGCGACACTGGTGGCTGCCCACTTACCTAACTGGTTGATTAACCAGATGAAGATTGGTGGTTATTATCGGGTGCCGACTTTTTTGTATGAGTCATTATGGGACTTAAGCGGTTTTATCTTGGTAATGTTGCTGCGTCACCGTTTCCACCTCTTTAAACGGGGTGAAATTGCACTTTCCTACCTAATTTGGTATGGTTGCGGTAGATTTGTAATTGAAGGGATGCGCACGGACAGTTTGATGATTGGTTCGACAATCCGCGTTTCCCAGTTGTTATCACTGATTTTAGTAGTTGTGGCCCTGGTTGTCTGGGTCGTTCGTCGGCGTCGTGGCCACATTTCATGGTATGATTTGGCTACGTCGCGAAAGGAGAAAAAATAAGATGGCAGAAAAAGTCGCAGTTCTCGGGGCTGGGTCCTGGGGTAGTATTTTGGCAAACTTGTTAGTTGGTAATGGTAAGGATGTTTGGCTCTGGTCGCGTGATGAAGAGCAGGTTGAAACCTTTAACCGCTGGCATGTCAACCCGAGGTACATGGAAGATTTCAAGTATTCCAAGGACCTTCATGTCACCATCGATATGAAGGAGGCAGTGCGGGATGCTGAGTACGTCCTGATCGTTATTCCAACGAAGGGTATTCGGGAAGTATCAATGAAGCTTAGCAAATTGCTAACTGAACTGGATAGTAAGCCGTTAATTATCCATGCTACCAAGGGGCTGGAGCAGAGTACTTACAAGCGGCCATCCCAGATTATCGAAGAGTGCATCCCGGCTGCACACCGCCAGGATGTGGTCGTCCTGTCTGGACCGAGCCATGCTGAAGACGTAGCCATTCAAGACATGACTGCCGTCACGGCAGCTTCGGTTAACCTGGCAAGTGCTGAGCGAGTACAAAAGTTGTTTAGTAATTCTTACTTCCGGGTTTATACCAATGATGATGTCATTGGGGCCGAATTTGGGGCTGCCTTAAAGAACATTATTGCCATCGGTGCGGGAGCCCTCAGCGGCCTCGGCTACAAGGATAATGCCCGTGCCGCGCTGATTACGCGGGGCCTCGCGGAAATTCGTCGGTTGGGCGTTGCCTTTGGGGCGAACCCGTTCACCTTTATTGGCCTTTCCGGTGTGGGGGACTTGGTAGTAACAACCACTAGTAAGAATTCCCGGAACTGGCGTGCCGGTTACCAGCTCGGGCAAGGTCAAAAGCTTGGTGACGTTATTTCACACATGGGGATGGTTATCGAAGGCGTCTATACCACCAAGGCTGCCCACGAACTTGCCGAAAAACGGCAGGTAAAAATGCCGATTACTGACGCTTTATACCGCGTTTTGTACGAAGATGAGGACATTGAAAAGGCTATCGATGAACTGATGGGCCGGAAGGTCACGACAGAATTAGAGTAATGTGGTATAATTTGCTTGTTTGTATTTCTAAATTGAAAGGAATTATAAGTAATGAAAAAAGTACGGAAGGCCATTATTCCGGCCGCTGGATTAGGGACTCGTTTCTTGCCAGCAACGAAGGCCCTGGCCAAGGAAATGCTGCCAATCGTTGATAAACCAACGATTCAGTTTATCGTTGAAGAAGCTCGCAAGTCCGGAATCGAAGACATTGTTGTGGTTGATGGTAAAAACAAGCGTTCCATCGAAGATCACTTTGATTCAAACCCGGAGTTGGAAGACAACCTGAAAGAGAAGCATAAGGATGAGATGTTGAAGCTCGTTCAGGAAACGACCGACATCAACATCTACTTCATTCGTCAGTCACACCCACGTGGTTTAGGGGACGCTGTCTTAACTGCTCGTGACTTCATCGGGGATGAACCATTCGTGGTAATGCTCGGTGATGACCTGAACAACATTGATGGTACCGGTGAACCACTGACCAAGGAATTGATCGATAGTTACCATGAGACCGGTGCTTCTACGTTGGCTGTAATGCGGGTGCCACATGAAGACACTGCTAAGTACGGGGTCATTAACCCGAGTGCCGAAGTTAAACCCGGCCTCTACAATGTCACTAGCTTTGTTGAAAAGCCGGATCCGGCTGACGCCCCTAGTGACTTGGCGATCATTGGCCGCTATATCTTTACTCCGGAAATTTTTGATGTTCTTGCTAAGACCAAGCCTGGTAAGGGCAACGAAGTTCAGCTAACTGACGCGATTGACACCCTGAACAAGACACAGCGCGTCTTTGCCCATGAATTCAAGGGCAAGCGTTACGATGTTGGTAATAAGTTTGGCTGGATTCAAACCAACATTGAATATGGTCTAAATCACCCGCAGGTCAAGGATGACCTTCGCCAATACCTGAAGGAAATTGGTAGCCGTTTAGCTGCAGAAGATAAGAAGAGCAAGAAGTAACTTAACACTATTTATTTAAAAAAAGCCGCTTAGGATTCGCAAGGAGTCCTAAGCGGCTTTTTGATTGTGGAAACATTAATCGCTACTATCACGTAATACGAGACTGGTGGCGAGGGTAACCTTACGCGCTAGTTCATGCGGGGGACGGTGGACGATCATTTGCAAAGCTTCCGCACCCATTTCACTGGTGTACACCTTGACACTGCTGAGCTGGGGGTTAGAGTACTGCGCGATTGCGGAATCATTATAGGAAATAATGCTAACGTCTTCTGGGACTTTGAGATGGGCAAGGTTAAGAGCCTTCAGTGCCCCGACGGCAATTCGGTCATTCGCTGCGAAGAAAGCAGTTGGTAAATCAGCGCCTAAGCGTTTGATTGCCTGGCTCATCATTTGAAAACCGGCATCCTGGGTAAAGTCGCCAGTAAAGATATAGTCGGGGTTCAGTAACTGATGGTCGTCCAGATAGGCACGAAATTCGGCAAGGCGGGGATCAACGACTACCTGGTGCTGGTCGCCGGTGGTTTCTTCCACCCCGGCGAGCATGCCAATTCTGTTGCGGTGGTGTCCCAAAAAGTATTCGAGTACTTTATCTACCGAACCACGCATATCGGAAACCACGCAATCATGTCCGTAACGGAGGGCATCAAAGTCGACAAAAACGATGGGAACTTGGAGACTCTCCATCTTTTGAATTTGATCAGCACTAAACTTGCCAATGGCGATAATTCCTTCCAAGCCATTTAGCCGGTCAAACAAATCCTTAGGATGGTCGTTAAAAATACGCTGGACATCTACCCCAAGTTGCCATGCTGCCTTTTCAATTCCCAACCGAATCGGATAATAGTAGAGGTCATTCGGCTCTTCTTGTTCGGTATACCATTGGATGACTGCTATCTTTTTGACAGTCTTAGCGCCGCGTCCTTGGCGGTGCTTTGTATAGTTAAGCTTTTCTGCCGTGCGGAAAATCCGGTTCCGGGTGGCATCGCCGACTGACATGGTTGAATCATAATTGAGAACACGTGAAACAGTAGCGGGTGAGACGTGTGCCTCTTTAGCTATGTCGCGTAAAGTTGACATTTTAGTGCTGACCTCCTTTTTTGTTCGGATAACTTTTTGACTATTATAACAGGACCAGCTACCCTTGAGTAAAATTTCACAATATTTTTACTAAACATTTACCTGCCTTTAGTGATTTTGATGTTACTATTAGCTTGCAGATGAAAACGATTACGCTAAAGGGCGGTTTAAGTGTTAGAAAAAGATCAAATAATCACAAAATTTTCCAAGATATTCGGCCAAGCGCCAACCACGGTTGTTTTTTCGCCAGGGCGAATTAACCTGATTGGCGAACATATTGATTATAACGGCGGCCACGTCTTTCCGTGTGCCATTAACCTCGGGGCGATGGGGGGCAGCGCGAAAACGTGATGACCACCAATTGCGTTTTTATTCCGCTAACTTTGCCGACGATGGGGTCATCAGTGTCGACCTGGACAACCTTCATTATGATCAGAATGATGGGTGGACCAATTTCCCTAAGGAAGTGATTCACTTCTTGAAGGAAGCGGGTTATCCGGTTGACAGCGGAATGGATGTCTACGTTGAAGGAAACATTCCGAACGGTGCTGGACTGTCATCCTCGGCATCACTAGAACTCTTAATCGGCGTCCTCTGTCAAGATCTCTTTGACCTGTCAATTGCACGGATTGAGCTCGTCAAAATCGGCGTGAAAACAGAAAATGACTTTATCGGCCTTAATTCCGGCATGATGGACCAGTTTGCTGTCGGGATGGGAGAACGCGACCACACCATTATGCTCAATACCGCAACGATGGACTACCAGCTGGTGCCACTTGATTTGGGAGACAACGTCATCATTATCATGAACACTAACAAACGGCGTGAATTATCAGATTCGAAATATAACGAACGGCGTTCCGAATGTGAGCACGCCTTGGCCAACTTGCAACGCGAGTTAGACATCAAAGCTCTTTGCGGTTTAGACTTCGAGCAGTTTGACCAGTATTCCTACCTGTTAGACAACGAAACATTGCTGAAACGGGCTCGTCATGCGGTAACTGAAGACCAACGGGTTAAGGAAGCCGAAAAGGTGTTGCCCGCTGGCAAATTGGCAACCTTTGGCCGGCTGGTGAACGCTTCGCACGTCTCATTGCAATATGACTACCAGGTAACAGGGAAGGAACTGGATACGCTGGTTCATGCTGCTTGGCAGAAACCAGGTGGCCTGGGGGCCCGGATGACGGGAGCCGGCTTTGGTAGCTGTGCTATTGCAATCGTGCAAAACGACCGTGTCCAAGACTTTGAGAAAGCGGTGGCAGATAAGTACGTTCAAGAAATTGGTTATCAGCCATCGTTCTACCAGGCATCCATTGCTGATGGAACAAAGGTATTGCAATAGGGAGGAAGAAGAGAAATATGACCGAGCAAAAGCTAGTGTCCTCCTTTGTCGACCAGGTCATTCAAAACAGTGATTATACGGACGAAGACCGAATTTACCTGACTAACCAGGTGCTTAGCATGGTTGGTGATTCCGCGCTAACGGCAACGACTGTCAAGTCTTCATTAATTGACCTGAAGGATGATCTCGTAGACGTGGCAGCGGCAAACGGCCGGATTGACAACCAAGGTAGTAAGGATATTTTAGGGGCCAGGTTAATGGACCTAATGACACCGGCGCCTAGCGTGATCAACCGGCGGTTTTGGGACAAGTACGTTTCAGACCCGCAGAAAGCGTTGAGGTATTTCTACCAACTAAGCCAGCAAAATGACTATATCAAGACCAAGGCGATTGCCCAAAACATTGTCTGGTCGACCCCAACTGACTATGGTGAGATTGAAATCACGATTAACCTGAGTAAACCGGAAAAGGATCCCAAACAAATTGCGGCAGCCAAGAAGGCTAAGGATACCGGTTATCCACGTTGTGCTCCTTGTATTGAAAACGAAGGTTATGCAGGACGGGTGAACTACCCGGCACGGACGAACCACCGGGTGATCCGATTTAAGTTGGGTGACCAACAGTGGGGCTTTCAGTATTCACCGTACGCCTACTTTAACGAACACTGTATTTTCTTGGCGAGTCAGCACCGGCCGATGGTGATTAACCGGACGACATTTCAGCAATTATTGAGCATTATTCAACAATTTCCGGGATACTTTGTCGGCAGCAACGCTGACCTACCCATTGTTGGTGGCTCGATTCTCAGTTACGAACACTACCAAGGCGGTCGACACCAATTTCCAATGGAGAAGTCGCCAATTGCCACACCGCTGACTTTCAAGGGCTTTGAAGACGTGACTGCAGGAATTGTCCAGTGGCCGATGTCGGTAATTCGTTTGCGGAGCAGTCAGGAACAACCATTGGTTGAATTGGCGAACAAAATCTTGAATTGCTGGCGCCATTACAGTGACGAAAGTGTTGATGTTCGGGTAGAAACAGCGGGGGTACCGCACCACACGATCACCCCGATTGCTCGTAAGCGCAACGGCCAACTGGAATTAGACCTGGTGCTTCGTGACAACCAGACGTCAGCCAAGTACCCGGATGGCATTTTTCATCCGCACAAGGATGTTCAACATATTAAGAAAGAAAACATCGGTCTCATTGAGGTGATGGGCTGGGCAATTTTGCCACCGCGGTTAAAACCCGAATTAAGGGAAGTGGAAAAGTTCCTGCTGGGTCAACCAAACGAGATGGCAGACTACCATCGCCCGTGGGCTGAACAGCTCAAGGAGCAACATCCACAGATTAACGCGGATAACGTTAGCGACATTGTTAAAAATGCAGTTGGCAACGTTTTTGCCCGCGTTCTGGAAGATGCCGGCGCATATAAGCGAACCGACGAGGGGCAGCAGGCATTCATGCGTTTTGTCGATGACGTCAATAATCATTAGCTTTGATTTTTAGGAGGTATTCCTTATGGATAGCAGTTAGCAGAACAAGTTGACGGCCAAAAAGTTTATTTCCCGTCTTTCTTTCTGTCTCGGTAACCTGGGTCACTCGGCCTTTTACGGGGCACTAAGCACATACTTCATTATTTTCGTTACTAGTGGCATGTTTGCTGGAATTCAAAAGAACATCGCCGACAAGTTGATTGGGTTGAGTACCTTTTTGATTGTGGCAGTGCGGATTCTGGAATTATTTATCGACCCACTGATTGGGAACATTGTTGACAATACCCATACTCGTTGGGGCAAGTTCAAACCGTGGATCTTCTGGGGAAATATCGTCAGTGCCGTTTTGATGATTGTCCTCTTTACCGGGATCTTCGGTTTGGCAAAGGTCAACTGGGTTCTTTATGCCATCTTGTTTGTCATTATTTTTATCACTTTTGACGTCTTCTATTCATTCTCCGATGTTTCCTACTGGGGGATGGTCCCAGCACTGAGTGAAGACTCTGATGAACGTGGTATTTACACCTCACTCGGTGCCTTTGCCGGAACGATTGGCTGGAACGGTTTGTCAATCATCGTGGTACCGGTTGTTACTTACTTTACTTACCTGGCTACCGGCAAGCACAATGAAGGTCCGCAGGGCTGGTTAGCCTTTGCCATCATTGTTTCGGCCGTAGCCCTCTTGTCAGCATTTATCGTTTGTGCCGGAACCCAGGAAAAGGAAAACCTGATCCGGACTTCGGCGAAGAAGAAGACGACGATCAAGGAAGTCTTTGCCGCCATTTTCCACAACGACCAAATTATGTGGCCATCACTGGAATACCTGCTTTATTCCTTTGCCTACGTCGTTACTAACGGTGTTTTGTTCTACTACTTCAAGTTTGTCTTAGCAGCACCAAACAAGTTCTGGCTGGTAGGGACTGTTGGAACGGTGATGGGCTTTGTCACCAGTCCGCTTTTCCCAATTTTAAACAAAAAGATTCTGCGGAAGTGGATTTTTACTGCCGGGCAAATTGCCATGATGCTGGCTTACTTGATCTTCCTATTTGGTGGTCACAACTTGGTTGTTTTGACGATTGGTTTGATCTTGTTCAACTTCAACTACGCCCAACTGGTAACTGTTTTGACGATTACCGATGCGATTGAATATGGTCAGTTGAAGACTGGTCCACGGAACGAAGCGGTCAGCCTGGCGGTACGGCCAATGATCGATAAGTTAACCGGGGCCTTTTCAAACGGTTTGGTCGGCTGGATTGCCCTGACCTGTGGGATGACCGGGAGTGCAACTGCCAAGGATATGACGGCGCACAACATTCACCTCTTTAACTCACTAGCCTTTTATATTCCGTTAGCATTTGCGATCTGTTCACTGCTGGTCTTCCTAACTAAGGTTACCCTGACCGAAAAGAAGCACGCCGAAGTGGTTGAACAACTCAACGCCAAGTTAGCTGCTGGCAAGGTTGCCGGGACTGATGAGGAAGTCAAGAAAGTTGCCAATGTCAACGATGGTGACTTAACCACCAGCCTCTACGCTCCTGTTGATGGTGAATTGAAGAGCTTAGACAACGTGGTCGACGAACAGGGCCACAAGGGCTTCCTCGGGACTGGCTTTGCCATTGCGCCAGATGCCGGGGAAATTTACGCACCGTACGACGGGGTGATTCGCTTCGTCTTTACCACCAAGCACTCATTTGGCATTGTTTCCGAAAACGGGTTGGAAACCGTTGTTCACGTTGGTTTGGGGACGGTTAACATGCGCGGGGAAACCTTTACGACGCACTTCCTGGCCGGTCAAAAGGTAAAGAAGGGCGACTTACTGTTAGACTTCGACCGTGATCAGATCATTCGCAACGGTTACAATGACGATGTAATTGTCTTCTTTACTCAGCCACAGCGAATTGCGGACCACAGTAAGCTGGCAATCGATAAGAAAGTCCAACACGGCGATCACGTCATGGATGTTACTTTGCACGATTAAGGAGTAATAACGATGAAGAATAAATTACCAAGGGTTCTCTATGGTGGGGACTATAACCCTGACCAGTGGCCAGCCAATACATGGGCCAAGGACATTCAGGTTTTCAAGCAGGCTGAGATTAATTCGGCAACTATTAACGTCTTTTCCTGGGCAGCGCTGGAACCGTCCGAAGGTGTTTATGATTTTCATCAGCTCGATGCGATCATTAAGGAATTAAGCGACAATGACTTTTCCATTGTTCTAGCAACTTCGACCGCAGTAATGCCCGCCTGGATGTTTAAGAACTATCCGGACGTGGCCCGGGTCGACTACCAGGGGCGGCGCCACAACTTTGGCCAGCGGCATAACTTTTGCCCAAGCAGCCTGAACTACCAGCACCTGGCCAACGACTTGGTTGACCACCTGGCAAAGCGTTATGCAGGCAATCAGCACATTGTCGCTTGGCACGTCAACAACGAGTATGGTGGCAACTGCTATTGCGATAACTGTGTGAAGGCCTTCCGACTGTGGTTGAAGAAGCGTTATCAGACGTTGGCCAACCTGAACAAGGCGTGGGATAACGCCGTATGGAGCCACACTATCCACCAGTGGGACGAAATCGTGGCGCCCAATGAGCTGGGGGATGCTTGGGGCCCAGAAGGCTCGCACACGATTGTGGCTGGCTTATCAATTGACTACCTGCGCTTTCAATCCGAAAGCTTGCACCACCTGTACAGTAACGAAAAGAACATCATCGAACAGTATGACCAACACACGCCGGTGATGACCAACGTCCACAGTGCGCCGAATAAGATGATTGACTATCAGGAATGGGCCAAGGACCAGAACATCATCGCCTATGATTCTTACCCGTTCTATGATGAGCCATGGTACAAGCCGGCATTCCTCTACGACCTGATGCGTGGGCTCAAACAGGGCCAGCCATTTATGCTGATGGAATCGACGCCGTCGCAGGTTAACTGGCAACCGTACAGCCCAATGAAGCGGCCCGGTCAGATGCGGGCAACTGAGTTTCAGGCAGTGGCTCACGGTGCCGATACCGTCCAGTTTTTCCAGCTGAAGAAAGCAACTGGCGGGTCTGAGAAGTTCCACGGTGCAGTGATTGCTCACTCCCAGCGAACGGATACGCGAGCATTCCGTGAGGTGGCTCAGTTGGGACACGACCTGAAGAAGTTTGGCAATGACTTTATCGGTTCACGAGTGTCAGCCAAGGTCGCCCTGGTCTTTGACTGGGCTAACTTCTGGTCTTACGAATACGTTGCCGGTATTAGCCAGGACTTTAACTACGTTGATGACATCCTTGACTACTACAAGCAGCTTTACCGGCTACATGTTCCCGTGGATGTCATTAGCGTTGACGATGACTTTAGCAAGTATGACCTGGTCGTTGCCCCCGTTTTGTACATGGTCAAGACTGGCCTTGAACAGAAGATTGAGGACTACGTTAAACATGGTGGCCACTTTGTTACCACCTACATGTCCGGCTTGGTTGACGAGCAGGACAATGTTTACCTCGGTGGCTACCCTGGCGCGCTGAAGAAGCTTACCGGAATCTGGGTTGAAGAATCCGATGCCGTCACACCAAAAAAGACGGTCAAGGTATCATTAGACGGTGGACTAACCTGCGATGCCACGCTGGTTTGCGACCAGATTCACCTGGAGGGCGCAAAAGAGTTAGGCCACTATGCCAGTGAGTTTTATGCTGGTACCCCGGCGGTCACCATCAACCAGTTTGGCAAAGGGCAGGCCTGGTATGTTGGTACACGGTTGGATGACCAAGGTTTGGGCAAGGTGATGGCTGACATTATCCACCAGCTGGGTATTCAGCAGCTGACGACTAGTCAGACGCCACTGGAAATTACCCGGCGGCAAAAAGACGGCAAGGACTTAACCTTTATCCTGAATCTGAGCAACCAAGAGGAAACTTTAACGGCAGACTTTCAAAATGAGCATGACCTGCTCACTGGCCAGCCGGCCGCGAACACGGTTGCCCCATGGGGAGTTATGATTCTGACGAAGTAAAAATGAAAGGACGGTTAATAGCCGCCCTTTTTGCTTATTATTTGTAAGTATCTTGCTAGACTTTTGGGCGGCCGATCGGTATGATGAAAACAGTAAGTAGCGTTGATAAGGAGGATTACCATGGCAGAAGAAAAGCAAACTAAATTTGATGTGATCGTGATTGGTGCGGGACCTGGCGGAATGACTGCCGCGCTCTATGCATCGCGGGCTAACCTATCGGTCCTCATGCTTGACCGGGGAATTTATGGCGGTAATTTGAACAACACCGCCACGATTGAAAACTATACGGGCTTTAAGTCCGTGAAGGGTCCTGAATTAGCGGAGAAGATGTACCAGGGTGCGGTGCAATTCGGCGCCCAGTATGCTTACGGTACCGTTCAGCAGTTAATGGTGGATGGCGAATGGAAAAAGGTCGCGACCGACATGGGAGAAACTTACCAGGCCAAGGTCGTGGTCATTGCCACCGGTTCCAGCCAGCGTCACCTCGGCGTGGATGGCGAAGAAGAATATGGCGGCCGTGGAGTTTCCTACTGTGCCGTCTGCGACGGGGCCTTCTTTAAGGACCAGCACGTGGTAGTCGTTGGTGGTGGTGACTCGGCGGTTGAAGAAGGAACCTACCTTGCCGGCTTGGCCAGCAAGGTTAGTATCTTGGTCAGGAAAGACCACTTACGGGCCCAACCGGTGCTCCAGGAGCAGGCTAAACAGCACCAGAACATTGAGTTTATTTTTAACACGAGCGTGACCAAGATTAATGGTGACGACAAAAAAGTTCAGTCAGTTGATACCGTTAATAATCAGACGCATGAAAAGGGTCAAATGCAGACAGATGGTGTCTTCATCTACGTTGGTAGTGTGCCAATGACCAAGCCGTTTGCTGGTTTAGGAATTTTGGATAACCAGGGTTGGGTTAAGACTGATTCCCTAATGCGGACTAGTGTGCCCGGAATTTTCGCCATCGGAGACGTGCGGGAAACACCGCTTCGTCAGGTGGCCACGGCGGTCGGCGACGGTGCCATCGCCGGTCAGCAACTTTACCATTACCTGCAAGGAAAGTAATGGGCAATGATTAAATGGCTTTTTTCCGATATCGATGGGACCATTCTGCCCTATGACCGGCCATTTTCACCGAAGACTGTTGACGTTTTGTCGGTTTGTCCGGTTCCGCTCACACTGGTCTCTGGACGGATGCCTGTCTTAATGATGCCGATGATTAATCACCTAGTCTTATCCGGAATTCAGTGTGGTAATAATGGTGCGGTGATTTTCAACGTGGATGATGGAAAATTAACTACTCTGAAAACTTTTCCGCTCAAAGTTGCCACTGCGGTGACTGTCATGACGGTATTAGCCGAGCAATTTCCCGATGTTCATTATTGCTGGTTTGGCTTGAATGAGTGGTTTGCCAACGGGATTGATGATGGTGTCCAAGGCGAGGCCGATTACACAGGCATTGATCCGCAGATCCAGAATCGACCGAGCGCAAGCGATGAAGTGCTAGCACTGCTGGTCATTGTCCAAGGACTGTCGTTGCGTGAACAAATTATCAAAGTGATCCAGCAGCTAAAATTGCCAGACCTGCAACTATTTTGGACAGGCGGCGGTTATTTAGAGATGACTAGTCAGGAGGCTGGTAAAGCAGCTGCCTTGCGCTACGTCTGCCAGCAATATGGCTTGCAAAAGGATGAATTAGCTGTTTTTGGCGATGGTGGTAATGACCTGCCCATGCTTGAAGCGGCGGGATGGCCGGTAGCGGTCGCTAATGCGGTGCCGACAATTAAACAAGCGGCACAGATTGTGGCACCAGCGGATGTTGATGACGGCGTGGCCAGACAGATTGAGTGCTGGCAGAGGGAAGGACGCCTTGCCTAAGGGTGGTCGCCTGTTGAGAACGTTTGCGGTATAATTAACGGGAGATTGAATAAACGAAGGAGATGGCGTTTTGAGCTGGAAAGAAACTTACCAGAGCTGGGTTAACCAGCCAAACCTGGCAGCTGATTTGAAGGCTGAATTATCCGCAATCAAAGATGATGAAGAAAAGATCAAGGATGCGTTTTATGCGCCGATGTCGTTTGGGACGGCCGGAATGCGTGGCGTGATGGGCCCGGGAATTAACCGGATGAATATCTACACCGTTCGGCAGGCGACCGCGGGTTTAGCCACATTGATGGATTCGCTTGGCGATGCGGTGAAAAAGCAAGGGGTGGCGATTAGTTTTGACTCTCGTCACCATTCTCGCGAGTTTGCTCATGATGCCGCCCGGGTATTAGGTGTCCATGGGATCAAGGTTTACATCTATGATAACGTTCGGCCAACGCCGGAGCTATCATTTGCCGTTCGCTACAACCACTGCTACGCCGGCATTATGATTACGGCTAGCCACAACCCGAAGGAATACAACGGTTACAAGATTTACGGTGAAGACGGTGGTCAAATGCCGCCAAAGGAATCTGACATGATGACCGGTTACATTCGCCAGATCGATGACCTCTTTAATATTCCGTTGGCTGACGAACAGGAAATGAAGAACCGCGGCCTGGAAATCGAAATGGGCGAGGATGTCGACCATGCCTACCTGGAACATGCCAAGGACGTAACGATTAACAAGGAACTGGCCCGTCAATACGGCAAGGATATGAAGTTTGTCTTCTCACCACTTTGCGGGACTGGCCGGATGCTGGGCGAACGGGCTCTTCGTCAGGCAGGTTTTACCAACTTTGTGATCGAACCGACCGAAGCTCAACCAAACGGTGACTTCCCGGGACTGGTGCACCCTAACCCAGAATTCCCTGAAGCGTTCGTTCGGTCTATTAAACTGGGCAAGCAGGTTGATGCCGACGTGCTGATTGCCACCGACCCGGATGCCGACCGACTTGGTTGTGCGGTTCGTCAACCGGACGGCGAATACCAGTTGCTGACTGGTAACCAGATTGCCGCGATCATGCTGCACTACATTCTGGAAGCCCACAAGCAAGCGGGAACCCTGCCAGCTAATGCGGTCGCAGTGAAGTCGATTGTTTCTTCAACACTGGCTACCAAGATTGCTGAATCCTACGGTGTGGGAATGATCAATGTCTTGACCGGCTTTAAGTGGATTGCCGACCAGATTCACCAGTACGAAACTGGCAAGGCTGACCATACCTTTATGTTTGGTTTTGAAGAAAGTTATGGGTACCTGATCAAGCCATTCGTCCGTGATAAGGATGCCATCCAGTCGCTGACGCTGTTGGCAGAAATTGCTGCTTACTACCGGAGTCGCAAGATGACGATGTACGATGGCGTTCAGGAACTCTTTGCTAAGTATGGCTACTTCCGTGAAAAGACCATTGCCAAGATGTATCCGGGCGTCGATGGGCCAAAGAAGATGGCTGCCATGATGAAGAAATTCCGTGATGAAGGAATTGCCGATTTTGCCGGCCACAAGGTGGTTACTACCGAAGACTTCAGCGACGATACCACCACGACTAATGGCAAGACTACCAAGATGAACATGCCATTATCCAACGTTTTAAAGTACATTTTGGATGATGAGACCTGGATCGCTATTCGCCCATCCGGTACTGAACCA